>JANNFE010000086.1:0-35681 GCA_031379415.1 Betaproteobacteria bacterium | reverse complement strand
GACGAGAACGTCGACCAGATGGACCTCTTCCTGGCGCTGACCAGCGACGACGAGGACAACATCATGGCTTGCCTGCTGGCCAAGCGCCTGGGCGCCAAGCGCGTGCTGGCGGTCATCAACCGCCGCGCCTATGCCGACCTGGTGCAGGGCACGCAGATCGACATCGCCATCTCGCCCAGCCATGCCGTCATCGGCGAGCTGCTGGCCTATGTGCGGTGCGGCGACGTGGAAGCGGTGCACAGCCTGCGCCACGGCGCCGCCGAGGCGCTGGAGGCTATCGTGCGCGGCGACCGCAAGACCTGCCGCATGGCCAGCCGCCGCATCGATGAAGTGGGTTTGCCCCAGGGTGCGCAGGTCGGCGCCATCGTGCGCGGCCTGCACCGCAGCGACGGCAGCGATGCGGGCAGCGAGGCCAGGCCCGAGGTCATCATCGCCCACCACGACACGGTGGTCATGCCCAACCACCACGTCATCATCTTCGTGCCGCGCAAGCGCATGGTGCGCGAGGTGGAAAAGCTGTTCCAGGTCAGCGCGACTTTCCTGTTCTGATGAACGTTCGCTGATGGGCCTGCTCCCCGTCATTGCGCTGGTCGGCCGCATGGTGCTGCTGTTCGCGCTGCTGCTGCTGGTGCCGCTGGCCTTCGCGCTGTGGCATCACGACGCGGCCGAGCAGGCCTTCCTGCACGCCATTGCCGTGACGGCCGTGTGCGGCCTGGCCATGAGCCTGGCCACCCGCCGCTTCCGCCGCGAACTGCAACCGCGCGACGGCTTCGTGCTGGTGGGCATGACCTGGCTCACGCTGCCGGTGTTCGGTGCGCTGCCGCTGCTGCTGGCGCTGCCCGACCTCCGCATCACCGACGCCTACTTCGAAGCCATGTCGGCCTTCACCGCCACCGGTGCCACGGCGCTGGCGGGGCTGGACGACCTGCCGCTGTCGGTCAACGTCTGGCGCTGCTTCATGACCTGGGTGGGCGGCCTGGGCATCATCGTGCTGGCGGTGGCCATCTTGCCGCTGCTGGGCGTGGGCGGCTCTCAGCTGTTCAAGGCCGAGGTCGCTGGGCCGATGAAGGACCAGAAGCTGACGCCGCGTATCGCCGACACCGCGCGCGTGATCTGGGTCGCCTACGCCAGCCTGTCGCTGGCCTGCTTCTTCGCCTACGGCACCGCCGGCATGAGCTGGCCCGACGCCTTCATGCACATGTGCAGCACGGTCAGCCTGGGCGGTTTCTCGTCGCACGACGCCAGCTTCGGCTACTGGAATTCGCCGCTCCTGGAGGCCATTGCCATCGTGTTCATGGTGCTGTCGGGCGTCAACCTGCTGCTGTACTTCGTGGTCTGGCGCTCGCGCTCGCTGGCCCTTCTTTGGCGCAACACCGAGGTGCGCGCCTTCTACTGCGTGCTGCTGGGCAGCACGCTGCTCATCGCCGTCTTCCTGGTCTGGAACGGCGAGTTCAGCAACCCCTGGCAGGCGCTGCGCCACAGCGCCTTCCACGTCGTCTCGGTGGCCACCACGGGTGGCTTCGCGACGCACGACTATGCGCAGTGGCCGCTCTTCGCGCCGCTGCTGATGATCCTGCTGGGCTGCTTTGCCACCTGCGCCGGCAGCACTGGCGGCGGCATCAAGATGATCCGCATGCTGCTGATGGTGAAGCAGGCGCGGCGCGAGCTGGTGCGCATCGTGCACCCCAACGTGGTCAACCCCGTGGTGCTGGGCCGGCTGGAGCTGCTGAGCGTGCTGGTGCTGTTCACACCGGCGTTCTGGCGCCGCTGAGCGGTTAGGCTCGGCCGGTGGAACACAACGTCTCGCTCATCACCACGCTGGCGGCAGGCTTCGGGCTGGCCCTGCTGCTCGGCTTCGCGGCCGAACGCCTGAAGCTGCCGGCGCTGGTGGGCTACCTGGGGGCCGGCATCGTCATCGGCCCGGCCACGCCGGGCTTCGTGGCCGACGTGGCCATCGCCGCGCAGCTGTCGGAGATCGGCGTCATGCTGCTGATGTTCGGCGTGGGGCTGCATTTCTCGCTGAAGGATCTGCTGGCCGTGCGGCGCATCGCGGTGCCGGGCGCGGTGGTGCAGATGAGCATCGCCACGCTGCTGGGTCTGGGCGTCGGCCTGTTCTGGGGCTGGTCCTGGGGCGCGGCGCTGGTCTTCGGTCTGTGCCTGTCGTGCGCCAGCACGGTGGTGCTGCTGAAGGCGCTGGAGGCGCGGCGCAGCCTGGACAGCATGAACGGCCGCATCGCCGTCGGCTGGCTGGTGGTGGAGGACCTGGCCACCGTGCTGGTGCTGGTACTGATGCCGCCACTGGCCGGGGTGCTGGGCGGTACGGCTGCGGCGCCCGATGCAGCGCCGCTGTGGCAGGCGATCGGGCTGACCTTGCTGCAGGTGTCGGCCTTCGTGGCCATCATGCTCATTGCCGGCCGCCGCGTGCTGCCCTGGGTGCTGTGGCAGGTGCAGGCCACCGGTTCGCGCGAGCTCTTCACGCTGGCGGTGGTGGCCGCGGCCATCAGCATCGCCTACGGTGCGGCGGCACTGTTCGGCGTGTCCTTCGCGCTGGGGGCCTTCTTCGCCGGCATGGTCATGCGGGAGTCGGAATTCAGCCACCGCGCCGCCGCGGAGTCGCTGCCGCTGCGCGACGCCTTCGCGGTGCTGTTCTTCGTCGCCGTGGGCATGCTCTTCGAACCGCGTGTGCTGGTGGAGCAACCGCTGCGCGTGCTGGCGGTGGTGGCCATCGTGGTGGTGGGCAAGTCGGTGGCCGCCGCGGCCCTGGTGCTGGCCCTGCGCTATCCGCTCAACACGGCGCTCACGGTGGCGGCCAGCCTCGCACAGATCGGCGAGTTCTCCTTCATCCTGGCCGGCATGGGCCTGGCCCTGGGCCTGCTGCCGGCCGAAGCCATGAGCCTCGTGCTGGCCGGCGCGCTGATCTCCATCGCGCTCAACCCCTTCGTGTTTGCCGCCATCGCGCCCTTCCGGGCCTGGGTGCTGGCGCGCTCGGCCTTCGCGCGCCGGCTCGAAGCGCGCGACGACCCTTATGCCGAACTGCCCATGAGCACGGAGCGCCAGTTCCTGGAGGGCCAGGTCGTGCTGGTGGGCTGCGGCCGCATCGGCCGGCGCCTGGTCGATGCCCTGGCCGCGCGCGGCATCCCCTGTGTCGTGGCCGAGCAGAACCGCGAGCGCGTGGAAGACCTGCGGCGGCGCGGCGTGGCCGCGGTGTCGGGTGACGCCACCGACCCCGCCGTACTGATCCAGGCGCACATCGCCGAAGCTGCGATGCTCGTCATCACCACGCCCGACCCGCTGGGTGTGCGCCAGATGGTGGCCACGGCACGCGCGCTCAACCCTGGCGTGGAGGTGGTGCTGTGCACGCACAACGAAGCCGAGTCGGTGCTGCTGCGCGCCGAGGGCCTGGGCGCGGTGTTCCACGGCGAGGACGAACTGGCCAAGGGCATGGCGCGCCACGTGCTGGAGCGCTTCGACCGCGCGCAGCCGGCATAAACATCAACTGCGCGGCAGGTAGATGCGGTCGGCGTAGGTGGCCAGCCAGTGCGGGCGATAGGCCACGAAGATGGCCACCAGCATGCCGGTGATGAAGGCGTCACCCGAGGCCACCAGCCCGCGGGCCAGCATCAGGTCTTCGGCCTGCAGCCCCGGCGGCACACCGTGCAGGGCCACCGACAGCGCGCCGGCCAGGGCCACCGCCAACCCGGTGGCGAAGAAGCCGCGGCCCAGGGTGTAGACGAAGAGGTGATGGGGCAGCCAACGCCGCAAGGCCGCGCCCAGGCCCATGGCCAGCGTCACCGGCACGATGCCCAGCCACACCAGGCGCTGCAGGGCGTCGGCCCCGGGCGCGCCGGCCAGCAGCCAGGTCGCGGCGGCCACCGGCAGCAGCATCAGCACCGCCAGCGGCCAGCCCAGCATCAGCATCAGCAGGCAGCTGCCGGCCAGGGGCTGCAGCACCGGTTGTGCCGACAAGCGGTCGGCGTTCCAGAACACCGGCAGCAGCGCCCACCAGGCCAGCGCCGGCCAGGGCGGCACGGCAGCGCGCCAAGGCCGCAGGGCCAGCGCCACCGCTACGGCGGCCAGGGCGATGAGGACTTCCAGCCACAGCATGAAGCATGCTAGCCCGCGGAGCATCACCGATACTGCGCGCCCTTCGGCCCCGGAATCGCGCATGCCCAAGACCGCCCGCCGTAGCCTCGTCACCGGCCTGCTGGCCCTGCTGGCCGGCGGCACGCTTGCAGCACCAGCCGCGGCGCCGGCCTGGCCCACGCGGCCCCTGCGCATCGTGGTCGGCTTCCCGGGTGGGTCCACGCCCGACATCGCGGCACGGGCGCTGGCCGATGTGCTGGGCCAGGCCTTCGGGCAGACGGTGATCGTCGAGAACAAGCCGGGTGCCTCGGGCAATCTGGCGGCCGACCAGGTGGCCAAGGCCGGTGACGACCACACCCTGGGCGTCGTCATCAACGGCAATCTCACCTCGGCGAAGCTGCTGAACCCCCGGCTGCCCTTCGACCCCGCCAGCGACTTCAGCCTGCTGAGCCTGCTGGCCACGGCGCCGCTGGTGCTGGTGGCGCCGGCCGACCAGCCCGGCGGCGGCGGGTTCTTCGCCGCCGCGCGGGCCACCGGCAGCGCCTGGAGCTACGGCTCGGTGGGCGTCGGCTCGGTGGGCCACCTGGGCATGGAACTCGTGAAGAGCCGCGCCGGCTTTGACGCCGTGCACGTGCCCTACAACGGCAACCCGGCGGTGCTGACGGCGCTCATCGGCGGCCAGATCCAGGCTGCGCTGGTGCCGCCGGGGCTGGCGCTGCCGCAGGTGCGCGCGGGCAGGCTCAAGGCCATCGGGCTGACGGGCGGGCGCAGCACGCTGGCCCCCGATGTGGCGCCGCTGGCTGACCTGGGCGTGAAGCTGGGCGAACTCGAAGTCTGGGTGGCCCTGGTGGGCCCGGCGCGACTGAGCCAGGCCGCGCAGCAGCGCCTGGCGCGCGAGCTGCCATCGCGATGGCGCGAACCTGAAGTTCGGCAACGCCTCTTCAACGCCGGCTGGCAGGTGCAGGGCAGTTCGCCCGAGGGCCTGCGCCTGCGCGTGAAGGCCGAGGCCGCCATCCTGGGCGACATCATCCGTTCGCGCGGCATCCAGGCCGAATGAACACCTCCTGCGCCCAGGCCCGCCCCCGATGGACGGCGCCGCGCCCAGCCCTTAAGGTGCTGTCATGAAAGCGCCCATCGACTTCTGGTTCGACTTCTCGTCGCCCTATTCCTACATCGCCAACGAGTGGGTCGACGCCGTGGCCGCGCGCCACGGCCGCACCGTGCGCCGCCACGCCGTGCTGCTGGGCGCCACGTTCCAGGCCGCCGAGTTGCGGCCGCCGGTGGACCACCCGCTCAAGGGTGGCTACTCGCTGCGCGACTTCGCACGTTCGGCGCGCTTCGAGGGCCTGCCCTACACGGCGCCGACGGCGTTTCCCATCCCGACCCAGAACGCCGCGCGCCTGTTCTGGTGGCTGCACGACACACAGGGCGCCGAAGCCGCTGCGGCATGGGCCAGCGCCGGGCTGCGCGCCATGTTCGCCGGCGGCGTGCCGCTGCACGAGCCGGCCGCGCTGCAGGCGCTGGCGGCCAGACACGGCCTGGACGCCGAGCAGGCCGCGGCCGTCTGGAACGATCCGGTGTGGAAAGCGCGGCTGAAGCGGGCCAACGACGAAGCCATCGCGCTCGGCGTCTTCGGCGGCCCCTTCTTCATCATCGACGGCGAGCCCTTCTGGGGCAACGACCGCAAGCCGCAGATCGAACGCTGGCTCGGCCAGGGGCCGTTCTGAGGGCGGCGCGTGGAAGCGCTGACGCTGCTGCGCATCCAGGCACGCGCCAACCGCATGGCCAACTTGCGCCTGCACGCGGCGATGTCGTCGCTGAGCGCCGACGAGTTGCAGGCGCCGCGCACGGCCTTCTTCCCCACGCTGATGGGGACGCTGAACCACATCGTCGGTGTGGACGAGTATTACGTCGGCGTGCTGCATGGGCAGACCGACGGCGATGAACGCTGGGCCGCCTTCCGCTCCGCGGCCACGCTGCCCGAGCTGGCGCAACGCCAGCGCGCGAGTGATGAACGCCTGATCGCCTGGCTCGATGCTGCCGACGGCGCCGCGCTCGACCAGCGCGTGCGCATGCCGCGTGACCAGGGCCGCTGGCAGGTGGACGCCGCGGCGCACGTGCTGGCCCATCTCTTCATGCACCAGACGCACCACCGCGGCCAGGTGCACGCCATGCTCAGTGCTACCGCCGTGGCGCCGCCGCAGCTGGACGAGTTCCTGATGCCCAGCGAGCCGCACCTGCGCCGGGTGGAGATGGCGGCGCTGGCCTGGAGCGAGGCGCAGGTCTACGGACCGCATCCTGGTGCGCCCGCCTAGACTCTTGGGTTTGGGTGCACAACACAAGGGCGGGCTGGTTGTGATGGACGACGACATCGGGGCCGAGGACATGCCTGCCGAGCATGAGGCGCTGATCGAGGCGCTGATGCGCCACTCGGTGCGCCGCCTGCTCGACGACCCCGACCCGCAGCGCTTCATCGAGCATCTGGCGTTGGCCGGCCCGAAAATCTTTGCCGGCTTGTTCGAGGATGTGCCGGGCCAGCCTGCTGCCGAGGCGGCGCGCCAGCAGTCGCAGTTCTTTCGCAGCTTTGCCTGGGCCATCGCCTCGATGGTGCCGCTGCCGCAGCAGGACTACGTGCCTCGGCGTCTGCCGCTGCCCGGGCGCAACGAGCCCTGCATCTGCAGCTCCGGCCGCAAGTTCAAGCATTGCTGCTCGCGCCTGTTCGAGGCCGTGCCGGCCTTCGAGAGCGACACCCTTGGCGCGTTCATGGTCATGGAGATGGGGCGCGGGCGCTGGCCTGAACTGCCGGGCACGCCGGTACCGCCGCGCCTGGTGGAGGCAGCGGCCTTCAGCCTGCGCGAAGAAGGCAATGACCGCGACGCGCGGGCGCTGCTGGAACCATGGGTGAAGCTGCCGGCACCGTGGCCGGCGGCGTGCGCGCCCTTGCTCGACCTGCTGTGCGACATCTACCTCGACCAGAACCACCCGCGCAAGCGCAAGCAGCTCGCCGAGGCCATGGTGGCCAAGGGCGGGGTGGCGGTGCAGTCGTCGGGCTGGCGCCGGCTGAGCATGATCGCCGCCGACACCGGCGATGCCGCCGCTGCCAAGGCTGCTTTCGAGCGCGCCCAGCGGCTCACCCCTGACGAACCCGACGTCGCGGTGCTCGAGGTGACCCTGCTGCTCGGCGCTGGCGACCGCGCGCGCGCCGCCGAGCGCGCCGCCTTCCACGCCCGCCGCCTGGCGCGGCTGCCGCATGCCGCGGCGCTGGCCGAGCAGATCGAGGTGCTCGAGAAGCTGGGCCGGGGCGAATTCCCGGCCTTGCCAGAGTTCGACGATGCGGACGACGACGATGTCCCGGCCGCCATCGGCACCCTACTCGAACCCGACTCGCCCTTCCAGGCGCTGCAACGCTGGGCGCAGGGGTTGCCGCCGCCCAAGCTCGGCTTGCAGTGGGCCGGTGCCACGGCCGAGGACCTGGGCGCGCTGATCCCCGCCGCGGCCCTGGCTGCACCCTTGGCGCGCTGGCGCAAGGCCTTCGTGGTGGAGCTGCCGACCAGCGTGGGCGGGCAGCTCGGCCCCGAGGCCGTGGAGGTCTTCGTGAACGAGCGCTGGTCGTCGCTTTTGCAGCGCGATCCGCGGCTGGCCGATTGCTTCGAGGTGCTGGACGGCCTGTTGCTGGTGCTGGACCTGGTGCCCCTGGGCCTGGCCGTCAAGCTGCAGGTGCTGCTGCTGGAACGCGCGCTGAACCTGTGGGCACAGCTGCTCGACCGCCATCCCGCCGCACGATGCGAATGGGCGCACTTGCAGAACCGCCCTGCGCTGCGACTGCTGGCGCGGCGCATCGACCTCGACACGGCGCCGCGCGCCGAGGAGTCGCTGCGCTGGCTGAAGGCCATGGTGGAGGTGCTCAACCCGCACGACAACCACGGCTTCCGCGAACGCCTGGCCGCGGTCTACCTGCGGCGTGATGAAGCCGCTGCGGCGCTGGCGCTGTGCGAGCGCTACCCCGTTGACTTCGTCGGCATGCAGCTGCTGCATGTGCTGGCGTTGCTGGCCGTGCAGCGCCTGCCCGAGGCTGCGGCGCAGCTGCAGTCGGCGCTGCAGGCCAATGCACATGTGGCGCCGCTGCTCACCGCCGGCCGCAAGCCACGCGAGCCCGATGTCTTCAGCTATCGCGTCGGTTCGCCCGAAGAGGCCAAGATCGCGGTGGCCAAGCAGCACGACCTCTGGCGCCCGGCGCCGCTGCAGAAGTGGGTGAAGGCGCAGCTGCAGCCGGCCGCTGCACCTGGCTTGTTCGACGAAGGCGGCCCCTAGAATCCGATTGACGTTGACGTAAACGTCAAGCGCGCAGCACCGTGCGTCCGCCAGGCGCACCGCAGGAGACACGATGCCGGTCCTCACGTCCAAGCTCAACCCGCGTTCCGAGACCTTCAAGGCCAGCGCGGCGCTGATGCACAGCCTGGTCGACGACCTGAACGCGAAGCTGGCGCAGATCGCGCAGGGCGGCGGCGAGGCGGCGCGCGCCAAGCACACCGCACGCGGCAAGCTGCTGCCGCGCGATCGCGTGGAAATGCTGCTGGACCCCGACACGCCCTTCCTGGAGCTGGCGCCGCTGGCCGCGCTGGACCTCTACGACAACGCCGCGCCGGGGGCCGGGCTCATCGCCGGCATCGGGCGTGTCAGCGGCGTCGAATGCCTGATCGTCTGCAACGACGCCACCGTCAAGGGCGGTACCTACTACCCGGCCACGGTGAAGAAGCACCTGCGGGCGCAAGAGGTGGCGCAGCAGAACCGCCTGCCCTGCATCTACCTGGTGGACAGCGGCGGCGCCAACCTGCCGAACCAGGACGAGGTGTTTCCCGACCGCGACCACTTCGGCCGCATCTTCTACAACCAGGCGCAGATGTCGGCGCTGGGCATTCCGCAGATCGCGGTGGTGATGGGCTCGTGCACGGCCGGCGGCGCCTACGTGCCGGCCATGAGCGACGAAGCCATCATCGTGAAGAACCAGGGCACCATCTTTCTGGGCGGCCCGCCGCTGGTGAAGGCAGCCACCGGCGAAGTGGTGACGGCCGAAGACCTGGGTGGCGGCGACGTCCACACGCGGCTGTCGGGTGTGGCCGACCACCTGGCCGAAAACGACATGCATGCGCTGGCCATTGCGCGCGCCAGCGTGGCGAACCTGAACTGGGTCAAGGCACCGCAACTGCGCAGCGTGCCACCGCGCGCGCCGCTGTTCGATGCGAGCGAACTGCACGGCATCATCCCGACAGACTCCCGGAAGCCCTTCGACGTGCGCGAGATCATCGCCCGCATCGTCGATGGTTCGGAGTTCGACGAATTCAAGGCGCGCTACGGCGCCACGCTGGTGACCGGCTTCGCGCACATCGAAGGCCTGCCAGTGGGCATCATCGCCAACAACGGCATCCTGTTCGGCGAAAGCGCCATGAAGGGCGCGCATTTCATCGAGCTGTGCTGCCAGCGCAAGGTGCCGCTGATCTTCCTGCAGAACATCACCGGCTTCATGGTCGGCCGCAAGGTCGAAAACGAAGGCATTGCCAAGCATGGCGCCAAGATGGTGACGGCGGTGGCCACGGCCACGGTGCCCAAGTTCACCATCATCATCGGCGGTAGCTTCGGCGCCGGCAACTACGGCATGTGCGGCCGGGCCTACAGCCCGCGCTTCCTGTGGATGTGGCCCAACGCACGCATCAGCGTGATGGGCGGCGAACAGGCGGCCAGCGTGCTGGCCACCGTGCGTCGCGACGGCATCGAAGGCAAGGGCGGCCGTTGGAGCAGCGAAGAAGAGGCAGCCTTCAAGCAGCCCATCCTGACGCAGTTCGAACACCAGGCGCACCCCTACTACGCGAGCGCGCGCTTGTGGGACGACGGCGTCATCGACCCCGTGGACACGCGGCGCGTGCTGGCGCTCGGGCTGTCGGCCAGCCTGAACGCGCCCATTCCCGACGCGCCGCGCTTCGGCATCTTCCGCATGTAGTGTACGATGTGTGCGAAGATCAAATTTCACACACATCATGCGTACGAACATCGACATCGACGACGAGCTCATGGCGCAGGCCATGCGGGCTGGCCCGTACAAGACCAAGAAGGACGCGGTCGAGGCCGGGCTGAAGCTGCTGGCGCGGCAGGCGGCCTATCGCGAGATCCTGAAGTGGGAAGGCAAGCTGAAGTGGGAAGGTGACGAGTCCATCGACTGGACGCAGCCTGCCGCCGAAGGCGCCGCCCCTGCGGTGCTGGCGCGCGAGCCAGCGGCGCCGGCCTTCAAGGCCGCGAAAGCGGCGAAAGCGGGAGCCAAGCGTGGTCGTCGCTGACTCCAGCGTCTGGATCGACTTGTTCAACGCCCAGGCCAACCCGGCGCGCGACACGCTGCGCCGCTTGCTGCATGAAGGCGATACCCGCGTCGTGGTACCTGACCTGGTGCTCTTCGAGGTACTGCGCGGCTTCCGTGACGAGCGCGAGCAGCGCCAGGCGCGCGCGCTGATGATGGCGCTGGACGTCGAGCCCGTCTCCAGCGTCGAGCTGTGCCTGCAGGCCGCTCAGCACTACCGGGATCTGCGCAAGGGCGGCATCACCGTGCGCAGCGGCATCGACGTGCTGGTGGCCACCTTCTGCATCGAGAACGACTACCTGCTGCTGCACCGCGACCGCGACTTCCAGGCCTTCGAGGAGCAGCGCGGTCTGCGCGGCTGGAAGCACTGATCACCATGCGCACGCTCGACATCCGTCGCCCCAGCATCCATGTGGCCGAGGTCTGGCTCAACCGCCCCGAGGTGCGCAACGCCTTCAACGACGGCGTCATCGCCGAGCTGACGCAGGCTTTCACCACGCTGGGTGCCGATGCCGACCTGCGCGTCATCGTGCTGGGCGGCCACGGCAAGGCCTTCTGCGCCGGCGCCGACCTGTCGTGGATGCGCGCCATGGCCGACTACACCTGGGAGCAGAACCACGCCGATGCCGCCGCGCTGGCCCAGATGTTGTGGGCCGTGTGGGGCTGCCCCGTCCCGGTGGTGGGCCGCATCCACGGCGACTGCTACGCCGGCGGTGTGGGCCTGGCGGCGGTGTGCGACGTGCTGGTGGCCGCCGAAGGCCTGCACTTCTGCCTCAGTGAAGCCAGGCTCGGGCTGCTGCCGGCCACCATCGGCCCCTACGTCGTGCGCGCCTTGGGTGAACAGGCCTCGCGCCGTTACTTCGTCACCGCCGAACGGTTCAGCGCGGCGCAGGCGCTGGCCCTGGGCTTCGTGCACGAAGTGGTGCCCGCCGACGCGCTGGACGCCAAGGTGGCCGAGATCGTGGCCGCGCTGGTGGCCAATGGCCCGGCGGCGGTGCGGGCCTGCAAGCAGCTGGTGAAGGACGTGGCCTGCCGCGCGGTCGACCTGGAACTGCGCGATGACACGGCACGCCGCATTGCCGACATCCGCGCCAGCGTCGAGGGCAAGGAAGGCGTGACGGCCTTCCTGAACAAGCGCGACCCCGCATGGCGAACGCCCTGAACCTGGACCTCACGCAGCTCATCGCCATCGCCGCGGCGCTGGGTTGGGCAAGCGGCTTGCGCCTGTACGCCGTGGTCTTCATCACCGGCGCTGCCGGATGGCTGGGCTGGGTGACGCTGCCGCCCGGGCTGCAGGTGCTGCAGCACCCGCTGGTGCTGGGCGCCAGCGGCCTGTTCGCCATGCTGGAGTTCGTGGCCGACAAGATCCCGGGCGTGGACACGCTGTGGGACACCGTGCACACCTTCATCCGCATTCCCGCCGGTGCCGTGCTGGCCGCCGGGGTCTTCAGCGGCTGGCTGGGCGGCGACAGCGCCACCTGGAGCGTCATTGCCGCACTGGCCGGTGGCACGCTGGCGGCCAGCGCCCATGCCGCCAAGGCCACCACGCGCGCGGCGGCCAACACCTCGCCCGAGCCTTTCTCCAACATCGGCCTGTCTCTGCTGGGTGACGTGGCCGTGCCCGGCATGCTGTGGCTGAGCTGGACGCACCCGATGGCCTTCTTCGTCGCGCTGGGCGTGGCGCTGGTGCTCGGCTTCGTGCTGCTCTTCGTGCTACTGCGTTTCCTGCGCGGCCTGTGGAAGCGGCGCGCACCGTGGCGCGTACCCGCCGGTTGAATCTGGAGAGACGATGTTCAAGAAGATCCTGATCGCCAACCGCGGAGAGATCGCCTGCCGTGTGGCCGCCACCGCGCGCCGCCTGGGTGTGCGCACCGTCGCCGTCTACTCCGACGCCGATGCCGACGCCCGCCATGTGCGCGCCTGCGACGAGGCCGTGCACGTCGGCCCATCGCCAGCGCGCGAAAGCTATCTGCAGTGGCAGCGCATCATCAGCGCCGCGCAGGCCACCGGCGCGCAGGCGGTGCACCCCGGCTACGGTTTCCTGAGCGAGAACGAAGACTTCGCGAAGGCCTGCGCCGCGGCCGGCCTGGTCTTCATCGGCCCGCCGGCTTCGGCCATTGCGGCCATGGGCAGCAAGAGCGCAGCCAAGTCGCTGATGGAAAAGGCCGGCGTGCCGCTGGTGCCGGGTTACCACGGCGACAACAATGAGCCCGGCTTCCTGGCCGAGCAGGCGGCGCGCATCGGCTACCCGGTGCTCATCAAGGCCAGCGCAGGCGGCGGCGGCAAGGGCATGCGGCGTGTCGACCAGCCGCAAGACTTCGCCGCCGCGCTGGCCTCGTGCCAGCGCGAAGCGCAGGCCAGCTTCGGCAATCAGCATGTGCTGGTAGAGCGTTATGTCACGCGGCCGCGGCACATCGAGATCCAGGTCTTCGGCGACAGCCACGGCCGCTGCATCCATCTCTTCGAACGCGACTGCTCGGTGCAGCGCCGCCACCAGAAGGTGTTGGAAGAAGCGCCGGCACCGGGCATGAGCGCCGCGCGCCGCGCCGAGATGGGCGCCGCCGCCGTGGCCGCGGCGACGGCCGTGGGCTACGTGGGCGCGGGTACGGTGGAGTTCATCGCCGAGGAGCAGGACGACGGTGACCTGCGCTTCTACTTCATGGAGATGAACACACGGCTGCAGGTGGAGCACCCTGTCACCGAAGCCATCACCGGCCTCGACCTCGTGGAATGGCAGTTGCGCGTGGCCGCTGGCGAGCCGCTGCCGCTGGCGCAGGAGCAGCTGCAGATGCGCGGCCACGCCATCGAAGCGCGCATCTGCGCCGAGAACCCCGACGCCGACTTCCTGCCCGCCACCGGCACGCTGCACGTGGCGCGCTGGCCGCAGCACGTGGCCTTCGAGCGCAGCGACGCCCTGCCGCGCGTGGACAGCGGCGTGCGCGAAGGCGACGCCATCAGCCCCTTCTACGACCCGATGATCGCCAAGCTCATCGTCTGGGGCGAAGACCGCGGGCAAGCCTTGTCGCGGCTGGATGCCGCCCTGCGCGACACCCATCTCATGGGCCTGGTCAGCAACGTCGCCTTCCTGCGCCGTGTGATCGGCAGCCATGCCTTCGCCACCGCCGACCTGGACACCGCGCTCATCCAGCGCGAACACGCGGCGCTGTTCGAGGCGCCGCCGCTGGCGCCCCAGATCGCCGCGGCCGCGGTGGCCGCGCATGTGCTGGCGGCCGAGGCGGCGCTGGAAGATGCCGACCCCTGGTCACGCCGCGACGGCTGGCGCCTGCATGGCGGCGCGCAGCGGCGCGTCGACCTGGAACTGGCCGGCCAGCCGCTGCCGCTGCATCTGGAGCGTCTGCACGACGGCGCCACGCGCCTGCGCGTGGCCGGCCAGGCCTACGCCTTCAGCGCGCGCGCCCTGGGCGGTGGCCGGCATGACCTGCAGCTGGGCGAACAGCGCCTCACCGCCACCGTCTACGCGCACGGCGAGCGCTACGCCGTGTTCACCAGCGCCGGCAGCGCCTTGCTGTCGGAAGTCGACCCGCTGGCCCATGCCGGCGACACCGCCGGTGCCGGCGGACGGCTGACCGCGCCCATGCCGGGCAAGGTGGTGAGCTTCCTGGCCCAGGCGGGTGACCACGTGAAGGCCGGCCAGGCGCTGGCGGTGATGGAGGCCATGAAGATGGAGCACACCATCAGCGCGCCGCACGACGGCGTGGTGGAAGAGCTGCTCTACGGCGTGGGCGACCAGGTGGCCGAAGGCGGCGAACTGCTGCGCCTGGGCAAGGCCTGAGCCCGTGTCAGCGCGCGGGGTCCCTGACTTCGGTAGCGGTCGTACGCGGCGGCACCGCGGCATGGCCGAAACCGGACGAGCGCCCGAACAGCGAGGACAGGAAGCGCGAGGCAGAAAACCCCTTGCGCGACGCGGCGGCGTTTTCCTCGGCGGCCAGGGTGGCGCGGCGGTAGTGGCCGGCCAGTTCAGGCGCGTCGGTGTCGCGCATGGCGTCGCAGACCAGCAGCACGTCGCGCGCGTAGCGCGGCTCGGCGACCATGCGGTTTGCATCCATGCCCTGGCCGAGTTCACGCACGAGCAGGGCGTCGATGCGGATGGCGATCTTCAGGCAGTGACGGGTGTTCATGGTGTGCGCTGGAGTTTGCGCCCGGCGCCCGCCCGGGGCCATCCCCAAGAAGGTTGAACGCGCGCCGGCAAGCCCCGCGACGCCGACACGTGTAACCTGCGACGCCCGAAGCTGCGGGCCCCAACATCATGACCCCTGACCAAGTCACGCTCGTCGAGGTAGGCCCGCGCGACGGGCTGCAGAACGAAGCCCATCCCGTGGACACCGCGCACAAGGTGGAGCTCATCCACCGCCTGCAGGCCGCCGGCTGCCGCGAGATCGAGACCACCAGCTTCGTCAGCCCCAGGTGGGTGCCGCAGATGGCCGATAACGCGGCCGTGATGGCCGGCATCCAGCGCCAGCCGGGCGTGCGCTACTCGGTGCTCACGCCCAACATGAAGGGCCTGGAAGCAGCACTGCCCACGCATCCGCACGAGGTGGTGGTGTTCGGTGCCGCCAGCGAGGCCTTCAGCCAGCGCAACATCAACTGCAGCATCGCCGAGAGCATCGAGCGCTTCCGCCCCGTGGTGGCCGCCGCGCACGAAGCCGGGCTCAAGGTGCGCGCCGCCATCTCCTGCGCGCTGGGCTGCCCCTACCAGGGCGAGGTGTCGCCCGACGAGGTGGAACGCGTGGTGCGGCTGATGAAGGACATCGGCGTCGACCACTGCGGCGTGGCCGACACCATCGGCGTGGGCACGCCGCGCCGCGCCCAGGCCGCGCTGGAGCGTGCGCTGAAGCACTACCCGGCCAGCGAGGTGAGCGGGCATTTCCATGACACCTACGGCCAGGCGCTGGCCAACATCCTGGCCTGCCTGGAACTGGGCGTGCACGTCTTCGACACCAGCATCGCTGGCCTCGGCGGCTGCCCCTATGCCAAGGGCGCCACCGGCAACGTGGCCACCGAGGACGTGGTCTTCATGTTGCACGGCATGGGCATCCACACCGGCATCGATCTCGACAAGCTGGTCGACGCCGGCGCCTACATCAGCAGCGTGCTCGGCCGTCCACCGGCGTCGCGCGCGGGCAAGGCTTTGCTGTCCAAGCGCGCCAACCCAGTCAACCCCGCGGTGAACGCATGATCGACCGCCCCGAAGGTTTCCAGCGCGTGGCCGCAGCGCTGGCCGAACGTGGCCACCCGCATGCCCCGCTGTGGCTGGATGCCGCTGTGCGCACCTCGCGGGAAGCGGCCGAGCATCTGGGCGTGGCCGTCGGTCAGATCGCCAAGAGCGTGATCTTCAGGTGCCAGGCCGACGGCAGCGCGGTGCTCGTCATCACCTCGGGCGACCGCCGTGTCGACGAGCAGCGCGTGGCCGCGCTGACCGGCCCGCTGAGTCGTGCCGATGCCGACTTCGTCAAGGCGCGCACCGGCTTCTCCATCGGCGGCGTGGCGCCGCTGGCACACCTGCAGCCGGCGCACACGCTGATCGACCGCGAGCTCTTCCGCTACACCGAGATCTGGGCCGCCGCCGGCCATCCGAACGGCGTCTTCCGCCTTACGCCCAGCGATCTGGTGCAGCTCACCGGCGCGCCAGTGGCCGACGTGGTGCAGCAGCCGTGATCAGCCCGGTGCCGTCACCCTGCGTCAACATCTGCCAGATGGACACTCCCAGCGGGTGGTGCACCGGCTGCATGCGCACGCTGGACGAGATTACCGCCTGGTCACGCCTGGCCGACGACGCCAAGCGCGCGGTCTGGGCCCAGTTGCCGCTGCGTCGGGTGGCCTGGCAGCGGCAGCACCCGCGCGCCGCGGCGCCTGCCAAGGGTGATGCATGAAGCACATCGTCTTCCACTTCGACCCCATCTCGCCCTATGCCTGGCTGGCCTTCGAGCGCCTGCCGCAGGTGCTGGAAGGCCTGAGCTACGAGGTCGAATACCGGCCGGTGCTGCTCGGCGCGCTGCTCAAGCACCATGCCCACAAAGGCCCGGCTGAAATCGAGCCCAAGCGCGCCTGGACCTTTCGCCATGTGCACTGGCTGGCCGCGCAGCACGGCGTGGCGCTGGACACGCCCGCCGTGCACCCCTTCAACCCGCTGCCCCTGCTGCGCCTGGCCGTGGCTTGCGGCCCCAACCGGCGCGTCGTGGAGGCGCTGTTCCGGCATGTCTGGGTGGGCGGCGCCGATCCGAACGACCCGCAGCGCCTGGCCGCGCTGCGGGCCCAGTTGGCGCCACCGCAAGACCCGGACAGCGACGACGTGAAGCAGGCCTTGCGCGCCCATACTGCCGCCGCCCTGGCCGGCGGCATGTTCGGCGTGCCCAGCGTGGCGTTCGACGGCCGCCTGTTCTGGGGCCTGGACGCCCTGCCCATGCTGCGCGACGCTCTGCTCCAGGGCGCCTGGTTCAGCGGCCCGGCCTGGGAAGCCGCCGCGCAGCAGCGGCCGGGCATCGTTCGCCGCTGAGCCCTTTGCATGAACGATGGTCACGCGGCCGGCGCTGGCTAGCATCGGACGCCCCATCTCCACGAGGACTCATCATGGCCGACCCCTCCAACACCATTCCCGGCAACCGCAGCATCACCATCGGTCTGAGCGACACGCTGTCCGTGGGCGGTGACCGCAGCACCGCCGTGCGCCGCAACGACGTGAGCTCGGTGGTCGGCAGCCAGGACCTGACGGTGGGCAAGAGCCTGTCGCTCGCGGTCAGCGACAACCTGGTCACCAGCGTCGGCAAGGACATGAGCACGACGGTGGGCAAGCGCATCGTCATCGAGGCGGGCGACAGCATCGAGCTGGTGGTCGGCCAGGCCAGCCTGCTGATGAAGAAAGACGGCACCATCGTGCTGAAGGGCCGCGACATCACCGTCGAGGGCAGCGGCAAGGTGCAGATCAAGGCCAGCGGCGAATTGCTCATCAAGGGCAGCAAGATCCTCCAGAACTGAGTTTGCGCGCGCCAGCGGGCGCGCGCAAACTCAAGCTTGTCAGCCCCTGTTGGCTTGGTGTCAGACGGTGGTCAGTGCGCTCGCACACAGTCGCGGCCACCGGCATCGCGCATGCTGGAGCGACAGACCAACCCAGGAGACCAGCATGGACGACGCACTTGCCTTGCGCATTGCAAACCACCCCTCGTACCAGAAATTGAAGGCCCGGCGTTCCAGCTTCGGCTGGTGGCTGGCGGCTTCGATGATGGTCGTGTACTACGGCTTCATCCTGCTGGTGGCCTTCAACAAACCGCTGCTGGCCACGCGCATCGGCGACGGTGTCATGACGCTGGGCATGCCCATCGGCCTGGGGGTGATCATCTTCACGGTGGTCATCACCGCCATCTACGTGCGCCGTGCCAACGCCGAGTTCGACACGCTGGCCGCCGAAGTCAACCAGGCGGTGCTGAAATGAGCCGCCTGTCCTTTCCCCTCCCATCGCCGCTGCGCCAGTTGCTGACGCTGGCCGCACTGTTCGGCGTCTCCGCGGCGGCCATCGCTGCCGGTGCCGACCTCGGCCAGGCCGAGAAGCAGGCCACCAACTGGACGGCCATCGGCATGTTCGGCACCTTCGTGGTGTTCACGCTGTTCATCACCAAGTGGGCGGCTGCCAAGACCAAGAGCGCGTCCGACTTCTACACCGCCGGCGGTGGCATCACCGGCTTCCAGAACGGCCTGGCCATCGCGGGTGACTACATGTCGGCGGCGTCCTTCCTGGGCATCAGCGCGGCCGTCATGGCCAGCGGCTTCGACGGCCTGATCTACAGCATCGGCTTCCTGGTCGGCTGGCCCGTCGTCACCTTCCTGCTGGCCGAGCGGCTGCGCAACCTGGGCAAGTTCACCTTTGCCGACGTCGCCGCCTTCCGCTTCAGCCAGACGCCGGTGCGCGTGTTCGCGGCCAGCGGCACGCTCGTCGTGGTCGCGTTCTATCTCATCGCGCAGATGGTCGGTGCGGGCCAGCTCATCAAGCTGCTGTTCGGGCTGGAGTACTGGATCGCGGTGGTCATCGTCGGCGGGCTGATGATGGTCTACGTGCTGTTCGGTGGTATGACAGCCACCACCTGGGTGCAGATCATCAAGGCCATCATGCTGCTGTTCGGCGCCACCTTCATGGCCGGCGCGGTGCTGTGGCACTTCGGCTTCAGCCCCGAGGCGATGTTCGCCGAATCGGTGAAGATCAAGACCGGCATCGCGGCCGCCGCCGGCAAGTCGCCCGAAGAGGCGGCAAAGATCGGTTTCGGCATCATGGGGCCGGGCGGCTTCGTGAAGGACCCGATCAGTGCCATCAGCTTCGGCATGGCGCTGATGTTCGGCACCGCCGGCCTGCCGCACATCCTGATGCGCTTCTTCACCGTGCCCAACGCCAAGGAAGCGCGCAAATCGGTGCTGTGGGCGACGACGTGGATCGGCTACTTCTACATCCTGACCTTCATCATCGGCTTCGGCGCCATCACCTTCGTGCTGACCAACCCGCAGTTCCTGGACGCCAAGGGCGGGCTCATCGGCGGCGGCAACATGGCGGCCATCCACCTGGCCAACGCGGTGGGCGGCAACGTGTTCCTGGGCTTCATCTCGGCCGTCGCCTTTGCGACGATCCTCGCGGTGGTGGCCGGCCTCACGCTGAGCGGCGCCTCGGCGGTTTCGCATGACCTGTACGCCACGGTCATCAAGAAGGGCAAGGCCGACAGCAAGGCCGAGTTGCGCGTCTCGAAGATCACCACCGTGTGCCTGGGCGTCGTCGCGGTGGCGCTGGGCATCGCCTTCGAGAAGCAGAACATCGCCTTCATGGTGAGCCTGGCGTTTGCGATTGCTGCAAGTGCCAACTTCCCGGTGCTGCTGATGAGCGTGTTGTGGAAGGGCTGCACGACCCAGGGCGCCGTGATCGGCGGCTTCCTGGGCCTGGTGTCGTCAGTGGCGCTGACGGTAGTGTCGCCCGCGGTGTGGGAAGCCACGCTGGGCAACCCCAAGGGCAGCGCGCTGTTCCCGTACACCAGCCCGGCGCTGTTCAGCATGACCATCGGTTTTGTCGGCATCTGGCTGTTCAGCGTGCTCGACCGCAGCAAGCGCGCCGCGGTGGATCGCGGCGGTTTCGCGCACCAGCAACTGCGTTCGGAGACCGGCATCGGGGCCTCGGGCGCGTCGGGCCATTGATGTGAACCGCCCCGAAGCGCCTGCGGCGCTTCCCCCCAGGGGGCAACGCCAGCGGCCCGGCATAGCCGGTTCCGCGGCGTTCGCTGGGGGCCGGCGCCGCCGCGCCTGACGCGCACATGCCGCAGCGCGAGATGCTCTCGCTGGTCACAGCGCGCGTGCGCGACGCCTACCTGCGCAAGCCCTACTACGTCGACGGCGGGCTCGACCTCGTCTCGCTGTGCCGCGAACTGTCGGCACATGGGCTGACGCAGGCGCTGGTGCGCGATCAAGATCGCCTGGGCATCTTCACCACCACCGACCTGCGCGACGCCCTGCTGCGCGACGTGCCGCCGGCGCAGCTGCCGGTGCGCGAGGTGGCGCACTTCGACGTGGTGGGGGTGGCCGCCGACGCCGACCTCTTCGAAGCCCTGTGGTTGATGGTGCGCCACCGCGTGCACCGCCTGGTGGTGCGCGACGGCGACAGCGTGATCGGCGTGCTCGGCCAGCTCGACCTGGTGAGCTTCGTCGCCAGGCACTCGCACATCGTGGCCTTGCAGATCGACGAAGCCAGCAGCCTGGCCGACCTGAAGGCGGCCGCCGCGCGCGTGGACGAAGTGATCCAGCTGCTGCACGGCAACGGCATCCGCATCGAACGCATTACGCGCCTGGTGAGCGAGCTCAACACGCGCCTCTTCGCGCGGCTGTGGGCGCTGCTGGCGCCGCCCGAGGTGGT
The DNA here is from genome assembly GCA_031379415.1 of Betaproteobacteria bacterium. Classification (GTDB taxonomy): domain Bacteria; phylum Pseudomonadota; class Gammaproteobacteria; order Burkholderiales; family Burkholderiaceae_C; genus Rubrivivax. Next base: position 15,357 of record JANNFE010000086.1, on the reverse strand, counting down.
GGCGAATTCGGCCCTGCTGGTGATGGGCAGCGAAGGCCGCGGCGAACAGATCCTGAAGACCGACCAGGACAACGCGCTGCTGCTGCGCGACGGCTTCGAGTTCCCCGGCCTGATGGCCCTGGCCGGCGACTTCAACGCCGCGCTGGCGCAGCTGGGCTACCCGCCGTGCCCGGGCGACATCATGCTCACCAACCCGCTGTGGCGGCAGCCGCTGGCCGCTTTCCGCGACACGCTGCGGCGCTGGGTCTACGAGCCCGGCGCCGACGGCCCGTTGCACCTGGCCATCTTCATGGACGCACAGTGCGTGGCCGGCGACGCCACGCTGCTGCAGGCCGCGCGCGAACACCTGGACCACATCCTGAGTGGCAACGACGGCTTCCTGGCGCGCTTCGCCGCGGCGGCCGACCAGTTCCAGGAGCCCGGCAACTGGTTCACGCGCCTGACTGCCAAGCGGGACGAGCAGCCGCTGGACCTGAAGAAGCTCGGCACCTTTCCCATCGTGCACGGCGTGCGCGCGCTGGCGCTGCAATGCGGCCTGCACGAGCAGGGCACGACGGTGCGGCTGGAGAAGCTGGCCGCGGCCGGGCATATCGACGCGGCGCTGGCGCAAGACCTCATCGACGCCTTGCGCCTGCTGATGGGCATCCGCCTCACGCACCAGCTGCAGCAGCGCGCGGCCGGCGGCGTGGCCGGCAACGAGGTGCGGCCCTCGGCGCTGTCCACGCTGGAGCGCGAGCCGCTGCACGACGCGCTGGCCATCGTGAAGCGCTTCCGCGGCTTCCTGCGCCTGCACTTCAGGCTGGACAGCTTGTGAACGGCACCCTGCTGGCACAAAGGCTGGCGGCGCTCTTCGTCGCCGGCTGGCTGCTCTTCAACTTCCCGCTGCTCAAGCTGTGGCTGGGTGGCGCCACGCTGTGGGGCCTGCCGCTGCTGCCGCTGATGCTGTTCGTGGCCTGGGCGCTGCTCATCGTGCTGCTGGCGTTGTTGCTGGAAAGGCAAGTGGACTGAACATGCCGACGCTGGCGCCCTCGCTGGTGCTCGGCGCCTCGCTGGCCTACCTGCTGGCGCTGTTCGGCGTGGCCGCCTGGGCCGACCGGCGCGCCGCCGCGGGGCGCAGCGTCATCGGCAACGCCTGGGTCTATGCGCTCAGCATGGGTGTGTATTGCACCGCCTGGACCTACTTCGGCAGCGTCGGCCGTGCGGCCACCGGCGGCGTGGCTTTCCTGCCCATCTACCTGGGGCCTACGCTGGCCATGGTGCTGGCCTGGCTGGTGCTGCGCAAGATGGTGCGCATTGCCAAGACCTACCGCATCACGTCGATTGCCGACTTCATCGCCAGCCGCTATGGCAAGAGCCGCCTGCTGGCGGGGCTGGTGACGCTCATCGCGCTGGTCGGCGTGGTGCCTTACGTGGCGCTGCAGCTCAAGGCCGTGGCCAGCGGCTGGGTCGTGCTGACCGGCCAGGCCGCGCATGGCAGCACGCCCATCGCGCTGATCGTGGCCCTGGTGCTGGCCGGCTTCACCATCGCCTTCGGCACGCGCCACCTCGACACCACCGAGCGCCACGAAGGCCTGGTGGCCGCCATCGCGGCCGAGTCCGTGGTCAAGCTGCTGGCCTTCCTGGCCGTGGGCGCCTTCGTCACCTGGGGCCTGTTCGGCGGCATCGACGACCTCTTCGCGCGTGCGCAGGCGGTGCCGGCCATCGCCCGCGTGCTGCAGCCCGATCACACGCCATCTGGCGTCTTCGGCCCCTGGGTCGCCCTGCTGCTGCTGGCCATGTGTTCGGTGATGCTGCTGCCGCGGCAGTTCCAGGTGATGGTGGTGGAAAACGTCGACGAGCAGCACATCCGCCGTGCCGCCTGGGCCTTTCCGGCCTACCTGCTGCTGATCAACCTGTTCGTGCTGCCGGTGGCGCTGGGCGGCATGCTGTTCTTCGGCGTCGGCCAGTCCGACCCCGAGACCTTCGTGCTCACGCTGCCGCTGGCCGCCGGCGTGCCGTGGCTGGCGCTGCTGGCCTTCATCGGCGGGCTCTCGGCGGCCACGGGCATGGTCATCGTCGAAGCGATTGCGGTGTCGACGATGGTCTGCAACGACCTCGTGCTGCCGGCGCTGCTGCGCTCCAGGCGCTACGCGGCGCGCGACCTGAGTGGCCTGCTGCTGCCGATCCGCCGCGTCGTCATCGTGGCGCTGATGCTGCTGGGCTGGCTGTACTGGCGCATCGCGGGTGAAGCCTATGCGCTGGTCAGCATCGGCCTCATCAGCTTCGCCGCGGTGGCGCAGTTCGCGCCGGCGCTGCTGGGCGGCATGTACTGGAAGGGCGGCACGCGCAACGGTGCGCTGGCGGGGCTGTCTGCCGGGGCCCTGCTGTGGACCTGGACGCTGCTGCTGCCGTCCATCGCCAAGAGCGGCTGGATGGACGACGCCTTCCTGCGCGACGGACCGTGGGGCCTGGCGCTGCTCAAGCCCGAGGCCCTGCTCGGCCTGACGGGCATGGACAACCTGAGCCACGCGCTCTTCTGGACCATGCTGGTCAACGTCGGTCTCTACGTCGGCGTCTCGCTGGCGCGGCCGCCGTCGGCGCGCGAGGCCGGGCAGGCGCTGCTCTTCGTCGACATCTTCGAACGCGCCGGGCAGGAGCGCGTGTTCTGGCGCGGCCACGCCCAGGTGGCCGACCTGGTGGCGCTGCTCGGCCGCTTCCTCGGCCCGGCGCGTGCGCAGGCCTTGCTGCCCGCGCAGCAGACGCTGGCCGACCCGGCACTGGTGCAGCGTGCCGAGACGCTGCTGGCCGGTGCCATCGGCAGCGCATCGGCGCGTGTCATGGTGGCCAGCGTCGTCGACGAGGAAGCGCTGGAGCTCGGCGACGTGCTGCGCATCGTCGAAGAGGCGTCCGAACTGCGCCACCTCAACGAACAGTTGCAGAGCCTGGACAAGCTCAAGGACGACTTCATGTCCAGCGTCACGCACGAGTTGCGCACGCCGCTGACCAGCATCCGCGCACTGACCGAGTTGATGCGCGACGACGCCGACATGCCAGCCGCTCAGCGCCAGCAGTTCCTGGGCCTCGTGGTGGCCGAATCGGAACGCTTGTCGCGGCTGGTCAACCAGGTGCTGGACATGGCCAAGATCGAAAGCGGCCATGCCGAGTGGACGGCCTGCGACGTGGACCTGGGCGCGCTGCTCGAACAAGCCGTGGCGACCACGGCCGAGCTCTTCCGCGAACGCGGCGCCGTGGTCACGCTGCACAAACCGGCCGCCGTGCCGCTGCTGCGCGCCGACCCCGACCGCCTGCTGCAGGTGCTGCTGAACCTGCTGTCCAACGCCGTCAAGTTCGTGCCGCAGGGCCGCGGCGAAGTGACGCTGCGCCTGCGCGTGCGCGAAGCCAGCCTGGCCGTCGAAGTGCAGGACAACGGGCCCGGCGTCGCAGCCGAGCAGCAGGCGCTGGTGTTCGAGAAATTCCGCCAGGGCGGCGATGCGAGCAACCGACCCCAGGGCACGGGCCTGGGCCTGCCCATCAGCAAGAAGATCATCGAGCATTTCGGCGGCAGGCTGTGGCTGCGTTCGGCGCCGGGCCAGGGCGCCTGCTTCGGTTTCGAGCTGCCGCTTCAGAAGCAAGAGGAGACAAGCCCATGACTCACAAGATCGTCATCGCCGACGACGAGCCCAACATCCTGGTCTCGCTCGAATACCTGATGAAGCGCGAAGGCTACGAGGTGGTGCTGGCGCGCACCGGCATCGAGGCGCTGGAGGCCATCCGCCGCGAGAAGCCGGCGCTGGTGCTGCTGGATGTGATGATGCCCGGCAAGAGCGGCTACGAGGTTTGCCAGGCCGTGCGCGCCGACGAGGCGCTGGCCGGCGTGAAGATCCTGATGCTCACCGCCAAGGGCCGCGACACCGACACCGCTCAGGGTCTTGGCGTGGGCGCCGATGGCTACATGACCAAGCCCTTTTCGACCAAGGACCTCGCGGCGCGCGTGCGCGAGATGCTGGGGTGACGATGAAGCGCGAGGAAGTCATCGCCGCGGCCCTGCCGGCCGTGCTGCTGGCCCTGGCGATGGGCAGTGCCGTCGGCCTGCTGGCGGCCACGCTGGCGCCTGAGGAACGCAGCGCGCTGTGGGCGCTGCTGACGCCGCGCATCGCGCTGATCGTCATGCTCTGGTTCGTGGCCTCCATCGCGGCGGGCTGGGCCCTGCACCGCGCCTGGCTGCACTTCGGCGCCGCGCCGGCCCGCCTGGCCGAGGATGTGCAGCTGCTGCTGAGTGCCGATGCCGCGCCACGCCTGGCCACCGACGGCACGGCCTGGAGCAGGGGCAGCCGCGCCCTGGCCGTGCAGGTCAACGCCCTGGTGCTGCAGCGCGATGCACTGCGCGCCGGCATCGAGGCCAAGGTGCAGGAAGGCAGCCGCGAGGTGGCGCAGGAACGCAACCGCCTGGCTGCGCTGATGGCCGAGCTGACGCAGAGCGTGGTGGTGTGCAACCTCGACGGCCGCATCCTGCTCTTCAACGCCCGCGCGCGGCTGCAGTTCCGCGCCTTCGCCGAAGGCCCTGCGGTGGGCGGCGCCGAGGCCCTGGGCCTGGGTCGCTCGATCTACGCGCTGCTCGACCGCCGCCTGCTCGACCACGCGTTACAGGCCGTGCAGCAGCGCCTGACGCGGGGTGCCGCGAACCCGTCGGCGCAGTTCGTCACGGCCACGCGCAGCGGTCAGCTGCTGCGGGTGCAGATGGCCCCGGTGCGCGCGCCCGAGGCCAGCGACGACACACCGCTGAACGGCTTCGTGCTGATGCTCGACAACATCACGCGCGACCTGGCCGAAGACACCGAACGCGACCGCCTGCTGCACAGCCTGACCGAAGGCCACCGCGGTGCCTTGGGCAACCTGCAGGCTGCCGTTGAACTGCTCGACGACCCGGCGCTCGACGCGCCCACGCGCGAACGTTTCTTGGCCGTCATCCGCGACGAGATCGGCACCATGTCGCAGCGCCTGAACGAGGCCGCCGCGCAAGGCCTGCGCACGCTGAAGACACGCTGGCCGCTGGAAGACATGCTGGGCGCCGACTTCGTGGCCGCCGCGGTGCAGCGCATCGAGGCCGTGCCCGGCCGCCGCGTCAGCGTGGGCGATGTCGACGCCGGCCTGTGGCTGAAGGTCGACAGCTACTCACTCATCCAGGCGCTGCAGCACCTGGCGGGCCGCCTGGCCGACGAATACGCGGTGCAGCGTGTGCAACTGCGTCTGCAGGCCGTCGGCGACAAGGCGCAGCTCGACCTGGTGTGGCCCGTCATGGCCATGAGCACCGAAACCGTCACCGCCTGGGAAACCGAAGCGCTGCAGATCGGCGAACACAGCAGCCCGCTGAGCGTGCGCGACGTGGTCGAGCGCCACGGCGGCGCGCTGTGGTTCGAGCGCGCGCGCCTGCGCCAGGAAGCCTTCTTCCGCTTCCTGTTGCCGCTGGCCGGCGAACACGCACCGCTGGAAGCCGCGGCCGTGCTGCGCGGCGACAGCCGGCCCGAGTTCTACGACTTCGACCTCTTCCAGCACAGCGCCAGCGCAGGTGCAAGTGCGCTGGCCGACACGCCGCTGGCCGAACTCAGCTACACCGTGTTCGACACCGAGACCACGGGGCTGGAGCCTTCGGCCGGCGACGAGATCATCCAGATCGGCGCCACGCGCATCGTGGCGGGCAAGCTGCGGCGGCAGGAGTGCTTCGAGCAGTTGGTCGACCCGCAGCGGCCGCTGTCGGCCGCCGGCAACGCCATCCACGGCATCCAGCCGCTGATGCAGCAGGGCCAGCCCAGCATCGCCACCGTGCTGCCGGCCTTCCACGCCTTCGTGCACGACAGCGTGCTGGTGGCCCACAACGCGGCCTTCGACATGCGCTTCCTGCAGCTGAAGGAGGCTGCCACCGGCTTGCGCTTCGAGCAGCCGGTGCTCGACACGCTGCTGCTGTCGGCCGTGCTGCAGCCGCAGCAGTACTCGCACCGTCTGGAAGCGATTGCCGAGCGCTTTGGCGTGCCCGTGCTGGGCCGCCACACCGCGCTGGGCGACGCGCTCGTCACGGCCGAGATCTTCCTGAAGATGCTGCCGCTGCTGCAGGCCGCAGGCATCATCACGCTGGGGCAGGCGCTGGCTGCGTCGAAGCAGACCTGGCTGGCACGCGTGAGCTACTGAACGTCGGTTGATCCCCCCCCAGGTTCTTGAGCCATCGCGCCTTGCGCCGCGCCTGCGGCCGGGGCCACACTGCCGCGACACGCAGCGGGAGGCGGGCATGCACCACATCACCGACATCAAGACCGTCAGCAAGGACATCGCACGCGGCCTGCTGGTGCTGAAAGAGCGCATCGAGGCGGCGAAGATCCCTTCGTCCAAGCTCGACGAGAGCTTCAACCTCGCCACCTGGAACGTGCGCGAGTTCGGCAGGAAAGAGCGCACGAAGGCGGCCATCCACTACATCGCCGAAGTGATGGGGCAGTTCGACCTCATCGGCCTGGTGGAACTGCGCGACGACCTGCGCGACCTGCGGCGCGTGCTCGACGTGCTGGGCCCCTACTGGCGCGCCGTGTATTCCGATGCCGTGCTCGACGCCGGTGGCAACCGCGAGCGCGTGGCCTACGTCTACGACAAGCGGCAGATCGCCTTCAACGGCATGGCATCGGCGGCCTTCCCGCGGCGCACCAAGCAGGGCACGGAATGGATGCCCGACTTCAACTGGTGGCGCCCGCCCTACGTGGCGTCCTTCAAGTCGGGCAGCTTCGACTTCGTGGTGGTCACCACGCACATCCGCTGGGGCGACAGCGAGGCCGGACGTGAACCCGAGCTGCGCGAACTGGCGCAGTGGGTGGCCGACAAGCAGGCCCTGTTCGCGAAGGACAAGCGCGCCTTCGACGACCAGGACCTGTTCGTGATGGGCGACTTCAACATCCCGTCGCTGCAGAGCCCGCTGTTCAAGGCCATCACCTCAGAGGGCCTGATGGTGCCGCGCGCGCTGGCCAAGATGGACCTGGGCTCCAACCTGCAGCGCGACAAGCGCTACGATCAGATCCTGCACTTGCCGCACTACCCCGAGAACTTCACGGACAAGGGCGGTGTCGTCGACTTCTACGCCGGCGACCATAAGCCCTTGTTCCCGGCGCTGGACAAGGCCGCCTTCACCTTCCAGATGTCGGACCACCTGCCGCTGTGGGTGCAGGTGAACTCCGACATCGAAGGGCGGCGGCTGGACCAGATCATCCAGGGATGAACCGCCGCCGCCCCGTGGCTCAGGCCACGTTGATGGCGATGCGCCGCGGCTGCGCATGTTCGGCCTTCGGGATGCGCACGCGCAGCACGCCCTGGCTGAGTTCGGCGCTGACCTTCTCGGGGTCGAGCTCGCGGCTCAGCGTGAAGACGCGGCGGTAGCGCTGCAGCGCCACCTCGGCGTGGCTGGACGACATGCCTGGCGGTACCGGCAGCACCAGTTCGGCCTCGATGCCGAGCTGGTCGCCTTCCACGCGCAGGCTGAGCTTGTCGCGCGGCACGCCGGGCAGGTCGGCATACAAGGTGATGCCGGTGCTGTCCTCGATGACGTCCACGGGTGGCAGCAGCGCCGCTTCCTCACGCGCCGCAGCGGCTGTGGGCTGGTTGGTGGTTGGGGTGACCTGGTGGCTCATGGCGGGCTCCTTCTCACTGCACGTTGATGCGGCGCGGCTGCGCCGAGGCCTTGCGCGGCACGCTGACGTGCAGCACGCCGTCGCGGTAGTCGGCGTTCACGGCGCTGCCGTCGATGTCGTCGGGCAGGCTCACGACGCGCCGGAAGCGGCCGGTGAAGCGCTCGTTCAGGTGCAGCGTCACCTTGTCGCCGCCGACCGCCGGTGCACGGCGTTCACCGGCCAGCGTGAGCACGCCACGCTCCAGGTTGACCTCGATGGTCGCCGGGTCCAGGCCCGGCGCGAAGGCATAGACCTCCACCGCTTCGGCGGTGCTGCCGACGTTCAGCGCCGGGTAGCCGCCGCGCCCCAGGCCGCGGATGCCGGGTGGGGCCTCGAAGACGCCTTGCAGGTCGCGCTGCAGGCGGTCCAGGTCGGCAAGAACATCTCTCGGGAACAAGCTGCGATACAGCATGATCAGTCCTCCATCGTTGACGGTTCAGGGCCCTGTCTTGCGCCCTGCAAGATCACAGTTAAGGCCACCGGCCGGCGCTTCAAGGGGTGGCTTGAAAGGATCGCCTTCGCCGGCATCTGCAGACTGGGGAGGGACGACACCGTGGAGTTCAAGGACTATTACCAGGTGCTGGGCGTGCCACGCGACGCCACGGCCGAGCAGGTCAAGAAGGCCTTTCGCAAACTCGCCCGGCGCTACCACCCCGACGTCAGCAAGGAAGCCGATGCGCAGGCGCGCATGCGGGCGATCAACGAGGCAAATGCGGTGCTGTCCGACCCCGAACGCCGCGCCGCGTATGACGCCGTGGGCCAGGGCCGACGAGCAGGTGAGGCCTTCACGCCGCCGCCCGACTGGGACGCCGGCTTCGAGTTCTCGGGCCGCGGTGCGCCGGGCGCCGATGGCGGCGACTACAGCGACTTCTTCGCCGAGCTCTTCGGCCACCTGAACGGCGCCGCCGGTCGCCGCGCGCAGGCCGGTGGCGGCCGCCGCGGTGCCGACCACCACGCCAAGATCATGCTCGACCTGGCAGACGCCTTCAGCGGTGCCACCCGCCAGCTTGGCTTGCGCGTGCCGCAGCTCGGAGCCGACGGCCGCGTGAGCCTGACCGACCGCACGCTGGAGGTGAAGATCCCGGCCGGCGTGCGGCCCGGCCAGCTCATCCGCCTGGCCGGCCAGGGTGCGCCGGGCGCCGGCGGCCAGCCGGCGGGAGACCTGTTCCTGGAAGTGCACTTCAAGCCGCACGCGCACTTTCACGTCGAGGCGGCCAACGTGCTGGCCGAACTGCCGCTGGCGCCCTGGGAAGCCGCGCTCGGCGCCGTGGTGCCGGTGAGCCTGCCCGATGGCAGCACGCTGAAGCTGCGCGTGCCGGCGGGTGCGCAGGCCGGGCGCACCCTGCGCGTGGCCGGTCGCGGTCTGCCCGGGCACAACAAGGCGCAGGCGCCCGGTGACCTGGAACTCCTGCTGCGTGTGGTGCTGCCCAGCGCCCATGACCCGCGCGCCCGCGCGCTCTACGAGCGCATGGCCGCCGAACTGACCGACTTCGACGCACGCAAGGTGGCAGCCGCCGAGGCCGGGCGGGCTGAGCATGAGGAGCCACGGTGATGCCGACCCCGTCCCCCACCGAAGCCTTGCTCGACGAGTTCTGGCTCGACCTCGACGCACTGTGCCGCGCCACCGGTGCCGACGCCGCCTGGGTGCAGTTGCGCGTCAGCGAAGGCCTGTTGCCGGCGGCCGGTGCGGGCCGCTTCGATGCCACGGCGCTGCTGCGCGTGCGCCGCCTGCTGCGCGTGGAACGCGACTTCGACGCGCTGCCCGAACTCGCCGCGCTGGTGGCCGACCTGGAAGACGAGATCGCGCGCCTGCGCGCCCGCCTGGCAGCCCACGGCCTGGACTGATCGCGGCCCTTAAGCTCGCGGCATGTCGGCCGCGCTCTTCGTCCAGTCGCTGTGGATCGGCCTGTCGATCGCCGCGCCGGTCGGCCCCATCGGCCTGCTCGTCATCCAGCGCACGCTGCGCCATGGCGGCGCCGTGGGCCTGGCCACCGGCCTGGGCGCGGCGGTGGCCGACGCCGCCTACGGCGCGGTGGGTGCCTTCGGTGTCAGCGCCTTGATCCAGGCCTTGCAGGGCGCGCGCGTGCCGCTGGCGCTGGCGGGCGGGGCCTTCCTGCTCTGGCTGGCCTGGCGCACCTGGAACGCCGCTGCGCCGGTGGCGGGCGCCGAGTTGAAGAGCGGGCCGGGGCTGCTTGCATCGTTCGCCGGCACCTTCGTGCTGACGCTGTCCAACCCGGCCACCATCCTGTCCTTCATCGCCATCTTCGGCGCCGTGCTCGGCAGCATGCAGGGCGCGGCGGCGTCGCCGTGGTGGATGGTGGCCGGCGTGCTGGCCGGCTCTGCGTTGTGGTGGCTGCTGCTCTGCGCCACCGTGTCGCTGCTGCGCAGCCGCTTCGATGCGCGCGCTCAGCGCTGGGTCGGGCGCGCCTCGGCGCTCATGCTCGCCGGTTTTGCGTTGTGGCAGTGGTGGCAGCTGCTGGCGCGCTAGGGTCTGTGTTCGACATCGCACAGACCCTGGTTGCGGCAGGTCCGAGACTGCTCAATCGCCGGCATCCGGCTGCAAAGGAGTCGACCATGACCGTCGCCCGCATCACCGAGATCAGCAGCGTCAGCGAGAAGAGCTTCCAGGACGCCATCGTGCAAGGCGTGGAGCGCGCCAACAAGACCTTGAAGAACGTCAAGGGCGCCTGGGTCAAGGATCAGGAAGTGTCGATCGACAACGGCAAGGTGGTTGGCTACAAGGTCATCCTGAAGGTGACCTTCATCCTCGCCGACTAGGCGCACACCGGCACGCCAGGCCTCAACCCGGCCTGACGAGCCGCTGCACGGCCTGGCGGGCCAGCGGCGCCACGACCAGCACCACCGGGAAGGCGACGAGCCAGGCGGTCAGCCAGGCGCTCGTCCACAGGCCGACGAAGTTCGGCACCAGGCCGGTGGCACGGAAGGTCGCGATGCCGGAGACCAGCAGGGACATCAGGCCCGAGAGCATCAGGCCGAAGAGCATGGGAGCGTACTTGTTGGGAAACATGGTGGTGCCTTCTATGAACAGGGAAGATCAGCTGCCGACGACGATCCGCCTCCCGTCTCAGCGCCACAGCCACGCAACCAGGCTGGCGGCGAGATAGAGGCCCACGCCGAACACGGCGTGGTTGGCCAGGCTGCGCAGGCAGTTCTTCAGCGGTGTCGGGGTCCGGGACGCGGCGAAGCCGGCGCCCATGGCCGGCTGCATCAGGAACAGCGGCGCGACCACCGAACCCAGGCCCACCGCCAGCGCGGGAAGAAGGCTGGGTTGGCGGGCCCACTCGACGCCCTGGCTGGCCACGAGCAGGGCCGCGAACACGACGCCCACGCCATAGTGCGTGAACCACCCCAGGGCGAGTTCGCCGGCGATGGGCCGCGCCTTGGCGATGGCGGCATGCGCGACGGTGCCTTGTGCCAGGTGGCCCACCCAGCGGCCGATGAAGGCGAAGTTGAGGATGGGCACGCCCAGGCGCTTGAGCAGCAGCAGCCAGGCGTCCATGACGGCGGTGGCGCCGATGCCGATGAACGCGACTTGCGCGATGGTTTGAAACAGGGCCATGCAGGTGCTCCTTGGATTGACTTTGAAACTTCCGAGTCTCAATATAAAAGTTCAAGTCAACTTGAAGTCAAGGGGGTTCTTTGGACATTTCCGAGGTCGCCAGGCGCGCGGGCGTTCCGGCGTCGACGCTGCGTTACTACGAAGAGAAGGGGCTCATCGCGCCGCTGGGGCGCCAGGGCGTGCGGCGGCGCTTTTCACCCGCGGTGCTCGATCAGCTGGCCTTGATCGCACTCGGGCAGGCGGCCGGCTTTTCCCTCGACGAGATCGGCTCGATGTTCGGGCACGACGGCGAACCGAGCATCGACCGCCAGATGCTGTCCGCCAAGGCGGACGAGATCGACCAGATGGTCAAGCGCCTGAACGCCATGAGTCGCGGCCTGCGGCACGCCGCGGTCTGCCCGGCACCCCGCCACGCCGAGTGCCCGAGCTTTCAACGCCTGCTCAAGGCGGCAGCCGCAGGGACGTTGCAGAGCCGGCAGAAGCGGGCCGCGCTGAGGCGCCCCGGTCGGTGATGGTGCCAGGCAGCCAAAAAAAGGCCCGCCGAAGCGGGCCCTGAGGTTCTGCGCAACCGCCGCGTGGATCAGGTCGCGGCGCGCTTGCCTTCGATGACGATGATTGGGTCGGCGGGGCCGGCAATGGCGGCGACCAGCGCGTCGGGCGCGGGGCTGGTGGCCAACATGTTGATGCTGGAGAGGATGCCGAGGGTCAGCACGAGGGCGAGGCTGAGGGCGGTGACGCGTTGGCTGGTCTGCGTGTTCATGGTGGGCTCCTTGCTGCGGGTTGCGATGTTGCGATGGAGCGAACTCTAGGCAGCACGCCGCCGCGCCGCGAGCGCCCTGCGATGAAGCGCGGGGTGCCGACGATGAAGCGCTAATCCACCGGATGAATGGCGTTGCGCCAGGCCGCCAGCAGCGCCGCTTCACGCTCCGGCGCCAGGCCCACCGGCGGGCGGGCCGGGCCACCGGGCGCGGCCGGCGCCACGGTGGACGCACTGCCGGCCCAGGCCGCCGTGTCGGCCAGGGTCTGTGCCAGCGGGCGGCACTGCAGGCCGGCGAGCAGGGCCCGTTCGATGTTCGTCTGGTGCAGCGCCGCCTGCGCGCGCGGCAGCCACACCGGCAAGTCGCTCCAGGGTGCCACGCCCTGGGCGAGCAGGAAGTCTTCGCCCACCCACAGCGGCCGTGCTGCAGGCTGCAGCGTGGCGCGCAGGGCGTCGATGAACCCACCCATGCTCAGCGGCTCCTCGGGGCCGGTGACGTTGCAGATGCCGGTGGCACCCAGCTCGGCCTGCCGCAGATGCCAGGCCGCAAGGTCGCGCGCGTCGATGAACTGCACCGGGCCGGCGGGCTCGCCGGGCGCGATGACCTGCTCGCCCGCCGCTGCGCGCGCGTAGCGTTGCACCCACCAGGTGTAGCGGCCGGTGGGGTCGTAGGGGCCGACGATGAGCCCGGGCCGTGACACGAGGCAGCGGCCGGCAAAACCTTCTTCGGCCGCCGCTTCGCACAGCACCTTCAGGCCGCCGTAGGTCGTGCCGGTGACGGTCTCCACCGATGGGTCGTCCAGCTGGGCCAGTGGCGCGTCCTCGGTGTTCGGCGTGTCGAAGCCGGCATAGACGCTGATCGTCGACACCAGCTGGTACTGCGGCACGCGGTCGGCCAGCGCGGCGGCCAGGGTGCGCACCTGACGCGGGAAGTAGGCGCTGGTGTCGATGGCCACGTCCCAGCTGCCGCCGCGCAACGCGGTGAGGTCGCCGTCGCGGTCGGCGATGCGGTGTTCGGCCTCGGGGAACAGCGTGGCGTTGCTGCGGCCGCGGTGCAGCAGCGTCACTTCATGGCCGGCTTCCAGGGCTTGCTGGGCGATGTGGCGGCCGAGGAAACGCGTGCCGCCGAGGATGAGGACCTTCATCCTGGCGAATGTAGCGGCGGTGTCGTGGCCTTGGGCGCCGCGCGACGAAGGCCTGGTTTCAGCTGCCGAACAAGGCTTTGTGCTGCTCGCGCAGCAGGTTCTTCTGCACCTTGCCCATGGCATTGCGCGGCAGCTCGTCCACCACGAAGACCTGTTTGGGCACCTTGAAGTTGGCGATCTGCGTCTTCAGCTGCGCCACCACCGCGGCGCCGTCCAGCGAGGCGCCGGGCTTGCCCACCACCACCGCCAGCACCGCTTCACCGAAGTCGCGGTGCGGCACGCCGATGACGGCCGATTCGGCCACGCCCGGCATGTCGTTGATGGTGGCCTCGATCTCGGCCGGGTAGACGTTGTAGCCGCCGCTGATGATGAGGTCCTTGCTGCGGCCGACGATGACGACGTAGCCATCGCTGTCGATCTTGCCGACGTCGCCGGTCTTGAACCACAGGTCGGTGGTGAACTCGTCTGCCGTCTTCTCGGGCATTCTCCAGTAGCCCTTGAAGACGTTCGGCCCCTTGACCTCGATGCCGCCGACCTCGCCCGCCGCCAGCGGCCGGCCCTTGTCGTCGTGCACGCGCACGCCCACGCCCGGCAGCGGCTGGCCGACGGTGCCGCCGCGGCGTGCGCTCTCGGGGCGGTACGGGTTGCTGGTGAGCATCACCGTCTCGCTCATGCCGTAGCGTTCCAGGATGGTGTGGCCGGTGTGCTGCTGCCAGGCGCGGAAGGTCTCCAGCAGCAGCGGCGCCGAGCCGGCGACGAAGAGGCGCATGCCGGCGCAGGCCTCGCGCGTGAGCGCCGGCTCGCCGAGCAGCCGCCCATAGAGCGTGGGCACGCCCATGAAGACGGTGGCTTCGGGCAGGCGCGCGGCCACGGCGCGCGGGTCGAAGCGGCTGAACCAGATCATCTTGGCGCCCGCCAGCAGCGCGCCGTGGCTGGCCACGAAGAGGCCGTGCACGTGGAAGATGGGCAGCGCGTGGATCAGCACGTCGCTTGGCAACCAGCCCCAGGCCTGGTGCAGCACCTGCGCATTGCTCAGCAGGTTGCCGTGCGTGAGCATCGCGCCCTTGCTGCGCCCGGTGGTGCCACTGGTGTAGAGGATGGCCGCCAGGTCGTCGGCGCTGCGCACGGCGGGCCGGTGCGTGTCGCGCTGGAAGGCGGCGCGGTCGAGCAGCGTGCCGGTGCGGTCCTCGTTGAGCGTGAAGACATGCTTCGTGCCGGCCTTGAAGGCCAGCTTGCTGACCCAGCCGAAGTTCTTGCCCGCGCACACCACCATCGCCGGTTCGGCGTTGCCGATGAAGTACTCGATCTCGGTCGCCTGGTAGGCCGTGTTCAGCGGCAGGAAGACATGGCCGGCGCGCAGCACGGCCAGGTAGAGCATCAGTGCTTCGGCGCTCTTCTCGGTCTGCACCGCAATGCGCGAAGCCGCGGGCAGTTCCAGCGAATCGATCAGGTTGGCCAGCATGGCCGTGCCGCGCTCCAGATCGCGCCAGGTGTAGTAGAGCGGCGTGGCCGTGTCGGCCGTCGCGATGGCCGTGGCGTCCAGGTCCTGCGGGAAGGATGCGCGCAGAGCCGAGAAGAGGTTGTGGTCGTTGGTCTTGTTCATGGTGTCCTTCGGCTCTGCAGGCCGCTTCGGGGGTCAGTCGAGTTTCGCGCCGGAACTCTTGACGACCTCCGCCCACCGCTTGACCTCGCTGGACACGAACTTGCCGAAGTCGTCGCCCCACAGGTTGGGCGTCTCGGTGCCCAGGCCGTTCCACGCGGCCTTCAGCTCGTCGCTGTTCAGCGCCTTGCGCATCTCGGCGCCCATGGTGGTGACGATGTCCTTGGGTGTGCCCTTGGGCGCCCAGATGCCGTACCAGGTGGCGACCTTGTAGCCGGGCGTGCCGGCCTCGGCGGCGGTGGGCAGGTCGGGGAAGCCGGGCGCACGCTTGTCGCCGGCCACGGCGATGGCGCGCAGGCGGCCGCCCTTGATGTGTGGAGCGCTGCTGCCCATGCCGTCGAACATCATGTCCACCTGGCCCGCGATCAGGTCCTGCAGCGCCGGGCCGGCGCCACGGTAGGGAATGTGCGTGATGAAGGTCTTGCTTTGCTGCTTGAACAGCTCACCGGCCAGGTGGTGCGAAGTGCCGGTGCCGGCCGAGCCGTAGTTGTACTTGCCGGGGTTTTTGCGCACCAGCTCGAGGAAGGACTTGAAGT
>JANNFE010000074.1:0-7772 GCA_031379415.1 Betaproteobacteria bacterium | reverse complement strand
CGTTCGATGAGGTCGTCTTCGATGCAGCCGCCACTCAGCGAGCCGGCCACCTGGCCGTCGTCGCGGATGATCATCAGGCTGCCCGGCGGGCGCGGGCTGCTGCCCCAGGTGCGCACCACCGTGCCCAGCACCACGCGGTGGCCGCGGTTCATCCAGTCCATGGCGGTGCGGATCACTTCGACGTCCATGCTGTTCAAGGCAGGCTCCTCTGCATGAAGGCGCCGCAGCATGCCACAGCTCCCGGTGGCGTGCAGCCGGCCGTGGCCGGCGGCGGCCGCAGGTGTTGACCGGGCCGCGCCCAGCGCCTACCGTCGCGGCCACGGCGGACCCTGAACCCGACAGGCCCTGGCCAACACAACACACGCATGAAGATCTTCGTCAGCTACAGCCGCGAGACCGAGGCCGTCGCCAAGGCCGTCGTGGCCGACCTGGAGTCACTGGGCCACGACGTCTGGTTCGACCGCGAGCTCTCCGGCGGGCAGGCCTGGTGGGACCAGATCCTGGCCGCCGTGCGCCGCTGCGACCTGATGGTGTTCCTGATGCACCCCAAGTCGCTGGCGTCGGTGGCCTGCACTGGCGAACGCCGCTATGCCGTGGCGCTGGGCAAGGCGGTGCTGCCGCTGCAGGTGGCCGACGGCATCTCGATCAACCTGCTGCCGCCCGAGCTGGCGCAACTGCAGATCGTGCCCTACCACAGCGGCGACCGCGCCGAGGTGCTGGCCCTGGCCCGCGCCGTGGCCGGCGTGCCGCCGCCGGCCCCGCTGCCCGACCCGCTGCCCGCGCCGCCTGAAGTGCCGGCGTCCTACCTGGGGGCGCTGGCGATGCAGATCGACAGCGCGCCGACGCTGAGCTATGCGGAGCAAAGCGCGATGCTCGTCGACCTGCGCAAGGCGCTGCGCGAGCCCGAGTCGCGCGTCGATGGCGACATCCTGCTGGCGCGGCTGCGCAAGCGGCGCGACCTGTTTGCCGCCATCGCCGAAGAGATCGACGCACTGCGTGAGCGGACGCAGGTGCCCGTGGTGCGAAAGGCCGAGGTGCCTGTGGTGCAGGCTCCCGAGGCTGCGCCGCCGCCGGTCCTCAGCGTCGCTGCGCCGCCGGCGTCAGCACCCGCGCCGGTGACGCAGACGCCCCCCGAGGTGACGCCGCTCGCGGCGACCACTGTCCTGGGCCGCAGGGTCCACCTGGCGTGGTGGTCCACCTTGGCGTCGGCCAGCGTCGCCGCCGTGATCTGGAAGACGGTGATGTACGTGCCGCTGTTCGACCTCGGGGCCATGGTGTTCGTCGGCATCGCCGCTGCGGGCGGCCTGATCGCGGGCTGGGCGGCTGGCCGCGACGCGCGCAGCTGGGTTCTGGCCCTGGCCTGCGCACTGCTTGGCGGCGCAGGGTGGCTGATGTTCTACACCGGTGCGCAGAGCGAACGCGCGCTGTTCGTCTTTGACTTCGGCATCGTGGCGGGTGCCGTCGTCGGCGCCATCATCGGTGCCCTCTGGCGCCGCATGAAGAGCGAGCCGCGCGGCTACACCGCGCAGTAGCGCTCCTGGATCTCGCGGTCGGCCAGCAGCGCCTGCGCGTCGCCCTGGTGGACGATGCGGCCCTGGTCCAGGATGTAGGCGCGGTCGCTCACCTGCAGCGCACGTTCGACGTTCTGCTCCACCAGCAGGATGGTGGTGCCTTCGCTGCGCAGCCGCGCGAAGAGTTCGAACATCTCCTGCACCAGCAGCGGCATGATGCCTTCGGAAGGCTCGTCCAGCAGGATCATGCGCGGCCGGCTCATCAAGGCGCGGGCGATGGCCAGCATCTGCTGTTCGCCGCCCGACATCGACGTGCCTTCCTGCTCCATGCGCTCCGCCAGGCGCGGGAATGTCTTGGCAATCTCTTCGATGCGCTCGCGCTCGGTGTGGCGTTCCCTGCCGGCGATCAGGCCCAGGCGCAGGTTCTCGCGCACGCTCAGGCCGGGCACGATGCGCCGGTCTTCAGGCACATAGGCCAGGCCGGCGTGAAAGCGCGTGTGGGCGGGTTGGGCCAGCATCTCGTGGCCGTCGAACAGCACGCTGCCACCGCGCTTGGCCAGCAGGCCCATGATGGCCTTCAGCGTGGTCGTCTTGCCGGCGCCGTTGCGGCCCATCAGCGTGACGATCTCACCCGGCTTCACCTCGAAGCTCAGGTCCTGCACGACGTGGCTGCGGTCGTACCAGGCGTTGAGGCCTTGAACTTTCAGCATGTCAGTTCCGCCCGGCCGTTCCGAAGGAACTGACAGCCCCCTCGGGGGGTAGCGAACGAAGTGAGCTTGGGGGCCCCATTTCAGCCCTGCCCCAGGTCGACGCGCTTCACGTCTTCGTTGGCCTTGATCTCGGCCGGCGTGCCTTCGGCCAGGAACTCGCCGTGATGCAGCACCAGCAGGCGCTGGCAGATGCCCATCACCAGCTTCATCTTGTGCTCCACCAGGATCACGCTGCGCTCGGCGGCGAGTGCGGTGATGAGGTCCATCATCACCTTCGTCTCTTCGGGCGACATGCCGGCGGTGGGCTCGTCCATCAGCAGCAGTTGTGGCTCGGCAGCCAGTGCCATGGCCACCTCCAACGCGCGCTGCTGGCCGTGGGCCAGGTCGGCGGCGGGGCGCGCGGCATGCGCTTCCAGGCCCACGCGCTGCAGCAGTTCGCTGGCGCGGTCGTTCACCTCGCCCATCGCCGCGCGCGGCTGGAGCAGCTGCCAGCGGGCGTGGCGCATCTGCACCGCCACGCGCACGTTCTCATGCGCGCTCAGCTGCTTGAACACGTTGGTGATCTGGAAGCTCTTGGCAATGCCGATGCGCGCAAACTCATGCTGCGCCAGGCCCGTGATGTCGCGGCCCTGGTACTTCAGGCGCCCGCTGCTGGACGGGAAAGCGCCGCTGACAACGTTGAAGAAGGTGCTCTTGCCGGCGCCGTTGGGGCCGATGATGGCGCTGAGCTTGCCGGCTTCGAAGCGCGCCGTCACGTTGTTCAAGGCGACGAAACTGCCGAAGCGCTTGCTCACGCCTTCCACTTCCAGAATCGGCACGGCGCTCATCGCGCGCGCTCCAGCCGCTTCATGAAGGTGCCCCAGATGCCGGCGGGGAAGAACAGCACGAAGAACATGAACACCGCGCCCACCACGGCCATCCAGTGCCTCGTCATCGTCGTCACCACGTCTTCCAGGGTGAGGAAGACACCGGCGCCGACGAAGGGACCGAAGAAGGTGCCCATGCCGCCCAGCAGGCACATCATCACCGCCTGACCCGACAGCAGGTAGTGCAGGCTGTCGATGGGCACCACGCTCAGGTGCAGCGCACGCAGCGCGCCGGCCAGGCCGCACAGCGCCGCCGAGATCACGAACACCAGCAACTTGGTGCGCGCCACGTCGAAGCCGCAGGCCGCGGCGCGTTTCTCGTTTTCACGCACCGCTTCCATCACGGCGCCGAAAGGCGAAGCCAGCAGGCGCGACACGAACCACAGCGCGGCGGCGACGAAGACCAGGATGACGTAGTACTTGGTGGTGGGGTCGAGGAAGTCGAGCTTGAAGCCCGCGATGTCCATCTGCGGCACCTGGATGCCGCGCAGCCCGTTTTCGCCGCCGGTCCACTTCTCGGCCTTGTAGAAGGCGTAGTAGACGATCTGCGCCAGCGCCAGCGTCACCATGCTGAAGTAGATGCCGCGCGTGCGGATGGCGAGATAGCCGATGAGCACGCCGGCCAGCGCCGCGCTCATCACGCCCAGCAGCACCGCCACACCCCAGGGCAGGCCCATGTGCACCATGCCGATGCCGGTGAGGTAGCTGCCCACACCCAGGAAGGCCGCATGCCCGAAGCTGAGCAGGCCGGTGTACCCGAACAGCAGGTTGAAGCCCACCGCGAACAAACCGAAGATCAGGATGTTGATAGCCAGTGCCTGATAGGGCATGAGCAGCGGAAAGACCATCAGAAATGCAATCACCGCGGCTACGCGGTGGCGGCGGATGGTGTCGACGAGATCCTTCATCCCATCAAACCTGCCTTGCCGAACAGGCCCTGCGGCCGCACCAGCAGCACCACGGCCATCAGCACGAAGATGCTGAGCTCCGCCAGGTCGGGCGCGAACAGCGAGGTCATCGCGAACACGATGCCCACCAGCAGCCCGGCCACTACAGCGCCCACCAGGCTGCCCATGCCGCCGACCACGGTGACGACGAAGCTCTCGGCCAGCACGTGCACGCCCATCTCGGGGTTGACGGCACGCGTGGGCGCGGCCAGCACACCCGACAAACCCGCGATGGCCGTGCCGATGCCGAACACCACCAGCCACACGCGTGCGATGTCCACGCCCAGCACCTTGCAGATTTCGCCGTCGCGGCTGCCGGCGCGCACGATGAGGCCGTAGCGCGTCTTCTCCAGGAACAGCCACAAGGCGACCACCACCACGGCCGTGGCGAAGATCAGGAACAGGCGGTACTTGGGGAAGTAGCCGATGCCCAGATCGACCGCACCGCGCAGTTCAGGTGGCGTCGACGACGGCAGGCCCTCGATGCCGAAGGCCACGCGCATGGCTTCGATGAGCACCCAGCTCAGGCCGAAGGTCAGCAGCAGCGGGTAGTCGATGCCGCGGCCGTACAGCGGGCGCACCAGGAAGCGTTCGGTCACCAGGCCGATGGCGCCCACCACCAGCGGCGTGAGCACCAGGCTGAACCAGAAGTTGCCGGTGAGGCCCATGAAGTACAGGCCGACGAAGGCGCCCACCATGAAGAAGGCACCGTGGGCGAAGTTCACCACCGTGAGCATGCCGAAGATGAGGCTCAGGCCTAACGCGAGAAGCGCGTAGACGGCGCCAAGAGCGATGCCGGTGACGAGTTGCAGGGCGATGAGGCTGGGGGTGATGTCCATCGCTCAGTCTTCGACCTGTTTGGTGTGTCGCGTGCGGGCATTGGGGCGGCAAAGGCGCGTCCGGGCCCGCTGCGGCGCTTCGCTGAGGTGGCCTTCGCTGCGCTGCGGCTCCCCTGCGGTACTCGGTCCCGGGGCCCCGTCGCGGAACTCGCTGCGTTCGCTGCGCTCACTCCGCTCAAACACCCGCGACGAGTCAGATGACGACTCGCGCTGCGCGCGAGGCCCCAGGCCCTGCGTTCCTCGGCACCTCAGAGGCGCGCCGCAGCAGGCCCGGACGCACCTTTGCGGCGAGCACCTGGGTTTTCGTCGCGAACACCCACTGCTCGTTGAGCGGCAGGCGGTGCCTGGCAGGGGCGCTGTCTGTGGCGGCGAGCAGCGCAGGGCCGGGGGCGGCGCGCGCAGCGCGCTTCGTAAACTGACTTGCCGCATCCTGTTTGAACGCAGCGAACGCAGTGAGCGAAGTGAGTTATGCGGCACGCCCCCGGCACGAGCAGCGCAGCGCAGTCGCAGCGAAGCGGAGACCGCCCCACCCAGCGCCTGCACCGGGCACCGCCTGCCGCGACGCGAGCAAACACGCACGCGAGCAGCCATCTTCAGGTCGTGACCTTGTGCCCCATCTCCTCGCAAGTCCGCAAGTTCTTTTCGTTCGCATCCTCGATCGCCAACACGCTGAACACGTCGTTCTTGTCCTTCATGTTCTTCGACTTGCTCTCGACGATGACGACACTCTGCACCGACTGGTGGTCGCACTTGCGATAGAACTGCGGCCCCTTGTACCAGTCGTACTTCAACTGTCGCAACGCGATGGCCACGCGCTGCGAATCGGTGGCGTCGGCGTTCTTCACGGCCTGCAGCACGCTCTTGATGCCGGCGTAGCCGAGGGCACCGTAGTCCGACGGCACCGCACCGGCGTAGGCCTTGCGGAAAGCATCGTTGAACTTCTTGGCGCTCGGGATCTTGTCTTCCATGCCCCAGTAGTAGGACGTGCCGCCGAGCACACCGTCGAAGGCGTCGGCACCACCGGCCACCCTTGACGTGTACAGCAGCACTGGCGCAATGATCTTGGTGCCCTGCTTGATGCCGAAGTCGGTGGCCTGCTTGGCGCTGTTGACGAGGTCGCGGCCGAAGTTGCACAGCACCAGCACGTCGGGCTTCAACGACTGGATGCGCGGCAGGAAGGCCGAGTAGTCGGCAGCACCCAGCGGGTGGCGGATGTCGGCCAGCGTCTGCACGCCGAAGGCCTGGCCGGCGCGCTGGAAGCCGCGCACCATCTCGTGGCCGTAGGCGTAGTCGGCCGTGAGGTACACCACCTTCTTGCCGAACTTCGGGAAGGCATAACGCGCCACCGCACCGGCCGTGAGGTGCGGATTCAGCGCCTCGTGGAAGGTGTACAGGCTCCAGTCCTTGGCCTCGTTGATGGTGTCGCTCTGGCTGATGCTGTTGAACAGCACCTTGCGCTCGCGCGTCACGGCGTTGATGCTCAGCTGCGTGGCGGCGGAGAGGCTGCCGACGACGAAGTTGACCTTGTCCTTCTCGATCAGCTCCAGCGTGCGCGTGGCCGCTTCGCCGGGGTTGAGCTTGTCGTCGCGCACCAGCAGTTCGGCCATCTGGCCCTTGTGGCCGCCGGCGGCGTTCCACTCCTTCACTGCCAGTTCGGCGGCGCGCACCTGGTCCTGCGCCTCGGCGCTGAAGGCGCCGGTCAGCGGCACCGGGAAGCCGATCTTGATGGCGCCGGCCTGCGCGCGCGCAATATGGAAAAGCGCTGGCGCAGCAGCCAACGCACCACCGGCGGCAATGATCTGGCGGCGGCGGGAACTGACGGTGTTCATCGGGCTTGTCTCCTTCAAGGGTGGTGCCCGGCTTCAGGCGGCCGGTGCTTCTGGCGGGTAGGTGTCGAAGAGGCTGGGGTCGATGGCGGTGTGGCGCATCACGGCTGCCGGATCGCGTGCGAAGGCGGCGCCGCGCTGATGCGCTTCAATGGTGGCGCCCAGGCGGCGCGAGCGGTCCACCACGGCGACACCGGCGGGGCGGCGCTGTGCGTCGTAGCGGCGCAGGGCTTCAGGCGTGGCGCCTTGCGCGGCGATGGCCGCGGTCAAGGCCGCGGCGTCGTCGCCAGCCTTGGCCACACCCATGCCGACATGCGGGCGCGCCACGAAGGCGGCGTCGCCCAGCATGGCGATACGGCCGTGCGCGAGTTGCGGGGATTCCAGGTCGAAGATGGGCTGCAGGAAAGGCACGGCCGTCTTCTCCAGAACCTCGGCGAACTGCGGCGCCAGCCGCTGCTTCGCGGCGTCGCGCACGGCCGCGATCTGGCGCCAGCTCACCTGCTGCGGCGGGATGCCGCCTTCATGGTGCACACCATCGGCGTCGGTCATCAGCGCCGCGAGTTCGGCGCCGGCCGCGGCGGGGCGGTACCAGACGAAGTTCCAGCGTCGCTGGCCGATGTCCGTGCTGTCTTCGGCGCCGGCCACGGGGTAGCCCAGCATCTGCTCGCCCACAGGCAGGCCGAAGCCGAAGTGCGGGAACAGCGTCTCGCGCGTGTGGCGCGACAGCGCGGCTTCATCGCACACGCCGCGCCAGGCGACGTAGCCGGCGTAGGTGGGCTGCACCGCGGGCGCGAGTTGCGCGCGCAGCGTGGAGCGGATGCCGTCGGCCGCCACCACGATGTCGGCGCGCAGCGTCTCGCCGCTGGCCAGGCTAACGCCTGCACCGCGTTCGTCCTGCGTGGCCGACACCACGGCGGCACCCAGGCGGTGCCGGTCTTCGGGCAGTGCGGCGCGCAGCAGCGTGTACAGGCGGCCCCACGAGGTGAGGATCTGCGGGTGGTCCCAGCGGCACACGGGCTGGCCGTCAAGCCCCAGCACCACACGCGATGCCACGTGCACACCCAGCGCTTGGT
>JANNFE010000049.1:0-24997 GCA_031379415.1 Betaproteobacteria bacterium | reverse complement strand
GCCGGGGTCGCTGACCTCGTCGACGACATCGTCCACCTCGCGGCAGAAGGCGTAGAAGGCGGTGATGGCGGCGCGCCGCGGCGGCGGCAGAAAGAGAAAGGCGTAGTAGAAGGACGAGCCGCTGCCTGCGGCCTTGTCCTGCACGTACTGCTGCGGCGTCATCGGATCTGGCCCGGCATGCACCAGGCGCGCCATAGCAACAGCGGCAGGTCACGGGCGGAGAGCGTGGGGCGCCTGAGCAGCGCGGCGTGGTCCATGTCGGCGATTTTCTCCAGGATGCGCAGGCCGCCCTGCACCACCAGGCGCAGCTCCCAGCCGGCACGCCCTGGTACGCGCAGCGCCAGCGGCGCGCCTTGCAGCATCAGGCCGCGTGACCACACGCACAGCGCCGTCACGAGCAGGCGCGCGCGCTTGCTGTCCTTGCACTGGGCCAGTTCGTCGGCGGCGACGCGGTGGAACTGCGCATCGGCCTGCGGCACGTAGCAGCGGCCGCGCGGGCCATCGACGCTGAGGTCCTGCCAGAAGTTGATGAGTTGCAGCGCGCTGCAGATGGCGTCGGCCTGCTGCAGCGAACGCGCGTCGGCGATGCCGTAGAGGTGCAGCAAGAGGCGGCCGATGGGGTTGGCCGAGCGGCGACAGTAGTCCAGCAGCGCCGCACGGTCGGGGTAGGGCGGGTTGCGCACGTCTTGCTCGAAGGCATCCAGCAGGTCGTGCAGGGGCTGCGCCGGTAGCTTGAACTCCTGCACGCGTTGTGCCAACGGCGTGAACACGCGGCGCCAGTGCGGGCCGGGTTCGCGGCCGGCCACGACGGCGTCGAGGTCGGCGCGGTAGTGCTGCAGTTCAGACAGGCGCTCGGCGGCTGTGGCTTCGCCTTCGTCGGCCATGTCGTCGGCGCTGCGGGCGAAGTGGTAGATCGCCGCCACCGCCGGGCGCAGGGCCGGGGGGCACAGGATCGAGGCAACGGGGAAATTCTCGTAATGATCAACGCTCACGGGAGCCGATTCTCGCCACTGGCGAGGCAATTCTTTCGTCGAGGAGTGCGATTGACAGCGCACAAGTCGAGCATCTATATTACTGACCAGTCAGTCATTAAAGATCGCCCGGCGCTCACGAAGTCCGCGGGCGGCGCACCGAGGCCCCCAGCATGAACGCAGCATCCCGTCGTCGCCACTCGCCCGGGGCAGCCGCCCTGGTCACCACATCCTTCACGCTGCTGCTGCTGGCTGCCTGCTCGCGCCCGTCCCCGACGCCCGAACCGGTTCGTGCCGTGCGCACCATGACGGTGGGCAAGGACAGTGCCGGTGGCGTGCACGAGTTTGCCGCCGACGTGCGTGCGCGCACCGAGTCGCGTCTGGGTTTCCGCGTCGGCGGCAAGATGCTGAGCCGCAGCGCCGAAGTGGGCCAGCGCGTGAAGTCCGGCCAGGCCCTGGCGCAACTGGATGCCACCGACTTGAAGCTGGGCCAGGACGCCGCACAGGCCGGCACGCGCGCGGCGCAGACCAGCTACGAGCTGGCCGCGGCCGAGTTCAAGCGCTACAAGGAACTGCGTGACCAGGGCTTCATCAGCAGCATCGAACTGGAGCGCCGCGAGGCCACGCTGAAGGCGCAGAAGGCGCAGCTGGAACAGGCGCTGGCGCAGGCCAGCGTGCAGGGCAACCAGGCCAGCTACGCGGTGCTGGCGGCCACGGTCGCGGGTGTCATCACCGCCGTGGACGCCGAACCCGGTACCGTGCTGGCCGCCGGCACGCCCGTGTTGCGCCTGGCTCACGACGGCCCGCGCGACGCCGTATTCACCGTGCCCGAAGACGGCGCCGGCGCGATGCGCGCGCTTCAGGGCCAACCTGGCGCGCTGAAGGTTCGCCCCTGGGGCAGCAGCACGCTGCTGCCGGCCACCGTGCGTGAGGTGGCGGCGGCCGCCGACGCCGCGACGCGCACCTTCCTTGTCAAGGCCGACATCGGCAATCCACCGCTGCAGCTGGGCCAGACCGTCACCGTGATCGTGGACCTGCCCAAGCGCGAAGGCATCACGCGCCTGCCGCTGACGGCGGTGATGCAGCAGCAAGGCCAGACGGCCGTGTGGCTGGTCGACAAGGCGACGATGACGGTCCAGGTGCAACCCATCAGCGTGGCCGGTGCCGATGGCAACGTGGTCGTGGTGGGGGCTGGCCTGAGCCCGGGGCAGACCGTGGTGACGGCCGGCGTGCACGTGCTCACGCCGGGTCAGAAGGTGAAGCTCTACGAGCCGCCCGTGGTGGCGGCGGCCGCCGCTTCGGCCGCCACCCGCTGAACGGGGCTGCACCACCATGAGCTCCGTCGCCGACAGCGCCGCCCCGGCGCGCTTCAACATCTCGCGCTGGGCGCTCGAACACCCGGCCCTGACGCGCTACCTGATGGTGGTGCTGATGCTGCTGGGCTTCGCCGCCTACTTTCAGCTGGGCCAGGACGAAGACCCGCCCTTCACCTTCCGCGCCATGGTCGTGCAGGCCTTCTGGCCCGGTGCCAGCGCGCTGCAGATGGCCGAGCAGGTGACCGACAAGATCGAGAAGACGCTGCAGGAAGTCCCCCACGCCGACAAGATCCGCAGCTACACCAAGCCCGGCGAGTCGCTGACCATCTTCCAGCTCAAGGATTCGGCGCCGCCCAAGGAGGTGACGAACAGCTGGTACCAGGCGCGCAAGCGCATCGGTGACATGCGCTCGACGCTGCCCGGCGGCGTCATCGGCCCGGTCTTCAACGACGACTTCGGCGATGTCTACGGCTCCATCTTTGCGCTGCAATCCGACGGCTTCAGCCGCGAGGAAATGCGCGTGCAGGCCGAGCAGGTGCGTCAGAAGCTGCTGCGCCTGCCCGACGTGGCCAAGGTCGAGATCTTCGGCGCGCAGGCAGAGAAGGTGTTCATCGAGATCTCGCAGAAACGCCTGGCGCAACTGGGGCTGGACTTCAACCAGGTCATCGCGCAGATCGGCGCGCAGAACGCGGTGGAAGGTGCCGGCGTGCTGAACGCCGGCGCTGAGAACCTGCAGGTGCGCGTGGCGGGGCAGTTCAACTCGGTGGAAGAGCTCAAGCGCTTTGCCATCCGGGCCGTGAACCCGGGCACCGGTGCGGCGAGCACGCTGCGCCTGGGTGACCTGGCCGAGATTCGCCGCGACTACAGCGACCCGCCCACCACCAAGGTGCGCTTTCAGGGCCAGGAGGTCATCGCACTCGGTGTGTCGATGGCCAAGGGCGGCGACATCATCGCGCTGGGCCAGGCGCTCAGCGCGGCGGTGGCGGGCATCCAGCAGGACCTGCCGGTGGGCATCACGGTGGCGCGCGTGCAGGACCAGCCGGCAGCCGTGAGGCGTTCGGTGGGCGAGTTCGTCGGCGTGCTCATCGAGGCCGTGGTCATCGTGCTGGCGGTCAGCTTCATCGCGCTGGGCCTGCATTTCAAGCCAGGAAGTTGGTATCCCACCATCGACATCTGGCCGGGCCTGGTGGTGGGCATCACCATCCCGCTGGTGCTGGCCATCACCTTCGTCACCATGTACTACTGGGGCGTGGGGCTGCACAAGATCAGCCTGGGCAGCCTGATCATCGCGCTCGGCCTGCTGGTGGACGACGCCATCATTGCTGTGGAAATGATGGTACGCAAGCTGGAAGAGGGCTACGACAAGATGCGCGCCGCCACCTTCGCCTACGACGTGACGGCGATGCCCATGCTGACCGGCACGCTGATCACGGCGGCGGGCTTCCTGCCCATCGGGCTGGCGCAGAGCGTGACCGGGGAATACACCTTCGCCATCTTTGCCGTCACGTCAGCGGCGCTGATCATCTCGTGGCTGGTGTCGGTGTACTTCGTGCCCTATCTCGGCGCCTGGTTGCTGCGCACGCGCAGCAAGGTGCAGGGCGAGGCGGGCGAGGGGCCACACGAACTTTTCGACACACCCTTCTACTCGCGCTTCCGCGCGCTGGTGCACTGGTGCGTGGCGCACCGCTGGGTGACGATTGCTTTGACCATCGGCATCTTCGCGCTGGGCATCGTCGGCATGGGCAAGGTGCAGCAGCAGTTCT
Organism: Betaproteobacteria bacterium; assembly: GCA_031379415.1. Taxonomy (GTDB): domain Bacteria; phylum Pseudomonadota; class Gammaproteobacteria; order Burkholderiales; family Burkholderiaceae_C; genus Rubrivivax. The sequence goes on along the minus strand of JANNFE010000049.1, from coordinate 20,947 downwards.
TCCCCGACTCGAGCCGGCCGGAGCTGGTGGTGGACCTCTGGCTGCCGGAAGGCTCGACCATCCAGCAGAGCGACCAGATCGCGCAGCGCTTCGAGGCCCGCATGATGGCCGAGAGGGGCGTGGCCAACGTCACCACCTGGGTAGGCAGCGGCGTGCCGCGCTTCTACCTGCCGCTGGACCAGGTGTTCCCGCAGAGCAACGTCAGCCAGGCCATCGTGCTGTCGAAAGATCTGAAGGAACGCGAGGCGCTGCGCCTGCGCCTGCCGCAGTTGCTGGCCACCGAATTCCCCGAAGTGCGTGGCCGCGTGAAGCTGCTGCCCAACGGGCCGCCGGTCTCCTACCCGGTGATGTTTCGTGTCGTCGGCATCGACGCCACGCAGGTGCGCGCCTGGGCCGACCAGGCCAAGGCGATCCTGCGCGCCAACCCCAGCATGCGCGGCGTCAACGACAACTGGAACGAAGCCATCAAGGTGCTGCGCCTGGACATCGACCAGGACAAGGCGCGCGCCCTCGGCGTCACCAGCCAGGCGCTGGCACAGGCTTCGCGCACCATCTTGTCAGGTACCACCATCGGCCAGTACCGTGAAGGCGACAAGCTGGTCGACATCGTGCTGCGCCAGCCGCTGGACGAGCGCAATGCCATCACCGACATCGGCAACGCCTACATGCCCACCAGCAATGGCCGTGTGGTGCCCATGACGCAGATCGCCAAGGTCGGCTTCAGCTGGGAACCCGGCGTGCTGTGGCGCGAGGGCCGCAACTTTGCCGTCACCATCCAGGGCGACGTGGTTGAAGGCGTGCAGGGCCCCACCGTCACCGCGCAGGTGTGGCCGAAGCTGAAGGAGCTGGCCGCCACCATGCCGCCGGGCTACGCCATCCAGGTGGCCGGTGCGGTGGAAGAGAGCAGCAAGGGCCAGGGCTCGCTGCTCGTCAACGTGCCGCTGATGGCCTTCATCATGCTCACGCTGCTGATGCTGCAGTTGCAGAGCTTCTCGCGCAGCATGCTGGTGATGCTGACGGCGCCGCTGGGCATTGCCGGCGTCGCGGGCGCGCTGCTGCTGCTGGACCGGCCTTTCGGCTTCGTCGCGCTGCTCGGCTTCATCGCGCTGGTCGGCATGATCATGCGCAACTCGGTGATCCTGATCGACCAGATCGAGCAGGACCGCCAGCGCGGCGTACCGGCCTGGGACGCCATCGTCGAATCCGCGGTACGGCGCTTCCGGCCTATCGTGCTGACGGCGGCGGCGGCCGTGCTGGCCATGATCCCGCTGTCGCGCAGCGTGTTCTGGGGGCCGATGGCGGTGGCCATCATGGGCGGGCTGATCGTGGCCACGGCGCTCACACTGCTGGCGCTGCCGGCCATGTACGCCGCATGGTTCCGCGTCAAGCGCGAAAGTGCGGTGCCGGCAGGGGCCTGAGCTGACGCTAAAATCATTGGTTCGCTGGCGTTCGGTCAAGCACCCGCGCGGGTGGCGAAATTGGTAGACGCACCAGGTTTAGGTCCTGACGCCTTCACGGGCGTGCCGGTTCGAGTCCGGCCCCGCGCACCACGTCCGACGCTTGCCCCCTCATGTCCATCCCATCGCAAGAAGACACCATGGCCGTCCAAGTCGAAACCCTCGAGAAGCTCGAACGCCGCATCACGCTCACGCTGGCGGCTGAAACCATCAACGGCGAGGTGGAAACGCGCCTGAAGCGCCTGTCGCGCACGGTCAAGGCCGATGGCTTCCGGCCCGGCAAGGTGCCGATGAGCGTGGTGACCCAGCGTTATGGCTACTCGGTGCAGTACGAGGTGGTGAACGACCGCGTCGGCCAGGTCTTCAACGAGGCCGTCAACGAAGCCAAGCTGCGTGTGGCCGGCGCGCCCAAGATCACGCAGAAGGACGAATCGCCGGAAGGCCAGCTGGCCTTCGATGCCACCTTCGAGGTCTACCCCGAGGTGAAGATCGGCGATCTGGGCGCCGCCGAAATCGAGCGCGTGGCCACCGAGGTGACCGAAGCCGCGATCGACCGCACAGTCGAGATCCTGCGCAAGCAGCGCCGCAGCTTCGGCCTGCGCGCCAAGGACGAAGGCGCGGTGGAAGGTGACCGCGTGACCATCGACTTCGAAGGCAAGATCGACGGCGAGCCCTTCGACGGCGGCAAGGCCGAGGCCTTCCAGTTCATCATCGGCGAAGGCCAGATGCTGGAGCAGTTCGACCAGGCCGTGCGCGGCATGAAGGTCGGCGAGAGCAAGACCTTCCCGCTGCAGTTCCCGGCCGACTACCAGGGCCAGGACGTGGCCGGCAAGGAAGCCGACTTCCTGGTCACGGTGAACAAGATCGAGGTGCAGAACCTGCCTGCGGTTGACGAGGCGCTGGCCAAGTCGCTGGGCATCAAGGAAGGCACGGTCGAGGGCCTGCGTGCCGACGTGAAGAAGAACCTCGAGCGCGAAGTCAAGTTCCGCGTGCTGGCGCGCAACAAGTCGGCGGTGATGGACGCGCTGAGCAAGGCCGCCGAGCTGGAGATCCCCAATGCGCTGGTGGCCAGCGAAACCGACCGCCTGATCCAGGGCGCGCGCGCCGACCTGAAGCAGCGGGGCGTGAAGGACGCCGACACGGCGCCCATCCCCGCCGAGTACTTCAAGCCGCAGGCCGAGCGCCGCGTGCGTTTGGGCCTGGTGGTGGCTGAACTCGTGCGCTCCAACAACCTGCAGGCCAAACCCGAGCAGCTGCAGGCCCACATCGAAGAGTTGAGCCAGAGCTACGAAAAGCCCACCGAGGTGATGCGCTGGTACCTGGGCGACCGCCAGCGCATGGCCGAGGTGGAAGCCGTGGTCATCGAGACCAACGTCACCAACTTCGTGCTGGCCCAGGCCAAGGTTGTCGACAAGGTGCTACCGTTCGACGAACTGATGACCGCCAATTGAAAGAGGATGCGTTGATGAGCGTGCAGGACACCGTCGGCCTGGGCATGGTGCCCATCGTCATTGAGCAGTCGGGCCGCGGCGAACGCGCCTACGACATCTACAGCCGCCTGCTGCGCGAGCGCATCGTGTTCCTGGTCGGCCCCGTGAACGACGGCACGGCCAACCTGGTGGTGGCACAGATGTTGTTCCTGGAGAGCGAGAACCCCGACAAGGATATCTTTCTCTACATCAACAGCCCGGGTGGCAGCGTGAGTGCGGGTCTGTCGATCTACGACACCATGCAGTTCATCAAGCCCGATGTCAGCACGCTGTGCATGGGCATGGCGGCCAGCATGGGCAGCTTCCTGCTGATGGCCGGGGCCAAGGGCAAGCGTTCGGCGCTGCCGAACTCGCGTGTCATGCTGCACCAGCCTTCGGGCGGGGCGCAGGGTCAGGCGACCGACATTGAGATCCAGGCGCGCGAGATCATCAAGACACGCGAGCAGCTGAACCGCATCTACGCAGAGCGCACCGGCCAGCCACTGGAGCGCATTGCCGCCGACATGGAGCGCGACATGTGGTTGTCGCCCACCGAGGCCAAGGACTACGGCCTCATCGACCAGGTGCTCGACAAGCGCGGCTGAACACAGCCGGCCGCATCTGCCGGGGAGCGTCGTAAACACTCCCAGGGCCCTGTTTCAGGGCCCTTTTCACGCCCGACCCAGCCACGGCACTTCGTCTATCATGAGGTGGCTTTCCCCGTATAACTCCGCGCACGCGATCATCCATGGCAGAAAAGAAGGGCGCCTCTGGCGAAAAGGTTCTCTACTGCAGCTTCTGCGGTAAGAGCCAGCACGAGGTGAAGAAGCTCATCGCCGGGCCGTCGGTGTTCATCTGCGACGAGTGCATCGAGCTGTGCAACGACATCATCCGCGACGAAGTGCCGGCCGAAGGGCCTGCCGCCAAGGCCGCGAAGTCGGATCTCCCGGTGCCCAGCGAGATCAAGGCCAGCCTTGACCAGTACGTCATCGGCCAGGACGTGGCCAAGAAGACGCTTTCCGTGGCGGTCTACAACCACTACAAGCGGCTGAAGCACATGGGCGCCAATGCGTCCAAGGACGAGGTGGAACTGACCAAGAGCAACATCCTGCTCATCGGTCCCACGGGCTCGGGCAAGACGCTGCTGGCGCAGACGCTGGCGCGCCTGCTCAACGTGCCCTTCGTGATTGCCGACGCCACCACGCTGACCGAAGCCGGTTACGTGGGTGAGGACGTCGAGAACATCATCCAGAAGCTGCTGCAGAACTGCAACTACGACGTCGAGCGAGCGCAGCGTGGCATCGTCTACATCGACGAGATCGACAAGATCAGCCGCAAGGCCGACAACCCCAGCATCACGCGCGACGTGTCGGGTGAAGGCGTTCAGCAAGCACTCTTGAAGCTTGTCGAAGGCACCATGGCCAGCGTGCCCCCGCAGGGCGGGCGCAAGCACCCGAACCAAGACTTCCTGCAGATCGACACGACCAACATCCTGTTCATCTGCGGCGGCGCCTTCGACGGCCTGGAGAAGGTCATCCAGAACCGCACCGAGAAGTCGGGTATCGGCTTCGCCGCCAGCGTGCACAGCAAGAGCGACAAGCGGGCGGCCGACGTCTTCCGCGACGCCGAACCCGAAGACCTGATCAAGTTCGGCCTCATCCCCGAACTCGTGGGCCGCCTGCCGGTGGTGGCGACCTTGGGTGAGCTGACCATCGACGCCATGGTGCAGATCCTCACCGAGCCCAAGAACGCGCTCGTCAAGCAGTACCAGAAGCTGTTCGCCATGGACGGCGTGGAACTCGAGATCCGCCCTTCGGCCTTGACGGCCATCGCGAAGAAGGCGCTGCTGCGCAAGACTGGCGCTCGTGGGCTGCGGTCGATCATGGAGCATTCGCTGATCGACACCATGTTCGACCTGCCCACGCTCGACGGCGTGGCCAAGGTGGTCATCGACGACCACATCATCGAAGAAGGCGCCAAGCCGCTGCTCGTCTACCGCGAGCACAAGGCCAGCGCCTGAGGCAGCGAGCCTGCCCGTTCGGGCAGGGCCAGCCGCGGCCAGCTTGCATTCCTGTTCTCGGGCCTCACGTGGCTTCGAGAAAGAAAGGTTTCTATGTCCGGACATCCCACCCTCCCGCCTGACCCGATCACGCTGCCGCTGTTGCCGCTGCGCGATGTCGTGGTCTTTCCGCACATGGTCATCCCGCTGTTCGTGGGCCGGCCGAAGTCCATCAAGGCGCTGGAAGCCGCCATGGAGCAGGGCCGCCAGATCATGCTCGTGGCGCAGAAGGCTGCCGGCAAGGACGAGCCCAAGGCCGACGACATGTTCGATGTCGGCTGCGTCAGCAGCATCCTGCAGATGCTGAAGCTGCCCGACGGCACCGTGAAGGTGCTGGTCGAAGGCGTGCAGCGTGCCAACACCACGCGCATCACCGAGGACGACGACTACTTCGTCGGCGAGGTCGTGCCGGTGCAGGCCGAGAGTGACGCCACGCCCGAGATCGAAGCCCTGCGCCGCGCCGTGACGCAGCAGTTCGACCAGTACGTCAAGCTCAACAAGAAGATCCCGCCCGAGATCCTGACCAGCATCGCCGGCATCGACGACCCAGGAAGACTCGCCGACACCATCGCCGCTCACCTGCCACTGAAGCTGGAAGCCAAACAAGCCGTGCTCGACCTCTTCAGCGTGCCCAAGCGGCTGGAAAAGCTGCTGGAACTGCTGGAGCACGAGGTCGACATCCTGCAGGTGGAAAAGCGCATCCGCGGCCGCGTCAAGCGGCAGATGGAGAAGAGCCAGCGCGAGTACTACCTGAACGAGCAGGTCAAGGCCATCCAGAAGGAACTGGGCGACGGCGAAGAAGGCGCCGACCTGGAAGAGCTTGAAAAGAAGATCAAGGCCGCGCGCATGAGCAAGGAAGCGCGCAAGAAGGCCGAGAGCGAACTGAAGAAGCTCAAGCTGATGTCGCCCATGTCGGCCGAAGCCACCGTGGTGCGCAACTTCATCGACACCCTGGTCAACCTGCCGTGGCAGAAGAGGACCAAGATCAAGCACGACCTGGCCAACGCTGAGCACGTGCTCAACGAAGACCATTTCGGTCTGGAGAAAGTCAAGGACCGCATCCTCGAGTACCTTGCGGTGCAGCAACGCGTCGAAAAGGTCAAGGCGCCGATCCTGTGCCTGGTGGGGCCGCCGGGCGTGGGCAAGACCAGCCTGGGTCAGAGCGTGGCGCGCGCCACTGGGCGCAAGTTCGTGCGCATGGCGCTGGGTGGCATGCGCGACGAGGCCGAGATCCGCGGCCACCGCCGCACCTACATCGGCAGCATGCCGGGCAAGGTGCTGCAGTCGCTCAGCAAGGTCGGCGTGCGCAACCCGCTGTTCCTGCTGGACGAGATCGACAAGCTGGGCATGGACTTCCGGGGCGACCCGTCGTCGGCCCTGCTGGAGGTGCTGGACCCGGAGCAGAACCACACCTTCAGCGACCACTACGTCGAGGTCGACTTCGACCTCAGTGACGTGATGTTCGTCGCCACCTCCAATTCGATGAACATTCCGCCGGCCCTGCTGGACCGCATGGAAGTCATCCGCCTGGCCGGCTATACCGAAGACGAAAAGCTCAACATCGCCCAGCGCTATCTGATGCCGAAGCAGGCCAAGAACAATGGCCTGAAGGACGGCGAGATGGAGATCGCCGAGTCGGCGCTGCGCGCCATCCTGCGCTACTACACGCGGGAAGCCGGCGTGCGCTCGCTGGAACGCGAGATCGGCAAGATCTGCCGCAAGGTCGTCAAGGGCGTTGCGCTGAAGAAGTACGACGGCAAGGTGGTGATCACCGAGGACAACCTGAACGACTTCCTGGGCGTCCGCAAGTACGACTTTGGTCGCGCCGAAAAGAAGAACCAGATCGGCCAGGTGGTCGGGCTGGCGTGGACCGAGGTGGGCGGCGACCTGCTGACCATCGAAGCCACGGTGATGCCGGGCAAGGGCCAGATCATCCGCACCGGCTCGCTGGGCGATGTGATGAAGGAAAGCGTGGAAGCCGCGCGCACGGTGGTGCGCTCACGCGCCCGCCGCCTGGGCCTGAAGGACGAGATCTTCGAGAAGCGCGACATCCACATCCACGTGCCCGATGGCGCCACGCCCAAGGACGGGCCGAGTGCCGGCGCGGCGATGACAACCGCGCTGGTCTCGGCGCTGTGCGGCATCCCCGTGCGTGCCGACGTGGCGATGACGGGCGAGATCACGCTGCGCGGCGAGGTCACGGCCATCGGCGGCCTGAAGGAAAAGCTGCTGGCGGCGCATCGGGGCGGGGTGAAAACGGTGCTGATCCCGGAAGAGAACGTCAAAGATCTGCAGGACATCCCCGAGAACGCCAAGAACAACCTGGAGATCGTGCCCGTGCGCTGGATCGACCAGGTGCTGGAGATCGCGCTGGAGAAGCCACCGCAGCCCTTGGCCGACGAAGAGCCGGTGGTGGTGGCCGTGGAAGCTCCGAAACCCGAGGTTGCCGCACCAGTGGTGGCTGCGGACGGCCTTCCGCACTAGGAAGCCGCACAGGGCTTGCACAGCCAGAATGGCTTGGCATAGAATGCGAGGCTCGACGCGTCCGGTGTGGCTACCGGTCAGTGCAGCTTGTACAGCGACGAGATGCATGCAAGGCAAGACATGCGGGATTAGCTCAGTTGGTAGAGCGATACCTTGCCAAGGTATAGGTCGAGAGTTCGAGCCTCTTATCCCGCTCCAGATTCGAAAACAGGGAAGCTTCGGCTTCCCTTCTTTTTGGCTGAGAATGGTGATCAAGGCGCGATAGCAAAGCGGTTATGCAACGGATTGCAAATCCGTCTAGCCGGGTTCGACTCCCGGTCGCGCCTCCAGACTTCCTTCGATTCGAGGGCTCCCACCGTGGAGCCCTTGGTCGTTGTGGGCCCGCCGCCATAATTGCGCCGCGCCCGGATGGCGAAATCGGCAGACGCAGCGGACTTAAAATCCGCGGCCCTTCACGGGGTGTACGGGTTCAAGTCCCGTTCCGGGCACCACGCAGCGCGCCGCGCACGGCCCGGAGCGTCATGGCTTCAACGAGCCGCGCCGGTTCCGAAGCCTGCCCACGTCATCCTGTGCCAGCAGATTCGATGGTGGCATTGCAAGGGCCTGCATCACGACGAGGCCTGGAGTTCCCGGTGATAGACTGAAATGCTCTAACGAGCAGACGAGCGCATAGATGATCGATTACGACGCCTTGGAGCGTGACAAGGAAGCCCATGCCCGAGCCTTCCAGAGCACCGAACCCTTCCACTGGCTGATCGTCGACAACTTCCTGCAGCCGGCCTGGGCAACACGGCTGCATGACGAGTTCGGCGAGGTCATCACCCGTTCCAAGAAAAATCGGGATGCGCCCAAGAAGCATCGTCACGTGTTGCGCAAGATCGGCATCACCCGACTCGAGTTGATGAACGAGGTGCACCGCCAGTTCTTCGACGCCATCCAGGAACCTCGTTTCCTGGGCTTGCTGGAGCACATCACAGGCGCCAAGCCGCTGTATGCCGATCCGGCCCTGAACGGCGGCGGGCTGCACGAGATCTACCGCGGTGGCTACCTCAATGTGCACACGGATTTCAACTTCCATCCCGAGACGGGCAAGCACCGTCGGCTGAATCTTCTGTACTACCTGAACCCGGTGTGGGACGACAGCTGGGAGGGGCACCTGGAACTGTGGCCACAGGACCTGTCGAAACCCTTCGCGCGCATCGCCCCGCTGATGAACCGAATGGCCATCTTCGAAACCAGCGAGATCTCGTTTCACGGCCACCCGAAGCCCTTGAACCTGCCGGAAGAGAAGACTCGCCGTTCGCTGGCGACCTACTACTACGCCGACTGGCCCGAAGGGCTGGAGCAGCGCGAGAAGACCAACTACCGGCTGGTGCCGTGGCAGGTCAACACCATACGCCACGAGATTGCCGAGCTGAGAGCTTCCGGCATGCAGGAAGAGGCGGTGATCGAGCAGCTGTCGCTGAAGTACCAGCAGGCCGATGTCGCGAAGGTGGCGCGCGGCATGTCGGCCCCGAACTCTGTCGGGGCCTGAACTCAGCTCAATCGGCGAGTTCGAGTAACTTGGCGATGTAGGGATACGACAGCACCTGCGCCGACTGGCTCAGGTAGACAGCGCCCAGAGACCGCCCGAGGTGCTCGCCCGAGGGCACACCGCCCCTGGCCCGCACGGCGTCGAAGATCGGCGGCAGCACCTCGTACTTGCCGGCCTCGATAAGGCGGTAGTTGGGTTCGCGGCCGATGAACGCTGCCGCCGAGATCTCGTGCGACAGCACGCAACCCTGCACGTCGATGGCCGAGACCACGGAGGCCAGGTCTTGTGCCGATTCCCGCAGGTCCACGTCCATCCACAAGGCCATCAGCGGGCTCTTGAAACCCTTCAGCGACTCCGAGAAGAAGCCGCGGTGCCAGGTCACCGCCTCGGGACGACCGAAGTCGGTGACATGTTGCAGGACCTCGTCGAAGGAGCCCATGTACTCGCCCGTGATGTAGCGACCACTGGACGACTCGGGCAGGCCTTGAAACGAGTCGAACACGTGCATGCGAACGCCGAGTTCAGCGCAGGCGGTGGACAGGCAGGCAGTCGAGAAGCCCTTGAAGCAGCCGAACTCGGCGAAGTCGCCCTTCAAGCCCAGCGAGTGCAGCAGGTAGAGATGATGCGCGATCGTCATCATCTCGTCGGGGTGGCTGGCGATGCCGTGGTAGCGCTCGGCGCGCAGGGCGGTGGTGTTGATGTCGCAGAAGTGCTTGAGCGCGTACTGCATGGCCGCGTTGGATCGCACCAGGAAGCCCACGTACTGGCCGACGATGTTCAGATACCCCAAGCGCCCGGCCATGCGGCCGATGCGCTTGAGGTCGTCGAGGAACTGCTCGATCTCTTCGTTCGACCAGAAGGCGCCAGGGTCTGTGTTGCGGCCTGTCACGGCATTGACACGCTCGATGACCAGGGGCGGAAAGGGCGCGCGGTGCGCCGCGGCGGGCGCGCGGGTGGCACTCGACCACTGTCGGCGCGACGCAGGCCCGGCCGGTGTGGCTCGCGCCAGCACGACGGCGCTGGCGCTGCCTTCGCTCTTGGCCACAAAGGTGACTTCGTCCGGGAAGCTGTCGGTCCAAGCGGGCGGGCATACCCACAGCATCCGGTGGCGTCCGTCTTCCAGGGGCTCGATCGAGCGAGGCGCGAGATCATGCCCCGCGGCACGCAGCCACACCGTCTGCGGATGTTGGAGCACGGTGGCGATGACCGAGGCGTAGTTCAAGCGTTTGAGCGCGAACCCGATTGCGCGGCCAGCTTCTTCGACGAGCACCTTCAATTCAATCCCCCTGCCGAAAGGCCAGCGTGGCCATGGGTCGGCTGTTTTTGCCTGCGCGGTCTGGCGACCACGTGCGCGTCTTCAAGCCCCTGCTCTTGCAGGGCTCCGGTCGCGCCACGGGTGTGAATCCGCACCGTCTGAAGATGTTCGACCGGGTTTTAGAGATGCTACAGCAGGCCGATTCGTCGATTCGAGGCGCGCCGCGTGGCAAGGCAGCCGACGGGATCGTCCTCTTCGCGCTGTCACTCACGCGGCGATGCCGGAGCAAGAATAGAACGACCGTACTATTTTCTGGGCAAGAGAGGCGCCAATCCGAGGTCTGCCGCCTAGAATCCAGGGCTTTACGTTTACGTCCATCAGAGCCCAGGAGCGACATTCATGAAGGTGCTGGTCCCCGTGAAGCGGGTGGTCGACTACAACGTCAAGGTGCGCGTGAAAAGCGACGGCACGGGCGTGGACATCGCCAACGTCAAGATGAGCATGAACCCCTTCGACGAGATTGCCGTCGAAGAGGCGGTGCGGCTGAAGGAGAAGGGCGTGGTCACCGAGATCGTGGCTGTCTCCTGCGGCGTCATGCAATGCCAGGAGACCCTGCGCACGGCCATGGCCATCGGCGCCGACCGCGCCATCCTGGTGGAGTGCGCCGACGAACTGCAGCCGCTGGCCGTGGCCAAGCTGCTCAAGGCGCTGGTCGACAAGGAACAGCCCGGGCTCATCATCCTGGGCAAGCAGGCCATCGACGATGACTGCAACCAGACCGGCCAGATGCTGGCCGCGCTGGCCGGGCTGCCGCAGGCCACCTACGCTTCGAAGCTGGAAGTTGCCAATGGCGCCGCCGAGTGCACGCGCGAAGTGGACGGTGGTGTCGAAGTGCTCAGGCTCACGCTGCCGGCCGTCATCACGACGGACCTGCGCCTGAACGAGCCGCGCTACGTCACGCTGCCCAACATCATGAAGGCCAAGAAGAAGCCGCTGGAAGTGCTCAAGCCTTCCGACCTGGGCGTGGACGTCACGCCGCGCATCAAGACGCTGAAAGTGAGTGAGCCGCCCAAGCGCGGCGCCGGCATCAAGGTGCCCGATGTCGCCACGCTGGTGGCCAAGCTGAAGAACGAAGCGAAGGTGATCTGAGATGGCCGCACTCGTCATAGCCGAACACGACAATGCGTCCATCAGGGGCGCCACCCTCAACACGGTCACAGCGGCACTCGCCTGTGGCGGCGATGTGCACGTCCTCGTCGCCGGTGCCGGCGCCTCGGGCGCTGCACAGGCCGCCGCGCAGATTGCGGGTGTGGCCAAGGTCTTGCACGCGGACGCACCCGGCCTGGACCACGCGCTGGCCGAAACGCTGGCCGCGCAGGTGCTGGCCATCGCGAAGAACTACAGCCACATCCTCTTCGCCGCCACCGCCAGCGGCAAGAACATCGCGCCGCGCGTGGCGGCACTGCTGGACGTGGCGCAGATCAGCGACGCCACCAAGGTCATCAGCGCCGACACCTTCGAACGCCCCATCTACGCCGGCAACGCCATCGCCACCGTGCAGAGCACCGACGCCATCAAGGTCATCACCGTGCGCACCACGGGCTTCGACCCCGCGGCGGCCACCGGTGGCAACGCCGCCGTTGAGACCCTGACGGCAGTGGCCGACAGCGCCACCAGCAGCTTCCTGCGCAGCGAGATCGCCAAGAATGACCGGCCCGAGCTCACTGCCGCGAAGATCATCGTCAGCGGCGGCCGCGCTTTGGGCAGCCACGAGAAGTTTGACGCGGTGCTCACGCCGCTGGCCGACAAGCTGGGCGCCGCACTCGGCGCCAGCCGTGCCGCGGTGGATGCGGGTTATGCCCCGAACGACTGGCAGGTGGGCCAGACCGGCAAGATCGTCGCGCCGCAGCTCTACATCGCGGCCGGCATCTCGGGCGCCATCCAGCACCTGGCCGGCATGAAGGACAGCAAGGTCATCGTGGCCATCAACAAGGACCCGGAAGCGCCGATCTTCAGCGTCGCCGACTATGGGCTAGAGGCCGACCTCTTCACCGCCGTGCCCGAGCTCGTCGAGAAGCTCTGATTCCGGCTGGCCAAGGGCGCCCTTGTTGTGGCGCCCTTTTTTCACTGCACCGAAAGACCACCATGAGCTACCGCGCACCCGTCAAGGACATGCTCTTCGTGATGAAGGAACTGGCCGGCATCGATGCCGTGGCCGGCCTGCCCGGCTTCGAGGACGCCGGCTACGACACCGCCGCCGCGGTGCTGGAGGAATGCGCCAAGTTCAACGAAGGCGTGGTGGCGCCGCTGAACTGGGAAAGCGACAGGAACCCTTCGTCATTCAAGGACGGCGTGGTCACCACTTCGCCGGGTTTCAAGCAGGCTTTCCGGCAGTTCTCGGAAGGCGGCTGGCAGGGTCTGCAACACCCGGCCGAGTTCGGCGGCCAGGGTTTGCCCAAGCTCATCCATGCGGCGTGCAGCGAGATGGTCAACAGCGCCAGCCTCAGCTTCGCGCTGTGCCCGCTGCTGACCGATGGCGCGGTGGAAGCGCTGCTCACGGCCGGTACGCCGGAACAGCAGCAGCGCTTCATCCCGAAGCTGGTCGACGGCACCTGGACCGGTTCGATGAACCTCACCGAGCCGCAGGCCGGCAGCGACCTCAGCATGGTGCGCACGCGTGCCGAGCCGCAGGCCGACGGCACGTACAAGCTCTTCGGCACCAAGATCTTCATCACCTACGGCGAGCACGACATGGCGGACAACATCGTCCACCTGGTGCTGGCTCGCGTGGTGGGCGCGCCCGAAGGCGTGAAAGGCATCTCGCTCTTCATCTGCCCGAAGCTCATGCCAGACGGCACGCGCAACGATGTGCATTGCGTGAGCATCGAGCACAAGCTCGGCATCAAGGCCAGCCCGACTGCCGTGCTCCAGTATGGTGACCATGGTGGCGCCGTCGCCGAACTCATCGGCCAGGAGAACCGCGGCCTCGAGTACATGTTCATCATGATGAACGCCGCGCGCTACGGCGTTGGCGTGCAGGGCATCGCGCTGGCTGAACGCGCCTACCAGCAGGCCGTGGCCTTCGCGCGTGACCGCGTGCAAAGCCGGCCGGTCGACGGCTCGATGAACACCGCCGCGCCCATCATCCACCACCCCGACGTGCGCCGCATGCTGATGAGCATGCGCGCCTACACCGAGGCCTGCCGCGCCATGGCGCTGGTGGCCGCAGCGGCTTTCGATGCGGCGCATGCGCATGGCGATCCCGAAGTGCGTCAGCAGAACCAGGCCTTCTACGAATTCCTGGTGCCCCTGGTGAAAGGCCTGTCCACCGAGATGGCGCTGGACGTGGCCAGCCTGGGCGTGCAGGTGCATGGCGGCATGGGCTTCATCGAGGAGACCGGTGCTGCACAACATCTGCGCGACGCCAAGATCCTGACCATCTATGAAGGCACCACCGCCATCCAGGCCAACGACCTGGTGGGCCGCAAGACGGCACGCGACGGCGGCGCCGTGGCGCGTGCCATCGCCGGGCAGATCGAAGCCACCGAAGGCGAACTGGCAGCGCGCGACAGTGCCGCCTGCCGCACCATGGCCAAGCGCCTGGGGGCAGGGCGACGCGCCTTCCTCGACGCCGTGGCCTTCGTCGCCGGCCAGAGCAAGGCGGCGCCGAACGCCGTGTTTGCCGGCAGCGTGCCCTACCTGATGCTGGCCGGCACCGTGGTGGCGGGCTGGCAGATGGCGCGCGCGCTCATCGTGGCCGAAGACGCCGTCGCGGAAGGCCGCGATGTCGCCTTCATGCAGGCCAAGATCGCCACCGCGCGCTTCTACGGTGACCACATCCTGATCAAGGCCCCGTCCCTGCGCGACAGCATCGTCGAAGGGGCCGACGCCGTCACCGCCATGGCGCTGGAGTCCTTCTGATGTCTTTACCCCCGGCTCTGCAGCGCGTGCCGCTGCCCATCATCGGCGCGCCGCTGTTCATCGTCAGCAATCCCAGGCTCGTCATTGCGCAGTGCACCGCGGGCGTGGTGGGCTCGATGCCGGCGCTCAATGCGCGGCCGGCGGAGCAGCTGGACGAGTGGCTGGCCGAGATCACCGAAACACTCGCTGCCTGGGACCGTGACCATCCCGAGAGCCCGGCTGCGCCGTTTGCCATCAACCAGATCGTGCACAAGAGCAACGACAGGCTCGAACACGACCTGCAGGTCTGCGCCAAGTACAAGGTGCCCATCGTCATCACCTCCCTGGGCGCCCGTGTTGACCTCAACCAGGCGGTGCACAGCTGGGGCGGCATCGTGCTGCACGACATCATCAACAACGCCTTCGCCCACAAGGCCATCGAGAAGGGCGCCGACGGCCTGATCGCCGTGGCTGCGGGCGCCGGTGGCCACGCCGGCGTGAAGAGCCCGTTTGCGCTGGTGCAGGAGATCCGCGAGTGGTTCGACGGCCCGCTGGCGCTCAGCGGCGCCATCTCCACGGGCGACGGCGTGCTCGCCGCGCTGGCCGCCGGCGCCGACTTCGCCTACATCGGCTCGGCCTTCATCGCCACCGAGGAAGCGCGCGCCTCAGACGCCTACAAGCAGTGCATCGTGGAAAGCTCCAGCGACGACATCGTCTACAGCAGCCTCTTCACCGGCGTGCACGGCAACTACCTGAAGCCGAGCATTCGGAACGCCGGCATGGACCCCGACCACCTGCCCGAGAGCGACCCGAGCAAGATGAACTTCGGCGGCGGCGAGGGCAGCAAGAGCAAGGCCTGGAAGGACATCTGGGGCTGCGGCCAGGGCATCGGTGCCGTGAAGGCCGTGGTACCGGCGGCCGAGATGGTGGCGCGGCTGGCGCGTGAGATGCACGCGGCGCAAGAGCGGCTGCTGTCCCGCGTGCCGGCGTAAGCGGCGCAGCGCAACGGGGCCTTGCTGCCTTCTGGCCCCGCTTTACTTCACCGTCGTGAAGCGCATGTGCGGGTTGTCGTTGGAGCGGTGCAGCGTCGTCACGCTGGTCTTCATGGCCCAAGGCCGCACCTGGTGGTGCAGCGGGATCACCAGCACCTCGTCGCGGATGCGCACCAGCGCGTCGCGGATCATGCCGTTGCGCCTGGCCACGTCGGGTTCGTTCTTCATCGCGTCACTCAGGCGGTCGATCTCGGCGTCACTGATGCGGCCGAAGTTGAAGTTGCCCTCCGGGCCGCTGGTACGCGTTCGGATCAACGACTGGATGGCGTACTGCGCGTCGTAGGTGGCCACGCCCCAGCCCAGCATGTACAGCGAGGTGTCGAAGTTCTGGAACTTCTGGCTGTAGGTGGCGAAGTTCTCGGCCGCCAGCTGCGCCTTCACGCCGATGCGTGCCCACATCGCGACGATGGCCTGGCAGACCTCTTCATCGTTGACGTAGCGGTTGTTCGGGCAGCTGAAACGCACCTCGAAGCCGTTGGCGTAACCGGCGTCGGCCAGTAGCTTCTTCGCGCCTTCCAGGTCGACCTTCGCCGGCTGGTCGAGCTCGCCCGTGTGGCCGTTGACGCCCGGTGCCACCAGGATGCCGGCCGGCACCGACAGGCCGCGCATGATGTTGCGGCGGATGGCCTCGCGGTCGATGCTCATGTTCAGCGCCTGCCGCACGCGCCTGTCGGCAAAGGGGTTCTTGCCCTTCACGCTGCTGTACTTCAGCTCTGGGCTGCCGAGGTCCATCACCAGGAAGATGGTGCGCACCTCGGGGCCTTCCATGACCTTCAGCTTGGTCTCGCTGCGCAGCCGCGCCACGTCCTGCGTGGGAATGTCGGTGAGCAGGTCCACGTCACCCGAGAGCAGGGCCGCCACGCGCGTGGGGTCGCTCTTGATGGGCGTGAAGATGACCTCCTTGACGTTGCCGCCGCTCCTGTCCCACCAGTCGGGGTTGGCGACCATGGTCACGCGCTGCTCGGGCATCCAGGCGGTGACGCGGAAGGCACCCGTGCCCAGCACGTTGCGCGAGGCGTAGTTCTCCTCCTTGGCCTTGTAGTCCTGCACGTTGGTGGTCTTGTTCTTCTCCGACCATGACTTGCTCATGATGAAGAAGCTGACCAGGTTGCGCAGCAGGATGGGGTTGGGGCCCTGCAGCATCATGTCCACGGTGTGCTCGTCGACCTTGCGCATCTCGGCCACGCCGGTGACGTAGATGGCCATCGTGCTTTGCGGCTGGCGGATGCGGTTGAAGCTGAACAGCACGTCGTCGGCGGTGAAGGGCGTGCCGTCGTGGAATTTCACGCCTTTGCGCAGGTCGAAGCGCACCTGCGTCGGGCTGACGTAGGTCCACTTCGTGGCCAGCGCGGGTTCGATCTCGTAGGTGGGGCCGTAGCGCGTGAGGCCCTCGTAGGCATGCGCCAGCACCGTGTTCGTGGTGGCGTGGTTCTGCGAGTGCGGGTCCATCGTCAGGATGTCGTTCTGCGCCGCCCAGCGCACGGTCTGGGCGTGGGCGGGCGCCGCCAGGGCCAGCGCCAGCGCGGCGCCGACGAGCAGGGCTTTGAGTTTCATCGGGGTCTCCTCGTGGGGAAGGGGAAGCCCGGGATGCTAGTGGCAGCCGCAAGCCCGGCCCTTGACTTGAACGCCCCGGGAATTCCCCGAGACGGCCCCACCTTCAGGCGCGCTCGATCGTGGCGTCGCAGCCGGCGCCGACGGCGATCCAGCGTTGTGCCAGGCGCCGTGCCCAGCTGGCGGGCAGCCACGGCAGCCAGCGCCGGGGCTGCACCAACACACCGCAGCGGTAGGTGGCTGCGGCAGGCACCCACTGCAGCGCCACGCAGGCGCCAAGGCGGCGGCGCGACAGCAGCATGCCCAGCGGGCAAGGCTCGGCCGCGCAGCACAGGCCGCAGCCATTGCAGGGCTGGCCCAGGGCCGGCTTGGGCGGCGCCTTTCGATGCAGCAGGATCACGCGGTGTGCCATGGCCGCGCAGTGTGGGCCCAGCGCCCCTGGTTCTGTCAGCAAACCAAAGGGGTTGAGGGCGCCCAATTCGCCCCGTGGGTCGCCGGGGGTGCGGTGTTAGAGTCCGGCCCTCAAGAAGTAAACGGTCCTTCCCGTCCCCTTGCCAATGTGGGTGTTTCATCGCACAAGCAGCAAGGCGGGTCGCAATCCGCTTGCCCGGTGAAGCCGGGGCCGCGGAAGGTTGATCAACCCATCGGAGCCCTGGAAACCAGGGCGAAAGGTGAGCGAAAGATGATGCAGCAGCACAGGTCCAACTCGTACCTGTTTGGGGGCAACGCGCCCTACGTCGAGGAACTCTACGAGGCCTACCTCGACAACCCCGGCAGCGTGCCCGCCAACTGGCGCGAATACTTCGACAACCTGCAGCACGTGCCGGCCACCGACGGCAGCGACGCGCGCGATGTCGCTCACGCCCCGGTCATCGAAAGCTTCGCCCAGCGCGCCAAGGCCAACGCCTTCGCCCTGAAGGCCAGCGAGGCCGACCTGGCTGTCGCGCGCAAGCAGGTGCACGTCCAGAGCCTGATCGCCGCCTATCGCTTCCTGGGGTCACGCTGGGCCGATCTGGACCCGCTCAAGCGCACCGAGCGCCCCAAGATCCCCGAACTCGAGCCCACGTTCTACGACTTGACCGAGTCGGACATGGACATCACCTTCTCGGCCGCCAACACCTACTTCACGAAGGCCGAGAACATGAGCCTGCGCGAGATCGTGCAGGCCTTGCGGGAGACCTACTGCGGCACGGTCGGCGCCGAGTTCATGCACTGCACCGACCCGGCCGAGAAGCGCTGGTGGCAGGAACGCCTGGAATCACGCCGCAGCAAGCCCAGCTTCAGCGCCGCCGAGAAGATCCACATCCTCGACCGCCTGACGGCCAGCGAGGGCCTGGAGCGCTACCTGCACACCAAGTACGTGGGCCAGAAGCGCTTCAGCCTGGAGGGTGGCGAGAGCTTCATCGCCAGCATGGACGTGGTGGTGCAGCGCGCCGGCACCAACGGCGTGCAGGAAATTGTCATCGGCATGGCCCACCGTGGCCGCCTGAACGTGCTCGTCAACACGCTGGGCAAGATGCCGGCCGACCTGTTCGCCGAATTCGACCACACCGCGCCCGAGGCCCTGCCTTCGGGCGACGTGAAGTACCACCAGGGCTTTTCCAGCGACGTGACGACGCCCGGCGGCCCGGTGCACCTGAGCCTGGCCTTCAACCCCAGCCACCTGGAGATCGTCAACCCGGTGGTCGAAGGCAGCGTCAAGGCGCGCATGGACCGCCGCGGCGACAAGACCGGCGCTCAGGTGCTGCCCGTGCTGGTACATGGCGACGCCGCCTTTGCCGGCCAGGGCGTGGTGATGGAGACGCTGGCGCTGGCGCAGACGCGTGGCTACTTCACCGGCGGCACGGTGCACCTGGTGGTCAACAACCAGATCGGCTTCACCACCAGCGACCCGCGCGATTCACGGAGCACGCTGTATTGCAGCGACGTGGTGAAGATGATCGAAGCGCCGGTGCTGCACGTCAACGGCGACGACCCCGAAGCGGTGGTCTGGTGCACGCAGCTGGCCATGGACTACAGGCAACAGTTCAGAAAAGATGTGGTGGTCGACATCATCTGCTTCCGCAAGCTCGGCCACAACGAGCAGGACACGCCGAGCCTGACGCAGCCGCTGATGTACAAGGTGATCGCCAAGCACCCGGGCACGCGCCGCCTCTACGGCGAGAAGCTGGTGGCGCAAGGTGTGCTGCCGGTCGAAGGGCCGGACGAGATGGTCAAGGCCTTCCGCTCGGCGATGGACGAAGGCCGCCACACCGTCGACCCGGTGCTCACCAACTTCAAGAGCAAGTACGCGGTGGACTGGGCGCCCTTCCTCCACAAGAAGTGGACCGATGCCGCCGACACCGCCTTGCCGCTGGCCGAGGTGAAACGGCTGTCGGAGCGTTTGACCACCATCCCCGGCAACTTCAAGGTGCACCCGTTGGTGGAGAAGGTCATCGCCGACCGCGCCGCCATGGGCCGCGGCGAGATCAACGTCGACTGGGGCATGGGCGAGACGCTGGCTTACGCCTCTTTGGTGGCCAGCGGTTATGCCGTGCGCCTGAGCGGCGAGGACTGCGGGCGCGGCACCTTCACCCACCGCCACGCCGTGCTGCACGACCAGAACCGCGAAAAGTGGGACACCGGCACCTGGGTGCCGCTGGAGAACGTCGCCGACGGCCAGGCGCCCTTTGTCGTCATCGACTCGCTGCTGTCCGAGGAAGCGGTGCTCGGCTTCGAATACGGCTACTCCAGTGCCGAGCCCAACACGCTGACCATCTGGGAGGCTCAGTTTGGAGATTTCGTGAACGGTGCGCAGGTCGTCATCGACCAGTTCATCGCCAGCGGCGAAGTGAAGTGGGGTCGCGTCAACGGCCTGACGCTGCTGCTGCCGCACGGCTACGAAGGGCAGGGCCCCGAGCACAGCAGCGCGCGCCTGGAGCGCTTCATGCAACTGGCCGCCGACAACAACATGCAGATCGTGCAGCCCACTTCGGCCAGCCAGATCTTCCACCTGTTGCGCCGGCAGATGGTGCGCCAGTTCCGCAAGCCGCTGATCGTGTTCACGCCCAAGAGCCTGCTGCGCGCCAAGGACGCGACCTCGCCGCTTGCCGAATTCACCAAGGGTGAATTCAAGACCGTCATCGGCCCGGCGCGCACCGAGATCGAGGGCGACAAGGTCAAGCGCGTCGTCTGCTGTTCCGGCAAGGTGGCCTACGACCTCATCCGCAAGCGCGACGAAACCAAGGCCTGGAACGTGGCCATCATCCGCGTGGAACAGCTCTACCCGTTCCCGCACAAGGCCTTCGCGGCCGAGATGAGGCGCTTCCCGAACGCCACCGACGTGGTGTGGTGCCAGGACGAACCGCAGAACCAGGGTGCCTGGTTCTACGTGCAGCACTACGTTCACGAGAACATGCTTGAAGGCCAGAAGCTCGGCTATGCCGGGCGGCCGGCGTCGGCTTCGCCCGCGGTGGGTTATTCGCACCTGCACCAGGAGCAGCAGAAGGCCTTGCTCGAACAGGCTTTCGGCAAGATCAAAGGCTTCGTGCTGACGAAGTGAACGCGACAAGAACGAACAAAGAAGAGATAGACCATGTCAATTGTTGAAGTGAAAGTTCCGCAACTGTCGGAATCGGTGGCTGAAGCCACGCTGTTGCAGTGGAAGAAGAAGCCCGGCGACGCCGTGGCCATCGACGAGATCCTGATCGAGGTCGAGACCGACAAGGTGGTGCTCGAAGTGCCGGCGCCAGCCGCCGGCGTGCTGGTGGAGATCGTGCAGGCCGATGGCGCCACGGTGGCGGCCGAGCAGCTCATCGCGCGCATCGACACCGCGGCCACGGCCAGTGCCGCGGCACCGGCGGCTGCGGCGCCCGTTGCGGCCGCTGCGGTACCTGCCGTGGCGGTGACGGCCGCGGCGGCGAGCAAGGGCGACATCGCCATGCCCGCCGCCGCCAAGCTGATGGCCGACAACGCCGTGGCCGCCGGCAGCGTGATCGGCACCGGCAAGGACGGCCGCGTCACCAAGGGCGACGTGCTGGCGGCGCTCGAGACCGGCCCCAAGCTGGCCACGACGCCGACCTCGAGCCTGCCGGCCCCGGTGTTGGCACCAGCGGCGCCGGCCGTGGCGCGGCCGCTGCCGGCGGTGTCGCTGGCGATTCCCGGCCCCAACCTCGGTGACCGCCCCGAGCAGCGGGTGCCGATGAGC
>JANNFE010000039.1:0-17385 GCA_031379415.1 Betaproteobacteria bacterium | reverse complement strand
GCCATGTTCAGGAGTAGACGGCCTGCAGCGCACGCACCGTGCTCGGCCATTCGAAGGCCGCGGCGCGCTGGCGGATGGCGGTGGCCGACAGGCTGCCACGGCGCGCAAACCAGCGCTCGAGCGCGGCGCGCACATCGGGCGCCGTGACGCCGTCTGACAGCTCGCCCACCTCGGGCGTGACATAGCGCTCCAGCGCGCCCACCCGGGTGGCCAGCACCGGCAGGCCGTGGCGCAGGGCCTGGAAGAGCACGCCGCTCTGGTCGATGTGGCGGTAGGGCAGCGCGATCAGGTCGGCCTCGGCGAACAGGCGCTGCATCTCGGCGTCGGGCACGAAGCCCGGCATCCAGCGCACCTGCTCGCGTTGGGGATAGGCCGCCAGGGCGGCGGCGAAGCGGGCCTGAAAGGCGGCGTCGACGCAGGGCCCGGCCACCACCAGGTGGAAAGGGAAGGACACGCCGAGCAGGGCTTCCATCAGCAGGTCGGTGCCCTTGTAGGGCGCCTGCGTGCCGAAGGCCAGGATCACCACCGGCGCCCCGGCCGCCCGCGGCGGGCGTTCGGGCCAGCCAGCCGAGCCGGCCGGCGCCACACCATGCTCCATCACCTGCACCCGCGCCGCGTTGAGGCCGAACAGCCGCACGATGTCGTCGCGCGCGCGTTCGGTGTGCACCACCAGGTGCTGCGGCAGGCGATAGGCAAGACCGCAGAGCAGGCGGTTCCAGCCGGTGTGGCTGTCGTGCGGCAGCACGTCGTGCACCGTCAGCACGTAGCGCCGGTTGAGCAGGCGGAACCACAGCCCCTGCAGCACGCCGCACAGGAAGAGCGGGGCCAGCAGGCCCATCACGTGCACCACGGCGCGCCGCCGCCATGCCGTGCAGATGAACAGCGCCGCGTGGTAACGCAGCAGGTTGGCGGCCTTGCGCCAGCGCGGGCGCGCTTCGTCCTGGCTGCCGCGCAGATTCACGAAGTGCACGCCGGCCTGCAGGCCGGCGGCGTCGCTGCGGTCCGACCCCAGCAGCGTGACGGCCACGCCGTTGGCCGCCAGCGCGTTGCAGAAGTCGCGCTCGTAATGGCTCTGGAAGCCGTGCGACACGCAGACTACCGGGCTCGATGTCAGCGGCGGCTTCACGGTCGATCAGAGACCAGCGTCACCACCGCGCCGATGTTCAGCTGCGGCAGCGGCGGCTGCCAGGTCGAGCGCCCGTCCAGTGCCAGCCAGCGGCCGGGCAGCGGCGCGGCCAGGCTGAGCTGCGGCTTGGGCGCCTGCGGGTCCATCCACAAGGCCTGCAGCGCCGCACCGTCGGGCGCACGCAGGCGGCAGGTCCACAGGCCGTTGGGGGCGCGGTCGCAGCGTTCCAGGGTGCTGCCCGAGAGCTGCCGGATGACCTGCCCGTAGACGTCGGCGGCGGGGCGGTGGGTGCCGCGCGCCGGGTCGCGCAGGCCCAGCCAGCGGTTGTCCCAGGCGTACCAGTGGAAGCGGCTGAAGCCGAGGGCACGTGCCAGGATCAGGTCACGCGGCAGGTAGATGGCCACCTTGGCCTCGGGGACGATGTTGCGCCGGGCGTCCTCGTCCCAGCGCACCGCCGGGTTGTCCACCCAGTAGCCGCTCTCGGTGTTCCACAGCGGCAGCGCCGCGTGGCCCGCCGCGGCCTGGATGGCCTGCAGCTTGAGCAGGGGCTCGACGATGTGCTCGGGCGGCTCGCCGCCGTGGTACAGGTGGAAGGCCACCGCGTCCACGGAGCCGGCGCCACCGGCGGCCAGGAAGCGTGCCGGCCAGGTGAGGCGCCAGTCCAGCCCCACGGCCGACGGCGCCACCATGCGCGCCGCCGGGTCGACCTTGCGGATCTCTTCCCGCGCCGCCACCGTGAGCTGCACCAGCTGGTCCAGGCTGCCGCTGTAGAAGATGTGCTCGGTGACCTCGTTCCACACCTGGTAGTAGGCGATGCGCCCGCGGTAGCGCTTGGCCACGGTGCGCACGTAGGCCCGCCAGTCCTCCATGCGCGCCGGCTCTGCCGCCGTGCCCTTGCCGTAGGCGCCGACCTCCTGCGGCCGCGCCGAGGCCCAGGTCGGCGTCACGCCCAGCGGCAGCAGAATCTCCATGCGCCGCGCGGTGGCCCAGGCCACGTACTCGTCCAGGCGGTCGAAGTCGAACACGCCGGGTTTGGGTTCGAGGTAGGTCCAGCTGACATCGGCGTCCCACAGGCGCAGCGAACCGACGGGAATGTCGGGCCAGCGGCGCTGGTCGCCGTCGTTGTGGACGTGGATGCCGAAGTAGGCGGGCTCGAAGCGCGCCGGCGCGCCGGCAGGCACCAGCGCATAGGTGGGCAGCTCGGCATGGCTGGGGCCCAGCACCAGCGAGCCGAGCGCCAGCGCGGCCAGCCGCAGCGATTTCAGCCAGTTCATGAGGGCGCCTTGGCGATGGTGAGTTCGATGCCGCGCAATTCAGCCGCCGTGTCGGTGAAGGAACTCCACCAGCTGCCGATGAGTTTGCGGCACGCGGCCAGCGCATAGAGGTCGACCAGCGCGTCCTCGATGGCCCGCGGGTCGTTGCGTGCATAGGCACGCTTGGGGTGTTCCCACACGCGCTCGCCGAAGGTGGCGCGCAGCTGCGCCAGCACCTCGGGCTCGTCGGTGGCCACGAAGAAGGACTGCGGTGCCGCTTCGGCGCGCATCAGCGCGATGAAGCCTTCCAGCGTGCTGACTGCGGCGGCGCGGGCGTTGTCGGTGCGGCGCACATGCACGCCCACGCTGGCGGCCAGCCTCGCCTGCAGCGGCGCCAGGCGCGCGGCAGCGGCCGCCGCGGGGCGGAAGACGTCGAACATGCCGGGCCGGAAGGCCAGGCGCGAGTTGGTGTGCACGAAGACCCGCCGGCTGCGCAGGCGCGGCACCCAGTCCTCGAGCACGAAGCGGCCGGGTTCGGTGTCGGCTTCGCCCAGCACGCACTGGCCGGCCGCGCGCGCCAGCCGCGGGCGCAGGCGCATCCAGGCCTTGCCCGGCAGGTTCATGGCGCTGTGCTCTGCCACCGTGAAGGGCAGCCCCTGGGTGTCGAAGAGCGCATCGAAGCGCGCATTGAAGTCGGGCGTGCGGAACCACAGCACGCGCAGCGGCAGGCCGCAGGCCTGTGCCAGCAGCCAGCTGGACGCCACCACGCGCAGCCGGTTGCACAGCCCGCCTTCGGGCAGCACGGTGATCATGCGCGGCGCTCCGGCGCCGCCAGGCGGGCGGCATCGGCCAGCGTGCGCGCCACCACCCTGGCCGGCATCCAGCGCCGCTTCAGCACGTGTCCCAGCAGTTCGCCGGCCAGCTTGCGCTTCAGCGCCGGCAGCCGTTCGGGCAGGAAGCGGGCGGCAAAGCGCACCTGGTTGCGGTACAGCAGGTTGAGCGAGAACTCGCCCTGCACCTGCGCGCTGCTGGCGCCCACGCGGTGGTAGACGCGGCTGTCCGGGGCCCAGCCCAGCGTGTAGCGGCCGCGCGCGCGGTAGGCCCAGTCGAGCTCTTCGAAGTAGAGGAAGTAGTCCTCGCACATGGGGCCGACGTCGCGCAGGAACGCGGCGCTGACCAGCATCGAGGCGCCGACCACGTAGGCCATCTGCGCTTCCACGGCCATCACGGCAGCGGCGCCCCTTGGCAACTGGTCGGCCGGCTTCAGTTCGCCCAGGTGCGACATGCGCATGGCCCCGGCGTCGAAGGCGCCGCCACCCAGCGCCTGCACGGTGCCGGGCTGCGCGTGGAAGAGCAGCGTGGAGCCGACCATGCCCACCTGCGACGCAGCCGCGGCGCGCGCCAGCAGCGGCGCCAGCGCGTCGTGCGCGATCACGGTGTCGGTGTTGAGCAGCCAGAAGTGCGTGTAGCGATGCAAACCGGCAGCGGCGATGCCGACGTTGTTGCCGCCGGCAAAACCCAGGTTGGCGCCCGAGCGCACGATGTGCAGTTGCACGCCCGCGGGCTGCGGCGCCGGCTGGCCGTTGGCTTGCCAGAGCTGGTACGCCACGGGCTCGGTGCCCGCGTAGCGCACGCCGTCGAGCCGGCGCCGGTCGGCCGCTGCCGTGGGCCGCGCGCACCACTGCTGGATGTGCTCCACCGAGCCGTCGGTCGACTGGTTGTCGACGAGCCAGATGTCGGCCTGCGCCAGCGCGTCGCTGCCGAACAGCGCACTCAGGCATTCCACCGTATCGCGCCAGCCGTTCCAGTTCACCAGCACGATGGCCACTCGCGCGGTCGGCGCGTCGGGCGCCATGCTCATCGGGGCCGTGGCGGCGGCGGTGCGGCGGCGGCCGGCCGCAGGGTGACGGCGCCGAAGCGCCTGAACAGCAGGGCCAGGCCGCAGAAGATGGCGAAGGCGGCGATGCCCCGCGGGTCGGCAAACTCGGGCTGCGTGAACGAGGTCAGGCAGGGTGTGGCGAAGCCGCCGGCCAGCGCCGCCACGAAGGCCGGGTCGGCCTGCTCGCGGTGGCGCTTCACGCCCTGCCGCAAGGTCACCCAGAAGGCGATGATGAAAGCCAGCGGCACGAAGGCTGCGAACAGCCCCATCTTCAGCGGGAAGAACAGGTAGGCGTTGTGGATGTAGGTCGTCTCGATGCCGAAGTGGCCCACGCTGCTGGAGGTCTGCTTGTACTGGCCGCCCAGGCCGGTGCCGGTGAGCGGGCTGCGTTCGATGCGCAGCAGGGCAGCGTCGTTCTCCAGGCGGCGCCAGTTGAACGAGCCGCCGGTCTTGATCTCGCTGCCGATGCCAGTGGCGCGTTCGATCACCGCTTCGGCCAGCCGCGGCTTGGTGACCGAGGCCACACCCAGCACCAGCGCCACCGTCAGCGCACCCAGCGCCAGCGCGCGGAAGAGGCCGATGACACCGCGGAACAGCGCCGCCGAGACCAGGAAGCCCAGCACGCTGGCCAGCCACACCCCGCGGCCGAACTGCACCGCAATGCCCATCACCAGCAGCAGCGCGGCCGGCGCCGCCCACAACCACGACACCGTGCGGTCGAGCATGCGGTTGATCAGCAGGTAGAGCGTGAAGATCACGATGTAGATGCCACCGCCGGCAATGCTGCGCGTGACGCCGCTGCTGAGGTCGAGGTTGAGCGCCTCGACACGCGCGCTGGTCATGATGCGGATGTCGAACAGCGACTGGATGGTCACGTACAGCGCAATCACCAGGCCGATGCCGACCACGCTGCGCAGCATCCAGCGGAAGCGCTGCGGCGTGTCGGCGGCCAGCACCATGATGGGCACGATGAGCCAGCCGATGAACACCCGCGCCTCGCCCAGCGCCACGGTGTTGGGCGCGAAGTAGCGCACGTAGACCAGCGACACCCCGATGCAGGTGTAGACGTAGTACAGCGGGAAGCGCAGCGGCCCCATCGAGCGCAGCGGTGGCTGGCCCGTCATCCAGGCGCGCAGCAGCACCAGGAAGCCGAGGTAGATCAGCAGCACGTCGGTGGCCTGGAGCCGGCCGCCGCCGAAAGGCAGGCGCGGCTGGAAGGCGGTGGGGATGGCCTCGAAGACGAACATCAGCACCACCACCAGGCCGATCATCGGCCGGCTGATGGAGGCCAGCAGCACCAGCGGCAGCAACACCAGCAGCAGCGTGAAGATCCACGGCAGGTAGGAGGTGACCAGGCCGAGGAAGGCCGCCAGCCCCAGGGCGCCCAGCACCATGAAGATGGCCGTGAAGTCGGGTGCGCGGCGCAGCGCCAGGCTGGGCATCTTCATGGCGCAAAGCTCCGGGGTGCCGCAGCGGACCCGTCGCCGACTTCATCGGCCTTGGTCGCCACCACCGCGAACTGCAGGTACAGCAGGTCCTGCACGGCGTGCGGCAACAGCGCGCGGGCCAGCGCCAGCTTCGTGCCACGCCAGCGCGCCCCGATGCCATGCAACTGCTGCACGCGGTAGCCGGCGCTGCGAAAGGTGTCGTGGATGCTCTTGTAGGTGAAGAAGCGCAGGTGCGTGCGGTCGAGGATGCCTTCGTCCTCGTACTGCCATTCAGCGTCGACGACAAAGCGCTTGAGATGGTGCCAGCACCGCACGTTGGGTATCGAAGAGATGATGCGGCCGTCGGCCTTCAGCAGCCGGCGCGCAAGCGCCAGCGGCGGCGCGGGGTCGGGGAAGTGCTCCAGGCTGTCGTTGAAGACGATGGTGTCGAAGGCCGCTTCGGGCAGGCCCAGCGTGGCGTCGAAAGGCCCGTGAACCGCCTGGTCCAGCACCACCGCGGCGGCGGCATGTGCGGCGGCCACAGGCTCGACGCCCCAGACCTCGGCGCCCGCCAGCTTGTCCTTGAGCATGGCACCGAAACGGCCGTTGCCGCAGCCGACATCGAGCACACGCCCGGGTGCCGCCGGGAAGAACGCCAGCATCTCGGGGCGGTCGTTGGCGTAGTAGGCGTCGGGCTTCATGGTCCGGGCACCGCCGCAGCCGGCTTCAGCAGTTGCAGCAGCAGGCCGCGTTCCGCGGGCAGCAGCAGGCTGCGCCAGGCCAGCAGGGCATAGGCCACCAGGCCGGCCGCCAGCACGGCCAGCGCCTCGGCCCAGTCGCGCGGCCACAGCGCGGCACCCAGCATGAGCACGGCCACGGCTGCCGGCAACCCGGCGCCGCGCAGTTCCAGGGTACCGCGCGCCACGTCCCGGCGCGCCAGCATCCACACGGCCACGGCGTCGACGACGTTGCGCAAGGTGGCCGCCGCGGCAGTGCCGACGATGCCGTACTGCCGCGTCAGCAGGTACAGCACGAGCACGAAGCACGGCAACTCGGCCAGGTGCAGCAGCGCCATCAGGCGCGGCTGGCCAGCGGCCTGGATGAGCATCGCCGGCCCCTGGGCCAGCATGTTCAGCATCACGCCCACGGCCAGGATCTGCAGCACCGGTGCGGCGTGCTGTGCGAACTCGTCGCCCAGCCACAGGCGCAGCCCGGGCCGTGCCAACACCATGAAGGCGAAGACGACGGGCAGCACCAGCACGAACAGCAGGCGCACCGACTGCACCAGCGTGCGCCGCGCCGCATCGCTGCCCGGCGCCACTGCAGCCACGGTCGGGAACAGCGCGGCCATCAGCGCGCCCGGCAGGATGATCACCTTGCTGACCAGGTCGAAGGGCGTGGCGTAGAAGGCCACCATGCGCACCGGCACCAGGGCGCCGAGCAGCAGGCGGTCGAGGTAGCTCAGCAGCGGGCCCACCACGTTGGACACGCTGACCCAGCCGCCCAGCGAGAGCAGCTCGCGCGTCGTCGGCGCGTCGGGGACCACGGGCGCGAAACGCAAGCCGCAGGCGCGCCGCACCAGCAGGTCGTGCACCACGGTAGCCACCGCGCGCAGGCACAGCGTGAAGGCCACCAGCGCATCCAGGCGGTTGACCACCCACGCGGCCACGGCCAGCGGGCCCAGGTAGGACGCGATGCCCATCGCGGCCCGCACGATGTTCACGCCGCGGAACTGCTGGTGAGCCGTCAGCACGCCCGCATAGCCGGTGGTCATCATCACGAAGGGCAGGGACATCGCCAACAGCAGCATGGCATTCAGCGCTTCGTCGTGCAGCCCCGGCGGCAGCTTGAAGACATGCGTCACCAGCCAGCCGCTGGCCAGCGCGAAGATGCCGCCCACCAGCAGACCGAAGAGCAGCAGGAAGCTCAGGCCGACGCGCGCCGCGTGGTGCGCACCGCTGGTGTCGCCATGCGCCAGGCGCAGTGCGACCACGCGGATGAGCACGCGGCCGATGCCGAAGTCGAAGATGCTGGCGTAACCCACCAGCACCCACACCAGCGTGAGAAAGCCGTAGCGGTCCAGACCCAGCAGGCGGATCAGGAAGGGCAGCACCGCGATGCCCACCAGCAGCGGCACCACCTGCCCGGCCAGGTTCCAGCCGGTGTTGGCCAGCAGGCGCGGCACGCGGGCTGCCGCGGGCGGGGCGGCAGGTGTTGGCAGGGGCGGGCTCATGCTGGGCATGGCGGCCCCGTCACGTCGGCTCGAGGCCGACGATGCGGATGCGGAAGGCCGGGTCCAGGGCCTGGACCATGTCGCGCGAGAAGCGGTCCTGGATCTCGAAGGCGCGTTTCGGTTCGGGGTCGATGCTGGACACGCGCACCAGCATGCCGTCGGGGATGCGGCCACGCAGCGTGTACTGCAGCTGCACGAAGCGCGCGCCGAAGCCGGGCGGGATGACCTGGTCGCCGTTGATGATCCAGTAGGTCAGCGGTTCCTTGCGCGGGCCCAGCTGCGTGGTGGCGCGTGTCACCGGGATGCTGCGGTCGCTGAGCTTCAGCGCGTCATTCCACACGCGCACGACCTCGAAACCCTGCGCCGGATAGCAAACCTCGGGGCGGTGCACCTGCATGCCGTCGGACTGGTCACCGCCGTAGGCCACCGACAGCATGATGCGGTAGCCCTGCGGGTTGATGTAGGTGCGCGCCAGCACCTGGTTGTAGACCTTGTTCAGGTTGGCCTGCACGTCGGGCGCGGGCAGCACCACCGGCATTGAGCGGTCTTCCACCCACTCGCCGAAACGCGCCGGCAGCAGTTCGGCCAGCGGCGTCTTGGGCCGCGTGTCGGCAATGCGGATGGTGGGCACCAGCGCATTCGCCAGCGCTGCGGTGGCCACCGCGAGCACCAGCACGATGGCCGCCTGGAGACGATGGCCGCTGATCACGCGCGGCCCCGCCAGCGCAGGACGAGGCCGTAGAGGCTGTCCAGCATGATGGTCAGCGTCAGCGCCACCAGGAACAGCACCATGCCGGCAAAGCCGTGCACGAAGCCTTGCCCGGCTTCGTCACCGAAGTAGTAGGTGACGAGCACCAGGATGACGACACGCACGACGTTGGCCAGGAAGGAGATGGGGATGGCCGAGAGTGCCAGCAGCACGTTGCGCAGCGGTGACTTGTGGCCCATCAGGTTCATGTACAGCAGCACCAGCGCTTCCAGCGTGAACATCGAGTTCAGGCCGGCGCAGGCGTCGGCCACCAGCAGCTGGTAGGGGCCGATGGTGAGGATCACACCCGAGCGGCCGATGGGGTAGCCCAGCGCATGCATCAGCATGCTGGCCACCGCAGACACGGCGCTCTTCAGCGGCGTGGTCACTGCGGCCACCAGCGGGCCCGGCAGCGGCACCATGAAGATCAGGAAGAAGAGCGGGAACCAGCACAGGCGCAAGCCCGCGCCACCCTTGAACAGCAGCAGCAGCCCGGACAGCACCAGGATCTGCGAACCGACCTCGACGATGACGATGGCCTGCGAATGCCCGAAGGCAAAACACAGCATGCCGAAGCCCAGCAGCGCCCAGCCCGGCCAGGAACGGGTGGCCGCCGGCAGCGCTGCCAGCGCATGGCGCCGCTGGTAGAGCAGCCAGGCCGACGCGGCCAGGATGATGGGACCGTGGCCTTGTTCGTCGCTGGCCCAGATGGTCTTGGACAGCTGCGAGTAGGTAGGCAGGAAGAGCACCAGGAAACTGGCGGCGAGCAGGCCCAGCACCACCAGGTCGGCCGAACCGGGCAGCCAGCCACCGGCCTTCAGTGACGGCGTGCCATCCGCCGGGGCCATCACGCGCGCCATGCTCAGAAGTCGTTCATCACCGCGCCGACCAGCTTGGCCGGGCTGCCGGCCAGCGTCGCCACCAGGTCCTGCAGCGAGTCCTGGCGCACGACGTTGCGCCGTGCGATGACCACCGCCGCACCGCAGCGCGCGCTGATGACGCTGGCGTCGGCGCCGTGCACGGCGGCCGGGGTGTCGACGATGACATGGTCGAACTTGGAAGCCAGCTCGCGCATCAGCAGGCCGAAGGCCGGGCGCTCCACCAGTTCCAGCGGGTTGGGCGGCGTGGTGCCCACCGGCAGCACGAACAGGCTCGGGATGCCCGGCACCTGCTGGATGACCTGCTTGTCGGCGCGGCCGGACAGGATGCCCGACAGGCCGGCCTGGTTCTTCAGCTTGAACAGCTCGTGGATGCGCGGGCTGCGCATGTCGGCGTCGACCAGCAGCGTGCGCCCGCCCAGCTGGGCCAGCGTGACGGCCAGGTTGGCGGCGCAGTAGGTCTTGCCGTCGCCGGTGTCGGGGCTGATCACGGCCACCGCATGGCGCGTGGCCGGGTCGTTGAAGACGCGCATCATGAGCTGGCTGCGCAGCGCGCGGAAGCTCTCGGCGCGCGGCGAGAAGGGCTCGTTCAGCGCCACCAGTTCGGGGCTGACCTTGCGCTGCTCTTCGGGCGCATAGGGGTAGTGGAACTGCTGCGACAGCGCGAACAGCACGTCTTCCTTGCTGGCGTAGCCCAGCGCCACGGCCGATTCACCGAAGCGCAGGCCGTTGTCGCGCTGATGCGCGAGCACCTTCTCCACCTGCTCGGCGGTGAGGTTGCGCAGTTCGGCAATGATGTCGCCGATGCTGCGGTCGTCGACCGTGTTCTCGCCTTCGTGGCCGGAGAGCGGCGGCACTGGCGCCGGGCGTACCACCGGCTCGGCGTCGAGGATGCTGGGGTCGGGCGCGGAATCGCGGAACTTGGCCATCAGGCGCCCCTGTCCAGCTGCGGCTGCGGCAGCGGAGCCAGCAGGCGCTGTTGCATCAGCGAGCCCTGCTTGCCGCGCAGCGCCAGGCGCGAACCCGGGCGCGGCATGATGCCGATGACCGGCAGCTCGATGGCAGCCACGATGTCGTCGGCGCTGCGCACGCGGCGGTCACGCATTTCCAGCGCCAGCGCCGTGCCCACGGCGAGCAGCCCGCCGACGAAGATGGCCAGCAGCGTGTTGATCATGATCTTGGGCGAGCTCGGCTCCAGCGGCGGCACCGCCTGCGTCAGCAGGTTGACGTTGCTCTGCGTGGTCTGGCCTTCCAGGCTGGTCTGCGTGAAGCGGGCCTGGATGGCGTCGTAGGCGCGCTGCGCGTTCTCGACGTCGCGGATGATGACCAGGCCTTCGTCGCGCACAGCCTTCAGGCGCAGCACCTTGGTACGCTGCGCGTCGAGCGCGTTGCGCACGTCGCTTTCACGCTGGCGGTTGATGGTGTTGCTCACGCCCACGCTGCCGGTGACCTTCTTCGTTTCGGCCTCCAGGCGCAGGCGCAGCTCGGCCAGGTTGGCCTTCACTTCCTGCACCTGGGGGTGGTTGTCGCCCAGGCGTGTGGACAGTTGCTGCAGCTGCGCGTCACCGCGCGCGATGTCGCTCTTCAGGCCGCCCAGCAGCGGGTTGTTCAGCACCTCGGCCAGGCGGTCGCCCTGCGCGCCCTGGGCCTGCGTCTGGCGGCTCGACGATTCCGCCGCAATGGCCTGCAGCGCAGTGAGCTGGCTGCTCAGCTCGTTGAGGCGGCCGTTCTCGATGTCCAGGCGCTCGTCGCTGGCGATGATGCCCTTCTCGCGCTGGTAGCTGGACAGGCGCGTCTGCGCCGCCTCCAGCGCTTCACGCGCCTCCTTGGCGCGCGTCTCGAAGAAGCTGCTGTACTGGCGCGCCGGGCCGACGCGCAGTTCCAGCGTGACGTCGATGTACGCCTGCACGAAGGCATTCGCCAGCGCTGCCGCGAAGCGCGGGTCGGGCGCGCGGTAGCCGACCATGATGACGCTGCTCTCGCGCGAGGGCACCACGTCCATCGAGCGCGAGAACATGTTGGCCAGCCAGCTTTCGATGCTGCCTTCGCCGTTGGTCTCGTCCAGCCATTGCTTGCGCACCTGCGGGCTCTCGTTGAGCTTGAGGTTACGCACCACGCGCTGCGAAACACGCTCGCTCTGGATGATGTCGACCTGGGTGGCCATGAAGGCCGGCGAGGCCATGCCGCCAAAGATCACCGCCGACACCGGGTCGGGCTTGAAGTCGACCACCACGCTGGCCTGCGCACGGTACTGCTTGGTCAGCACGAGGCTGACCGCGACGGTGGTGAGCACCGTGACCGCCAGCACGATCAAGGCCACCAGCCAGCGCGCGCGCAGGATCGACAGGAACTGCCCGAAGCTCATCTCGCCACTCCCCTAAACACGGTGCACACGCTTCAGAACAGGCTCTCGCGCACGAAGACGACATCACCTTCACGCAGCTTGTCGCTCATCACGGGCTCCAGCACCTGGGTGGCACCCTCGGCGCCGCGGCGATGCACGCGGATGCCCTTCTCGGTGCCGCGCGGCGTGAGGCCACCGCCGGTGGCCAGCGCCTGCAGCAGCGTCATCTCGCGTTCCAGTCGCATGGCGCCAGGGCGCTGCACCTCGCCGTAGATGTAAATGATGGGCTGGCGGTCGACCCACACGGTGTCGCCGTTGAGGATGGCCACGTCCTTGTCGCGGCCACCGGCCGAGAACAGGGTCGGCAAGTCCACTTCGACGCGGTAGGGCCGGCCTTCGCGCGTGCCCACCAGCACCACCACGTCGGCGCCGCTGGGCGCCGTGCCGCCGGCGGTGGCCAGCAGGTCCGTCAGGCGCATGTCGGCCACCTCGATGGGGTAGCGGCCCGGGCGGTTCACCTGGCCCAGCACGCTGGCCTGGTTGCCGCGCACCTGCAGCACCACCATCGACACCTGCGGCTGCTTGACGAAGTTGCCGTTGCGCAGGCCGTCGGTGATGAGCTTCTCGGCCGCCGTGACGGTGAGCCCGCCCAGGCGGATATTGCCCAGCAGCGGGTAGTTGACGATGCCGGCTTCGGTGATGCGCGTTTCCAGCGACAGGTCGGGGTTCTGGAACACGAGGATGCGCACGATGTCGCCGGCGCCGATGCGGTACTCGGTGGGCGCCGCGGGCGCGGCCGGGGCCTGGACTGCCATCGGCTGCGACTGCGCGGCGGCGCCCAGCGCAGCGACGGCCAGGCCCAGCGTGACGAACACGCGGAACAGGCGGAACAGGCGAGTCAGCATCACTTCAGGCCCATGCCCTTGCTGATGTCGGTGGCGCTGAGCCCGCCGCTGGCCGCCGAGCCGGGCGCCGCCAGCGGTGCGGCGGCAGCGGCCGAAGCTGCCGCTTCGGCGAACTTGCCGATGTATTCGATCTTCGCCGCCGCGCGCAGGGCCTTGATGTCCTCCTCGGCCAGCTTGCGCTTGCGTTCGTTGAGCAGGTAGGCCTCGATGACCGGGCGCGACTGCTCTTCGGTGACGGGCTGGCTGCGCGAGCCGGCCAGCAGGATGACCTGCACGCCGTTGGCTTGCGGCACCAGCATGGCCTGGCCGTCCTTCATGCGCGCGAAGCCGTCCAGGCTGGCCAGCGGCAGCTGCTCGGCGGCACGCACGGCCTGGTTGGCGGCGAAGCGGTAGTCCTTGGACTTCAGGAAATCGACGAACTCGTTGATGTTCTTGGCCGCGCCCAGGCGCTCGCGCAATTCGGGCACCTGCTCCGGCTTGGCCTCGATCATCATTTCCTGGATGCTGTAGATGCGGCGGTCCTTGAACAGGGCCGGCTTCTCTTCGTAGTACTTGTGCACCTCCTCGGGCGTCGGCTTCGGTGCCGCCTCGCCCACGCGCTCGACATAGGCGCGGGCCAGGATGTCGCGGCGTGCCGCCTCGAGCTGCTGCACGACGCGCGGATCGCGGTCGAGCTTGAGGTCGTCGCTCTTCTGCAGCGCGACCTGCTGGTCGATCAGGCGTTCCAGGATCTGGCGGCTGGCCGGCTCGGCCTGCTCGGGCTTGAGGCCGCGCTGCTGCTGCAGCACGAAATTGATCTGGTGGACCGTGATCTCGTCCTTGTTGACCTTGGCCGCTGTCTGGCTGGCCGCCTTGTCCTTCTTTTCGCCACAGCCGGCCAGCAGGGCCGCGGCGGCCACGACGGCGAGCGCCGCGACAGGCCAGCGACGGCGGGCCTGGGAAGCAACATCGGTCATCTTCAGATTCATCGGTCGATCCTTGGGGAGTTCGCAGTTCCGGCGGCGGGTGTGCAAGACAGCCCCAACGCGCACCGCCGGCAAGGCTTGCACAGCAGGGCCGTGGCAGGCCGCTCGCAAAGCGAGTCAGTGTAACCGCTGCCCCCTGGCCGGAAGGCCAGCGGGATGCCCCTTGGCCCGGGTGCGACAGCGGCACAAGTTCACGCGGCCCGCAAGGCTAGCCGTCGACTGTGACAGCCGGTGCAGACCCCGAGTTTCATCAGGACAGCGACTGCACCCGCGCCAACTTCCAGCCCGTGCCCGCGGCCTTCACATGGGCCAGCAGCCAGAGCTCGCGAAAGGGCGCGGCGACGGCGTCGCTGCGTTCGCGGATGAGACCCGAGAACTCGACGCTGGCAACCTGCGCCTCGCGCAACTCTTCCAGCGCCAGCAGGCGGGCGTCGAGGCGGACCACCTCGGTGCAGTTCGGGCCCGGCCCGCGCAGCGCCAGCTGGTCGCGCAGGTCTTCCAGCAGTGGCGCGGTGGCCAGGTCGGACAGCGCGTGCAGGTCGGCACGATCCCAGGCCGCCTGCAACTGCACGAAGCTGAGGCAGGCCAGGCGCAGCAGTTCGTCGACCTCGAACTGCCTGCGCGCGGCGCGCGGGCGCAAGGCCGCGCGTGCCCGGCGCACAAAGGCGCGCGGCGCCAGGCTGCGCAGCCGGGTCAGCACTTCACCCCCACATGCAAGGCGACGATGCCGCCGGCCAGGTTGTGCACGTCGACATGGCCGTATCCAGCCGCCTTCATCATGGTGCCCAGCGTGGCCTGGTCGGGGTGCATGCGGATGCTCTCGGCGAGATAACGATAGCTGTCGGCGTCCTTCGCGATGAGCTTGCCCATCAGCGGCATGAAGCTGAACGAATACCAGTCGTAGGGCTTCTGCAACAAGGCGGCCGGCTTGGAGAACTCCAGCACCAGCAGGCGGCCGCCGGGGCGCAGCACACGCGCCATCTCGGCCAGCGCGGTGTCCTTGTGCGTCATGTTGCGCAGGCCGAAGGCGACGCTGATGAGGTCGAAGCCCGCGTCGGCCGAACCGTCGCGGAAGGGCAGGTGCTCGGCATCGCAAGCCGCGGTGGGCATCACCACGCCTTCGTCGAGCAGGCGGTCACGGCCGACGCGCAGCATGGCTTCGTTGATGTCGCTGAGCACGACGCGGCCGTTCTCACCTACCTGTTTGGCGAAGGCCCGTGCCAGGTCACCGGTGCCGCCGGCGATGTCCAGCACCTTCATGCCGGGCTGCACATTGGCCACCGCCACCGCGTAGGCCTTCCAGGCGCGGTGCAGGCCCATGGACAGCACGTCGTTCATGAGGTCGTAACGGCTGGCCACGGAGTCGAAGACGCCGCGCACGCGGCGGGCCTTCTCGGCGTCCTCCACGGTCTGGTAGCCGAAGTGGGTCTGGGTCATGGTTCAGTGGCTTGCGCAGGCGCCACCTGGCGAAGCAGTGACCATGGGTGCGTCGCGATTCATGCCGGCTTCCTGCAGCCGCTGTTCGTAGCGCTGCCACAGATCGGCCTGGTCGATGCCCAGGTGGTAGAGATAGTCCCAGGAGAAGATGCCGGTGTCGTGACCGTCAGAAAAACGCGGCTGCACGGCGTAGTGGCCGACGGCCTGGATGTGATCGATGCCGACCTCGCGCTTGCCGGTCTGCAGCACCTCCTGGCCAGGGCCGTGGCCCTGCACTTCAGCTGAGGGCGAATAGACGCGCATCAGCTCGAAGGGAATGCGGAAGCTCTTGCCGTCACTGAACGCCACTTCGAGCACGCGTGAGGCCTGGTGCACGGTCAACGCTGTGGGTTGCGGAGTGTCGCGGTCCAGGCCAGCCATGCGGTATGGGACGAGCAGTGGTGATTGCTGCAGAGTGTATCGCCCGCCACCTTGCCGGCCTTGAGGCAAATCACGCGGCCTTGCTGCAAACGGGGCCACAAGGCCCGACCGAGGTCGGGCCTAGACGAGCACGCGCTCGATACCGCCAGCGTTGGCCCGCGCCACGTAGGCCGGCATCCAGTCCTCGCCCAGCAGCTGACGCGCCATCTCCACGACGATGTAGTCGGCTTCGAGCAGGCCGCTGCTCATGTCGTCCTCGTAGCGCTTCAGGCCCTGCAGACAGCTGGGGCAGCTGGTCAGGATCTTCACGTCGGCCCTGGCTGCTGGTGTGTCACCCAGCAGCTGGCGCAGCGCCGTCTCGTCCTTGCGCAGCTCTTCTTCCTTGCGGAAGCGCACCTGCGTGGCGATGTCGGGCCGCGTCACGCCCAGCGTGCCGCTCTCGCCGCAGCAGCGCTCGCTCTTCAGCACGTTGGGGCCGACCAGCGCCTTCACGGTCTTCATCGGCTCCTGCAGCTTCATGGGGCTGTGGCAGGGGTCGTGGTACAGATAACCAGCACCGTGCGCGGGCAGCGTGATGTCCTTTTCCAGCAGGTATTCGTGGATGTCCACGATGCGGCAGCCGGGGAAGATCTCCTCGAACTTGTAGCCCTGGAGCTGGTCGTAGCAGGTGCCGCAGCTGACCACCACGGTCTTGATGTCCAGGTAGTTCAGCGTGTTGGCCACGCGGTGAAAGAGCACGCGGTTGTCGGTGATGATCTTCTCGGCCTTGTCGGCCTGGCCGCTGCCGCGCTGCGGGTAGCCGCAGCACAGATACCCCGGCGGCAGCACGGTCTGCACGCCGGCATGCCAGAGCATGGCCTGGGTGGCCAGGCCGACCTGGCTGAACAGGCGCTCGCTGCCGCAGCCGGGGAAGTAGAAGACGGCCTCGGTCTCGGCTGTGGTGGCCTGCGGGTTGCGGATGATGGGGACGTAGTCCTTGTCCTCGATGTCCAGCAGCGCGCGCGCCGTGCGCTTGGGCAGGCCGCCCGGCAGCTTCTTGTTGATGAAGTGGATGACCTGTTCCTTCACTGCCGGCAGGCCCAGCGTGGCCGGCGGTGCGGCGGTCTGCTTGCGCGCGGCCAGCTTGAGCATGCCGTTCAGGAAGCGCTGGACCTTGAAGCCGACATCGACCATGCCACGCCGCAGCAGCCGGATGCTCTGCGGGTTGGTGGCGTTCAGGAACAGCATGGCCGCTGCGTTGCCGGGGCGGAAGCTCTTCTTGCCCATCTTGCGCAGCAGGTTGCGCATGGCCATGGTGACGTCGCCGAAGTCGATCTTCACCGGGCACGGGCTTTCGCACTTGTGGCACACGGTGCAGTGATCGGCCACGTCCTCGAAGTCTTCCCAGTGCTGCACGCTGACGCCGCGGCGCGTCTGCTCTTCGTACAGGAAGGCCTCGATCAGCAGGCTGGTCGCCAGGATCTTATTGCGCGGGCTGTACAGCAGGTTGGCGCGCGGCACGTGGGTGGCGCACACCGGCTTGCACTTGCCGCAGCGCAGGCAGTCCTTGATGCTCTCGCTGATGGCGCCGATGTCGCTCTGCTGCATGATGAGCGACTCGTGGCCCATGAGCCCGAAGCTCGGTGTGTAGGCCGCGCTCAGGTCGGACACGCGCGAGTCGGAAGCCGCACCGCGCAGCAGCTTGCCCTTGTTGAAGCGGCCCTCGGGATCGACACGCTGCTTGTAGTCGGCGAAGGGCGCGAGTTCATCGTCGCTCAGGAATTCGAGCTT
>JANNFE010000001.1:0-1733 GCA_031379415.1 Betaproteobacteria bacterium | reverse complement strand
GATCCAGCGCGCGCTGGTGATCAGGCCGTCGCAGCCTTCCTTCTGGATGCCGGGCAGGCCGGCCAGGAACTTGTCGGTGACGTCCTTGCCCAGGCCTTCCTTGCGGAACACCCTGCCGGGGATGTCGAGCCGCTCGGTCTTTTCCAGGTGCTTGCCGCTGGCGTCGAACCAGCGCAGCTCGAAGCTGGCCAGCGGGATGTCGTGGATCTTGCCCAGGTTGTGGTTCAGGCGCACCACCTCCAGCCACTTGGCCTGCGGTGTCACCATGCGCCAGGAGGCCAGGTTGTCGAGCGCCGTGCCCCACAGCACCGCCTTCTTGCCACCGGCATTCATCGCGATGTTGCCGCCGAGGCAGCTGGCCTCGGCGCTGGTGGGGTCGACGGCAAACACATGGCCGGCACGCTCGGCTGCGTCGGCCACGCGCTGGGTGACCACGCCGGCACCCGTCCACACCGTGGCCACTTTCCGCCCGACACCCGGCAGGTCGACGAACTCGACCTCGGTCATCTGCTCGAGCTTCTCGGTGTTGATGACCGCGCTCTTCCAGGTCAGCGGCACGGCGCCGCCGGTGTAGCCAGTGCCACCGCCACGCGGGATGATGGTCAGGCCCAGTTCGACGCAACCGGCCACCAGGGCGGCCATCTCGGCCTCGGTGTCGGGCGTCAGCACCACGAAGGGGAGTTCCACCCGCCAGTCGGTGGCGTCGGTCACATGCGACACCCGCGACAGGCCGTCGAACTTGATGTTGTCCTTGGCCGTGGCCCGGCCCAGCACCTTGCGGCTGCGCAGGCGCAGGCTCGCCACGGTGGCGAAGTGGCTGGCAAAGCGCTCGACCGCCGTGCGCGCCATCTGCAGCAGCTCACCCACATGGCCGTCGCGCACGGCGTCCGCTTCGGGCGTGCGCCGCTGGGCCACTTCGGACAGGCGGTGGTTCAGCGCATCGATCAGCAGTCGCCGGCGCTTGGGGTTGTCGAGCAGGTCGTCTTCGAGGTACGGGTTGCGCTGCACCACCCAGATGTCGCCCAGCACCTCGTAGAGCATGCGGGCCGAGCGCCCGGTGCGGCGCTCGCCGCGCAGGGTGGAGAGGACGTCCCAGATCGGCGCGCCGAGCAGGCGAATGACGATTTCGCGATCGGAGAACGAGGTGTAGTTGTAGGGAATCTCGCGCAGTCGTGCGGGCGCGTCGGGCAGCGCGGCGGCCGGAATTGCATCGAGGGGGGGATCGGCGAGATTGGTCATTGCGCGCGTGGCTGCTCGCCAGAAAATTTGATTTAAGTCAAGATTTTACCGCAGTGCAATATCAAAAACACTCGGCAACGCCGCGCATTGCAAGGTCGCAGTCAGTCCGCGGTGATCCCCGCCCGCTTGACGATCCCCTGCCACAGCACGTATTCGCGCTCGATCCGCTCGGCAAGTTCCTTCTGCGTCGAGGGCGCCGCGTCCATGCCGTGCTCGCGGATCTTCTCGCGCACCTCGGGGTCGTTGAGGGCGCGGACGATTTCGCGATTCCAGCGTTCGGCCAGTTCGCGCGGCAGCTTCGATGGCGCGACGAAGGCGTACCAGTTGCTGACGTCGTATCCGGGGTAGGTCTCGGCGATGCTCGGGACCTCCGGCAAGGCCTCGCTGCGCTTCGCGCCGGTCACCGCGAGGGCGCGGATTTTCCCGGCCTTGATCTGCGACACCGCCGACGGCGCGGAGGCGAACAGTGATTGCACCTGGTTGCCCAGGAGGTC
>JANNFE010000380.1:0-8456 GCA_031379415.1 Betaproteobacteria bacterium | reverse complement strand
TACGTGGTGGCGCACTTCCACTACGTGCTGGTGGCCGGCTCGCTGTTCGGCCTGTTCGGCGGCGTCTACTTCTGGGGGCCGAAGTGGACCGGCGTGATGTACTCCGAAACACGCGGCAAGATCCACTTCTGGGGCTCGTTGATCTTCTTCAACGTCACCTTCTTCCCGATGCACTTCCTGGGTCTGGCCGGCATGCCGCGTCGTTATGCCGACTATCCGATGCAGTTCGCCGACTTCAATGCACTGGCCTCGGTGGGCGCCTTCGGCTTCGGGCTCATGCAGGTCTACTTCTTCGTCTTCGTCGCGCTGCCCATGATGCAAGGCAAGGGCGAGCCGGCGGCGCAGAAACCCTGGGAAGCCGCTGAAGGCCTGGAATGGGAAGTGCCGTCGCCGGCGCCCTGGCACACCTTCGAGACGCCGCCCAAGCTGGACGCCACTGCCACCCGCGTGGTGGGCTGAGCGCGCGCCATGTCGCCGACCGAACAGCAACGCAAGGCCAATCTGCGGCTGGCGTTGATCTTGGCGACGGTGGCGGTGGTCTTCGGCGCCGGCTTCATGGTCAAGATGATCTTCTTCGGGCGCTGAAGCCGCGATGAAGCTGCTGCTCGCACACAACCGCCGCATGCTGGGCAAGCTGCTCGTCGTGGTGGTGGCCATGTTCGGCTTCGGCTATGCGCTGGTGCCGATGTACCGCGCCATCTGCGACGCGCTGGGCATCAACGTGTTGACGCTGGCCGACCAGCGCGTGGCCAGCGGCAACTGGAGCGGCAAGACGCAGCTGCCGGCCAACACCCAGGTCGACCGCAGCCGCACCATCACCGTGGAGTTCGACGCCAACGTGCGCGGGCCCTGGGACTTCAAGCCGGCCATGCGTTCGATGCAGGTACACCCGGGTGAGCTGAACACGGTGATGTACGAGTTCCGCAATCGCCAGACGCGCACCATGGCCGCACAGGCCATTCCGAGCTACGCGCCGATGCAGGCCAGCGCCTACTTCAACAAGGTGGAATGCTTCTGCTTCAACGAGTGGAAGCTGGCGGCCGGCGAAACCAAGACCTGGCCGGTCGCCTTCGTCATCGATCCCAAGCTGCCGAAGGACGTGACCACCATCACCTTGTCCTACACCTTCTTCGAGGTGGGCGGCAAGGTACCGGCGGCGCCTGTGGGTACGGTCGGCCAGGTGGGCGTGAAGCTGGGCGGCGCATGAGTGCAGACTTCAAGGAAGCGGTCGCCCGCCGCGGGTCCTTCATGCAGACGGTGCGTGCCGTCGGCTGGTCCTTCTTCGGCGTGCGCCGCTCGGCCGACCAGGCGCAGGACCATCAGAAGCTCAACCCGGTGCACGTGATCGTGGCCGGCCTCATCGGCGCGCTGCTGTTCATCGCCGTGCTGGTGCTGCTGGTGCGCTGGGTGGTGGGCAGTGGCGTGGCTGGCGGCTGAGAAGCCGCACAGATTCAGGAACATTCGGTTCGAGGAGAGATGAGCACCATGGCAGCCACCACCCCAGCGGGCACCGCACCGCACTACTACGTCCCTTCGCCGTCGCCTCACCCGGTGCTGGTGGCCTGCGGCCTCTTCCTCGTCATCCTGGGTGCCGGGCAATGGGTCAACGGCGCCGGCTGGGGCGCCTACGTGTTGCTGGCCGGTGTCGTGCTGTGGTTGACGGTGCTGTTCCAGTGGTTCAAGCAGGCCATCCACGAAAGCGAGAGCGGCCTCTACTCCGACCGCATCGACGTGTCCTTCCGCTGGAGCATGAGCTGGTTCATCTTCAGCGAGGTGATGTTCTTCGCGGCCTTCTTCGGCGCGCTGTACTGGGCCCGCGTGTTTGCCATCCCCAGCCTAGGCAGCCTGGAGAACCAGCTGCTGTGGCCTGACTTCAAGGCCCTGTGGCCCAGCATGGGCCCCGGCATCACGGCCTCACCGGCCGGCACGGTGGAAGCCTTCACCACGGTCGGCCCCTGGCCCTTGCCGACGGTGAATACGGCGCTGCTGCTGACGTCAGGCGTCACTTTGACCATCGCCCACCACGCTCTGATTGCGGGGCAGCGCGGCAAGACCATCGCCTGGATGTGGATCACCGTCGCGCTGGGTGCCACCTTCGTCGGCGTGCAGGCCTTCGAGTACATGCATGCCTACCGCGACCTGAACCTCAAGCTCAGCTCGGGCATCTTCGGCTCTACCTTCTTCATGCTCACTGGCTTCCACGGCTTCCACGTCTTCGTCGGCATGTTGATGTTGACCTTCATCACCTTGCGCCTGATGAGCGGGCACTTCACGCCCAAGCGCCACTTCGGCTTCGAGGGTGCAGCCTGGTACTGGCACTTCGTCGACGTGGTGTGGCTGGGCCTGTACTTCCTGGTGTACTGGCTCTGACTTCGCCGCGGGTCCAGCGACAACGCCGCCGCGGGCGGCGTTTGTCTTTCTGCGTTTCGCAGCGTTTCGTCAGCGACCGACAGGCAAACCGCCGGGTCGTACCCAGCCCATGTACCAGCTGAGCAGGATGAACAGGAAGAGCGCCACGCTCAAGGCCACGCGCAGCGCCAGCGCACGCGCCATGCGGTTGCTTCGGTGCTGCTCACCGTCCTTGTCCTTGCGCAGCATGAAGAAGCCCGCGCTCGCCAGCGCCCCCAGCACGGCCACCAGCATCAACACCATCACGATCTTCATCGGCGCAGATTATCCGCGCCACCTTCGGGCGGCGCCGTGAAGACGCGTGATGCCATCGTGCTGGTCGTGGCGCTGCTGGCCGCCGCTGGGACAGCGCGGCTGGGCCTGTGGCAGCTCGATCGCGCGGCGCAGAAGCTCCAGCTTCAGCAGGCCCTGCAGAGCCAGCGTGCGCTGCCGCCGCTGCCAGCTGCCGAGCTGGCGCGCGACGCGGCCACCGCAGCCATGCAGTTGCACCGCGCCGTCACGCTGCAGGGCGTGTGGCTGGCTGCGCAGACCGTCTATCTCGAGAACCGCCAGATGCGCGGCCAGCCCGGCTTCTATGTGCTGACACCGCTGCGTCTGGCCGATGCGAGCGTGGTACTGGTGCAGCGCGGCTGGGTACCGCGCGACCTGCTGGACCGCACCCGCATCGCCGCGCCGCCGCCACCGCCTGGTGCAGCAGAGGTGACGGGCCGCATCGCCCCCGGCCCGGCGCGGTTGTACGACTTCGCGGGGGCGGCCTCGGGGCCGATCCGGCAGAATCTCAATCTCGCTGCTTTTGCACGCGAAACCGGGCTGCCGCTGCGGCCGCTGATGGTGGTGCAGGAGCAGCCTGCTGATGGTCCGCCCGACGGGCTGCAGCGCCAGTGGCCGGCACCCGCCGCCGACGTGCAGAAGCACCACGGCTACGCCTTCCAGTGGTTCGCCCTCAGCGCGCTCATCATCGGTCTTTATGTCTGGTTCCAACTCATCCGCCCCCGACGTGCGCGCCGCGCCTGAGCCGCTGCTCATGTCGGTGCACAGCATGGCCGGCCCCGACTTGGCCGACCCCGCCCAGGCCGCCGAGCGGCGCACGCGCACGGGCCGGCTGAAGATGCTGGTCGTGCTGCTGGTCTGCGCCGCGCCAGTGGTGGCGTCCTACCTCACCTACTTCGTCATCCGGCCCGAGGGACGCAGCAACTACGGCACGCTGATCCTGCCGACGCGCGCGCTGCCGGATCTGGTGCTGCAAGACCTTGACGGCCAGCCAGTGCCTGCGCGTTCGCTGCGTGGCCAATGGCTGCTGGTGGCCGTTGGTCCGGCCGCTTGCGACGCCGCCTGCGAGCAGCGCATCTTCATGCAGCGTCAACTGCGCGAGATGCTGGGCCGCGAGCGCGACCGCCTCGACAAGGTCTGGCTCATCACCGACGGCGCGCCGCTGGCCCCTGCCTTGCGCAGTGCCATCACGGCCGCGGTGCCGGTGAACGCTTTGCGCGCCGACCGCGAAGCCGTGGCGCGCTGGCTCGGGCCCGAGGCTGGCCACGCCATCGAGGACCATCTGTACCTCG
This sequence comes from Betaproteobacteria bacterium, assembly GCA_031379415.1. Classification (GTDB taxonomy): domain Bacteria; phylum Pseudomonadota; class Gammaproteobacteria; order Burkholderiales; family Burkholderiaceae_C; genus Rubrivivax. Next base: position 4,485 of record JANNFE010000380.1, on the reverse strand, counting down.
TTGACCCGATGGGTGAATGGATGATGCGCATGCCGGCCCAGGCTGATCCCAAACGCGTGAAGCGTGACCTGGAGCGTGTGTTGCGCGCTTCCGCTTCGTGGGACACGCCGGGCCGCTGAGACATGGACAGCCCGCAGCCACTGATCGACTTCGCGCCCGCGCTGCGCCTGGCGCTGCTGGCCGGTGTCATCGCGCTGTTGCCGCTGGGCTATGTGTGGCTGCGCCAGCGCGGCAGCGACACGCGCGGCCGGCTCGCTGCACTGACCGCGATCACGCTCTTCCTGACCTTCGACCTGGTGGTCTTCGGCGCCTTCACGCGGCTGTCGCACTCGGGCCTGGGCTGCCCTGACTGGCCCGGTTGCTACGGCGAAGCCAGCCCGCTGGGCGCGCGCGAGGAAATCCACGCCGCCATGACCGAAGCGCCCGGCGGCCCAGTCACCTGGAACAAGGCCTGGATCGAGATGATCCACCGCTATCTGGCCATGACCGTGGGCGTGCTCATCGTCGTGATGGCAGCGGTGAGCTGGAAGGATCGGCAGCGCCTGCCCTTCTCGCCCTGGTGGCCCACCCTCACGCTGGTGTGGGTCATCGTGCAGGGCCTGTTCGGCAAGTACACGGTGACGCTGAAGCTCTACCCGGCCATCGTCACGCTGCACCTGCTGGGCGGCCTGGCGCTGCTCGCCTTGCTGGCGCTGCAGCACGAGGCCTTCCGCCAGCGGCCACTGGCATTGCCTGTCGGCTTGCGTCAGGGCGCCAAGGCAGCGCTGGCGGTGCTGGCCGTTCAGGTGGCGCTGGGTGGCTGGGTCAGCACGAACTACGCGGTGCTGGCCTGTCAGGGCTTCCCCACCTGCAATGGCCAGTGGTGGCCCGACATGGAGCTGGCGCGCGGCTTCACGCTGCTGCGCGGCCTGGGCGAAGGCGGCATCACGCACGAGTCACTGGTCGGCATCCACATGGTGCACCGGCTGTTTGCGGTGGTGGCCAGCGCGGTGCTGGCCCTGCTGGCCTGGCGGCTGTGGTGCAGGGCCGAGCCGGCCTGGCGCCGCTTCGGCCTGCTGCTGGCGGTGCTGCTGCTCGCGCAACTGGGCAGCGGCCTGTCGAACGTGGTGCTGGGCTGGCCGTTGCCCGCGGCGCTGGGGCATTCGGCCGGCGCCGCCGCGCTGGTGCTGACGCTGGCCCTGCTGCTGGCGCGCAGCGCGCCACGCCGCGTCGCTGGCGAAGTGCGGAACGCCATGGCCGCTGCCTAGAATCGCGGCTTGCCCATGGACCAGACCCTCGCCGCACCGCGGATACGCAGCTCGCGCTGGAAGCAGTTCTACGCGCTGACGAAGCCGCGCGTGGTGCAGCTGATCGTCTTCTGCGCCCTCATCGGGATGCTGTTGTCCGAACCCGGCTGGCCCGACTGGCGCCTGGCGGGTGCCGCCACGCTGGGCATCTGGCTGGTGGCCGGCGCCGCCGCGGCCTTCAACTGCCTGGTCGAACAGCACATCGACAAGCGCATGCAGCGCACGGCCTGGCGACCTACCGCCAAAGGTGAGCTGACAACGCCATACACACTGGCCTTCTCGGCGCTGCTCTGCGCCCTGGGCAGCGCAGTGCTCTACGCCTGGGTCAACCCGCTGACGATGTGGCTGACCTTCGCCACCTTCGTGGGTTACGCGGTGGTCTACACCGTGGTGCTGAAGCCGCTGACGCCGCAGAACATCGTCATCGGCGGCGCCAGCGGCGCCATGCCGCCGGTGCTGGGCTGGGCCGCGATGACGGGCGAAGTGGGTGCGGAAGCCATGATCCTGTGCCTGATCATCTTTCTGTGGACGCCGCCACACTTCTGGGCCTTGGCGCTGTATCGCGCCGAGGACTACCGCAGAGCCGGTCTGCCCATGCTGCCCATCACCCATGGCCCCGAGTTCACCCGGCTGCAGGTGCTGCTCTACACCATCGTGCTCTTCGCGGCCACACTGCTGCCGTTCATCCACGGCATGAGCAGCTGGCTGTACCTGGCCGCCGCGGTGGTGCTGGGCGCCATGTTCACGCTCTACGCCTGGCAGCTGTGGCGCGACTACAGCGACGCGCTGGCGCGCAAGACCTTCCGCTTCTCCATCTGGCACCTGTCGCTGCTGTTCGCCGCGCTGTTGCTCGACCACTACCTCATGCCATGGCTGTCACGCGTCGTCACCTGATCGGTTCCAGTGCCGCGACGCTGGCGCTGGCCGCCTGCGGGCAGAGCGGCAAACCGCAGTTCAAGGCCGTCGACATCACCGGCGCCAACTACGCGCAGGACTTCCCGCTGGCCGATGTCGACGGCCGCCGCCGCAGCATCGCCGACTTCAAGGGCAAGCTCGTCGTCGTCTTCTTCGGCTTCACGCAATGCCCCGACGTCTGCCCCACCACGCTGGTGGAACTGGCCGGCGTGCGCAAGGCACTCGGCGCCGACGGGCAGAAGGTGCAGGGCGTGTTCATCACGGTCGACCCCGAGCGCGACACACCGCAGGTGCTGAAGGCCTATACCGAGAACTTCGGCGCCGACTTCGTGGCGCTGCGCGGCAGTGCGGACGAGACCCGTGCCGTGGCCAAGGCCTTCAAGGTCTTCTACGCCAAGGTGCCGGGCAAGACCGAAGACAGCTACACGATGGACCACACCGCGGGCAGCTACATCTTCGACACCCAGGGCCGCATCCGCCTCTTCACGCGCTACGGCAGCGGCGCCGAGGCGCTGAAGAACGACTTGCAGTTGCTGCTGAAGGCCGGCTGAATCCAGCTGACGCCGCGGAGCGAACTATGCCGGGCCGCTGGCGTCGCCCCCTTGAGGGGGAGGCGGCCGCAGACCGCTTCGGGGGTAGGTCAGTTCTCCAGAGCCTTGCGCATCTTCTTGAGCGCGGCCACTTCGATCTGCCGGATGCGCTCGGCGCTGACGCCGTACTCGGCCGCCAGCTCGTGCAGCGTCATGCCACCGGAGCTGTCGTCGTTGACCTTGAGCCAGCGCTCTTCCACGATGCGGCGGCTGCGCGCGTCCAGCACGTCCAGCGCCTGCGTGATGCCGTCGCCCGACAGCCAGTCGCGGTGGCGCGCTTCGATGCGGCGCGTAGGCTCGCTGCTGTCGTCGGCCAGGTAAGCGATGGGCGCGTAACTCTCTTCACCGTCGTCAGTCTGCGGCTCCAGGGCCACATCGCCGCCCGACAGGCGCATCTCCATCTCGATGACCTCTTCGCGCTTGACGTTCAGCTCGCGCGCTACGCTGGCCACCTCGGTCGGCGTGAGCGTGTTGCGGTGCGTGTCGCCGTCGGCGGCATCGGCTTTCATGCCTTGCTTCATCGAGCGCAGGTTGAAGAACAGCTTGCGCTGGGCCTTGGTGGTGGCCACCTTGACCATGCGCCAGTTCTTCAGGATGTACTCGTGGATCTCGGCCTTGATCCAGTGCATGGCGTAGCTGACCAGGCGCACGCCCTGTTCGGGGTCGAAGCGCTTGACGGCCTTCATCAGGCCGACGTTGCCTTCCTGGATCAGGTCGCCCTGCGGCAGGCCGTAGCCCATGTACTGACGCGAGATCGACACCACCAGGCGCAGGTGCGACAGCACCAGGCGCCCGGCCGACTGCAGGTCGCCCTGGTCCCGCAAGGCGCGGGCGAGCTGCGTCTCTTCGGTCTGCGTGAGCATGGGCATGCGGTTCACGGCCGAGACATAGGCATCCAGGTTGCCCAGCGAGGGCACCAGCGACCAGGGGTCGCGAAGGGTCAAGGCGGTGGCAGAGGTGACATTCATGCGGACTGTGATCCTCTTGATGGAGGTCGAGTTCCAAAGATATTAGCACTCTCACCCCGCGAGTGCTGACGACCCCAGCGCTTGTCTGTAACTGACGCCCGTAAATGATGATTTTTCGATGTCATGATGACAGTGTGCGCTCGCATCCAGCCACTGATGAGGCTCATCAAGACCATGCCGGCCGGACCCCGGCGCGCCGCCTCAGGCCTTCTGGGCGCAGTTGAACATCCAGCGCACGCCGTAGCGGTCGGTCAGGCTGCCGAAGTGGGCGCCCCAGAACATGTCCTGCAGCGGCATCTCCACCTGGCCACAGGCGGCCAAGCCCTGGAACAGGCGCTCGGTGTCGGCGCGCGTGTCGGGCTCCAGGTTGATGTACACATTGTTGCGGGGCGTGGCCGTGAAGCCCATCGACTCGGGGGCGTCGGTGCCCATCCGCACATGGCCGCCCAGCAGGGGCAGCTCGACGTGCGTTACCAGTTCCCGGTCGGCGCCGGCCGCCGGCGGCTGGCGTGGCACCGGCGGGATGTCGGCAAAGCGATGCATGGGACCCTTGAAGTCGCTTCCGAAGACCGAGCGGCACAACTGGAAGGCGGCTTCGGTGTGGCGGCTGAAGTTGAGGTAGGCGTTGACGCCGACCATGACAGGCACCTCAGGACGCTAAACCCTCAGCCCTGGAACGTGAAGCGCGGCAGTGCGCGCCCGTCGACTTGCATGCTCTCGAAGAAC
>JANNFE010000423.1:0-2439 GCA_031379415.1 Betaproteobacteria bacterium | reverse complement strand
GCGCGCACCGCCGCCGGCAGCCGGCGCAGCAGGAAGCGCATGGCCAGCGGCACCAGCACCACGTCGTCGACCACGCCCAGCAGCGGGATCACGTCGGGGATGAAGTCCACCGGCGAGATCACGTAGATCACCATCAGCGCCACCGCCGGCTTCAGCCAGCGTGGCGACAGCGGGTGCCGCAAGGCCAGCCAGAGCTGCCGCGCGTCGCCGCGCACCACCGTCCACAGCACCGCCAGACGCTTCCACATCACGCACCTCCGCGCAAGAACACCATCAGCTCCGTGAGATGGGGACTGTGCCAGCGCAGACAAGGCCCGCCGCGTTGGCGGGCCAGTCTCAATCGCAGCCGACGTAGTAGGAATAGCCGCTGGAGGTGTCGCTCGAACGCAGCCGCCCGCTGACCGCTGCGCAGCCGCTGGTGACGGTGGTGCTCTCGCCGCGCGACGGGTCGCTGCGGTGGTAAGTGCCGCCGTTAGCGCGCGCCTGCGCCGCCATCACGCTGTTGAAGTTGAAGAGCCATTGCCCGGCTTCGGTGCTGACGTGGCCTGCGGCGTCCCAGGCATAGCGGCCCGCCATCACTGGCCCGTAGCGGCGCAGCGCCATCACGTCGGCCGGGTGCAGCTCGCGGCCGTTGATGAAGACGCCGGTGAGCCGCCCGTCGCCACCCCCCGAAGCCTGCGCGGGCAAGGCGCCCGCCAGTGGCAGACCTGGCGGCAGGAACACCGCCACCGGCCCGCCCCAGCGGCCTGCAGCGCCGGTGTGCACGTCGTACCAGTAGGTGCCGGCAGGCACCGGGCCCACGCGCTGTTCCAGCATGCGCAGGGCCTGCTGCTGCGCGTCGTCGAGCGCGCGGCCGTTGATCTGCACGCCGTCGGCGGCGTGGGTGGCGGTAGCCAGCAGGCACAGGCTCAGTGCGCCGGCCACCAGCGTGTGTTGCAGTGTGTTCATGCACCGCAGTCGAACACAGGGCCGGCCGCCGTGTCGCCCTTCGTGGAGGGGACGGGCGCTCAGGACAGGCCGCGCACGACCTCGATGGCCTGCTCGATGCGCTCCACCGCATGCACGGTAAGGCCTTCGATCGGCTTCTTCGGTGCGTTCGCCTTCGGCACCACGGCGATGGAGAAGCCCAGTTTGGCGGCTTCCTTCAAGCGTTCCTGGCCCCGCGGCGCCGGCCGCACCTCGCCCGCCAGGCCGACCTCGCCGAAGGCGATGAAGCCGCGCGGCAGCGGCTTGCCGCGCAGGCTGCCCTGGATGGCCAGCAGCACCGCCAGGTCGGCCGCCGGCTCGCCGATGCGCACGCCGCCCACGGCATTCACGAACACGTCCTGGTCCAGGCAGGCCACGCCGGCGTGGCGGTGCAGCACGGCCAGCAGCATGGCCAGGCGGTCGCGGTCCAGGCCCACGCTCAGGCGCCGCGGGCTGGGGCCGCCGCTGTCGACCAGCGCTTGAATCTCCACCAGCAGCGGCCGCGTGCCTTCCAGCGTCACCAGCACGCAGGTGCCGGGCACCGGCTCGCCGTGCGTGGACAGGAAGATGGCACTCGGGTTGGACACCCCTTTCAAACCCCGTTCGGTCATCGCAAACACGCCGATCTCGTTGACCGCGCCGAAGCGATTCTTGATGGCGCGCACCAGGCGGAAGCTGCTGTGCGTGTCGCCTTCGAAGTAGAGCACCGTGTCGACGATGTGCTCCAGCACGCGCGGCCCGGCGAGTGCGCCTTCCTTGGTGACATGGCCCACCAGCACCACGGTGCAGCCACGCGTCTTGGCCACGCGCGTGAGCTGCGCCGCGCATTCGCGCACTTGGGCCACGCTGCCGGGGGCCGAGTTGAGCTGGTCGGAGTAGACGGTCTGGATGGAGTCGATGACGCAGAAGGCGGGTTCACCCAAAGGACATTCGGCCTCGATGGCGGCGACGATCTTCTCCAGCTGGATCTCGGCCAGCACGCGCACCTTCGTGCCGGAAAGGCCCAGCCGGCGCGCGCGCAGCGCAATCTGTGCACCACTCTCTTCGCCCGTCACGTACAGCACCTTCATCTGCGACGACAGCGCGTCCACGGCCTGCAGCAGCAGCGTGCTCTTGCCGATGCCGGGGTCGCCGCCGATCAGCACCACCGCGCCTTCGACGATGCCGCCGCCGAGCACGCGGTCCAGCTCCTCCTGGCCGGTGGGCGTGCGTGCCACGTCGGCGGCGTCGATCTCGCTCAGCGTGGCCACCGGCTGGCTGCGCGCCAGGGCCTGGAAGCGGGTGTTGCGCGTGGCCGGGCCGGCCACTTCGGCCACGCCTTCGTCGAGCGTGTTCCAGGCCTTGCAGTGCGGGCACTGGCCCAGCCACTTGGCGTTGCTGCCGCCGCATTCACGGCAGGTGTAGATGGTCTTGGCCATGGCGCGCATTGTGGGCCGCGCCCGAGGGCGTTCACGCCGCCGTGAAGTTGCCGTG
>JANNFE010000343.1:0-28934 GCA_031379415.1 Betaproteobacteria bacterium | reverse complement strand
GGCGGCGATGCGCCGGCCCCCAGCCCGGGCCCGGTGGCAGGGCCGCCCCCGGTGGCGCCACCGCCACCGCCGCCGCCAGCTGCACCGACGCCGCCACCGCCGCCACCGCCACCGCCTGCGCCGGCCCCTTCGGGCCAGGTGCCGAACACGCCGGCGTCCGGGCCGCCCGGGCCCTATCGCTACGCGCAGAGCTATCTCTTCAGCAGCGTCACCAAGGCCAGCGAGCCGTCGCGCATCGCCGGTGGCTCGGCGCTCAGTCTCGACGTGGTCGGGCCGCACCGGGACTACGTCGACTTCGGTACGGGCTGGAAGTGGCGCAACGCCGGAGGCGACTGGATCGACGCCAATCGGGTGCAGATGGGCACAAGCGCGTGGGCCTCGGTACTCACGAACGCAGCCTCCGGTTCCAGTGCCGGGGCTGATTACACGGCCGACGTCACGACGGCCTTGCAGCTGGTGCAGACAGCGGGGCGCTGGAATGCCTGGATCGTGCGGCAGCCACCCAGCAGCACGGCCCCGCGCGTCTTGGCGGGCCGCTTCAGCACGAATGCGGCCTGGCGCCCTGCCATCGATGTCACTTACACCGACGGCAGTACCGCAACGCTGGCCTGTCGCGTATCTGCCATGTTGTCGGCCGGCCTCAACCAGCCCAATGCCACGGCACAGGAACTGCAGTTTCCCTCAGCGCTGGAGTTCGACCGGCCCACCCGCGCCGTGCAGCGCGCCATCCTGAGGTTCCGCGTCACCCAGCACTGGGATGGCAGCAACCCGAGGCTTGAGTTCTTTCTGGCCGACCCGCCCGTCAACGGAGAAGCGGTGCAGACCGGCGTAGCCAACGCCTATCCCCTGGATCAGGGGCTGAACACCCACGCATCGATCCTTGGGCAGCACCGGTATCACGACGGCAGCCGCTTTGCGGATTGGGTCTACTCCGAGGTCAGCCCCATCGGCCCGATGGACTTCGACGAGTCGCGGGTGTTCGACCCTGTGCTGTACGGTGGCACCCCCAACACCGTGACCTTGCCGCACATCGGCCAAGGCAAGTGGCTGGGCGCTTGGAGCGCTGGCGGCGCCGAACTCGTGTCGAGTTCATACGCGGGCGAGAACTTCCAGGCCCTGGCGCCCGGCATCGGCGCGCTGAAGGTGCGCATGGACAAGGCCGGGGGCATCGCCGACGGCGTGGAAGGCGGGCAGTCCGGCACTGCCGGCGCGAACAGCTTCATCTTCCTGCCCATCAGCCGCTATGGCCTGCAGCGGCGGTTGTTCGTGCGTTACTACATGCGCCTGGGCTCACGCCATCGATCGCCGTACAGCATCGCCATGGCCGACAAGTACCACGTGCTCAAGCTCGGAGTGCCCACCTGGACGGACATGGCTGGCAAGTGCTCGATCGGCAGTGCCCACAAGACGACCGAGGGCGGCAACTCGGGTTCGGCGGGCGGTGGCAAGGGCTGGACCTTGCGGCAGGAGTTCTCCGACTACTGGTATGACGAGAACAGCCCCTCGGCAGGCGCCTGGTCGCGTTCGTACAGCTTCTACGACTTTCAGCAGAACGTGCCCGGCCACAACTATGGCAACGACGCAGACCGCTCGTTGACGGCCCTTGGGCAGCGCGGGGGCCTCGGCTCGGCGATCTACGCAGACCGCTGGTACTGCGTCGAGGAAGAGGTCAACCTCAACTCCATCGACCAGCCGGCCACGGTCAACGGTGCACCGCATCTGATCAACGGGGTGCAGCAGTACTGGACGCCGAATGGCGAGGTTCGCGTCTGGATCGATGGCCGCCTCGCCTTCGAGCGGACCGGCCTGGTTCTTCGTTCGCTGCCGCTCGTGAAGCCGCAGGCCGGGCGCATGGGGCCTGTGCGCGAACTGGGCATTGCCCACCTGTGGTTCAACTGGTTCCATGGCGGGCTGACACGGAACAGCATCGACCGCGTGGTGTTCGTCACCGGCCTGGCCTACGGCGAGTCCTACATCGGCCCGATGAAGATCTGATCCGGCGCCGGGGTGCTAGACCAGCACCTCGACGCAGGCCGGATGCCCGAGAAAGGCCTGCGGGCTGGCACTGGCCCCATAGGCGCCCGACTGAAACACGACCGCGAGGTCGCCCACGTCAGCCACCGGCAACTGCATGCGGTCGGCCAGCAGGTCCAGCGGCGTGCACAAGGGGCCCACGACGCTGGCGACTTCGCACTGCGCGCTGCCGGCGCGGTTGCCGATGCTCACCGGGTAGTTCTTGCGCAGCACCTGGCCGAAGTTGCCGCTGGCCGCCAGATGGTGGTTCAGGCCGCCATCGGTCACCAGGAACACCTGTCCGCGCGACAGCTTGCGGTCGATGATGCGCGTGACGTAGATGCCCGCTTCGGCCACCAGGTAGCGGCCGAGTTCGATGACGAAACTGGCCTGCGGCATGTCGCTGCGGGCGCGCTCCTGCAGCGCCGTCAGATTGGCGCCGATGGGCGCCAGGTCCAGGCGCCTGTCACCCGGGAAGTAGGGGATGCCGAAACCACCGCCCAGGTTCAGGAAGCGCACCGGGACATGCGCGAACTCGGCCAGCCGCAGCGCCAGTTCGTAGCTCTTGCCTTGCGCCTCGCAGATGCTCTGGGCGTTGAGGTTCTGCGAACCCGCAAAGAGGTGGAAGCCCTCGAAGGCCAGGCCTTCGCGGGCGAGCCACCGCAACATATCGGGCACCTGCTCGGTATCGACGCCGAACTGCTTGGGCCCGCCGCCCATCTTCATGCCCGAGCCCTTGAGTTCGAAGTCGGGGTTGACGCGGATCGCCACGCGCGCCGGCATACCCAGCGCCTGGGAGGCCGCGGCCAGCACCGGCAGTTCGCGCATGGATTCCACGTTGACCAGCACGCCGCTGGCCACCGCCTGGCGCAGTTCGGGGTCGCGTTTGCCGGGGCCGGCAAAGCTCACCTCGGCCGGGTCGGCGCCAGCATCCAGTGCCACCTTCAGTTCACCGGCCGAGGCCACGTCGATGCCGTCGACCAGTGTGGCCATCAGCCCCACCACGGCCGGCATGGGGTTGGCCTTCATCGCGAAGTGCAGCTTGACGCCGCGGGGCAGGGCGGCCCGCAGTTCAGCCACGCGCGCGCGCAGCAGGCCGCGGTCATAGGCGAAGAAGGGCGTCTGGCCGACGCGCGCGGCCAGGCGAGTGAGCGGCATGCCGCCGATCTGCAGTTCGCCGTCGTGCACGGCGAACTGGTCCATCGGCACATGCACCGGGAGTGCGCGCGGCTCGTTCATGTGGGGGCTGGCGCGGCTTCGCGCCGCTGCACCCAGGCGGTGGCCAGCAGCTTGCGGTCGATCTTGCCGTTGGGGTTGCGCGGCAGCGGGCCAGACATGGCTTCGATGCCGTGCGGCACCATGTAGGCCGGCATCTGGCGCTTGCACTCGGTGAGCAGCGGCGCCACGGCCAATGCGGCACTGCCATCGGGCGCGGTGGCGATCACCTGAATGGCCTGCCCCAGCGTGGCGTGGTCCACGCCGAAGGCCACGCACTCGCCAACCAGCCGGGTGCGGTAGAGCACCTCTTCGACCTCGGTGGGGCTGACGCGGTAGCCCGAGGTCTTCATCATCTCGTCGCGGCGGCCGATGAAGTACAAGAAGCCCTCGGCGTCGCGGCGTACGGTGTCGCCGCTGAACACCGCGATCTCGGCCAGCGGCAGGCTGGCGTCACGGCCACCCACGCCGGGCGGCAGCGGCTTGTAGCGTTCAGACGTCTTCTCCACGTCGCCCCAGTAACCCATGCCCACCAGTGCCCCGCGGTGCACCAGCTCACCGGGTTCATCGGCATCGCACTCGGTGCCGTCTTCGCGCAGCACCAGGATCTCGGCATTGGGGATGGCCTTGCCGATGCTGTCGGGCCGGCGGTCCACTTCTTCCGGCGGCAGGTAGGTCGACCGGAAAGCCTCGGTCAGCCCGTACATCAGAAACGGCCGCGCCGCGGGCGCGCGTTGACGCAGCGCCATCAGCGTGTCACGCGGCATGCGCCCGCCGGTGTTGGCGAAGTAGCGCAGGTTGTCGTTGATGGCCTGCGGCCAGTCCAGCGCAGACAGCTGGATGTACAGGGGCGGCACCGCCGTCAGACCCGTCACACGTTCGCGTTCCATCGCCTTGAGCACGTCGCGCGGCAGCAGCCAGTTCAGCAGCACCACGCGGGCGCCGGCATGGAAGGCCGTGGTGAGCTGGCTGAAGCCGGCGTCGAAGCTCAGCGGCAGCGCGGCGAGCAAGCTGTCGGTGGGCCGGTTGTCCAGGTAGCTGGCCACCGACTTGGCGCCGGCCACCATGTTGCGATGGGACAGCACCACGCCCTTGGGGCGGCCGGTGCTGCCGCTGGTGTAGAGGATGGACAGCATGTCGGTGTCGATGACCCGGTGCGTGGCGGCAGGCGCTGCGGCCAGCAATTCGGCGTAGGCGTGGACCGCTGCCGCAGCGCCTGGCGAGGCTTTGGCGTGGTCGGTCAGGATCAGATGCCGAAGCGCGGTGCAGCCTGGCAGGATCGGCGCCAGGGCATCGAGTCGCTCGGGTGAGGTGAGGAGTGCGACCGCGCCGCAGTCCTGCAGGATGTGGCCGACTTGCTCGGGCTTGAGCAGCGGATTGAGCGGCACGAAGACCAGGCCCGCCGCCGAGCATCCGAAGCACGCTGCGACAAACTCCGGACGCTTTTCCAGGTACACGGCCACGCGCGCCGCCCGCGGAATTCGAAGTTGCAGCAGCCCGTTGGCGAAGGCGATGACAGCCTCGTACACTGCGCCATAGCTGATCTGTGCGGCACCGGAGCCAAGCGCGATTGCCTCCGGCGTTCGCTCTGCGGACGCCTGGATCAGGTGATGGAGCAGCGTGGTGTTCTTCATTCGCGGGCGCGCACGGAGTCGGGTACGGAGAGCCCACTCAGTATTGCATGCGACTGCTTTTCGCAGGCCTCGCCCGGGCCTGGCGCTTTGCGCAGCGCGTCACGGTGAACCGGGTGTGGCGCAGGCGGCCACGAGCCTTGCGTCAAGGAACGCGGCGCGCCCGCAAAGCGTGGCGCACGACAACATCTTCGGCAGCTTGATTCGGGTGTGGTCTTCAAACCTCTCTAAAGTGCCGTCCTGCCATCGAACGAGCCGTCCCAAGTCCCATGAGATTTCCTGCACTTCTTCGACACCTCGGGGCCATTGCACTGCTGGCATGTGCACACGGACACGCGACGGCGCAGCTTGACGACATCACGCGCGGCGAACTCGCCCTGACGCCAGACTTCTGCCAGGACGTGCAGGCGATACCGGTCACGGGTTGGAGCAAGACCACCCCATCGCCACGAGCGACACAGTGGATCGCCATCATGGGCGAGGCCTTCTGGGGCATGCACCACTTCTGCTGGGCGATGGTCGGCCTGCAGCGCGCCGACCGTGCCGGCACGCCGCCCCAGACGCGCACCTTCCTCATCAACGTGGCGATCTCCGACTTCTTCTACGTCATCAAGAATTCGCCGCCTGACTTCGTGATGCTGCCCGAGGTGCACTACCGCATCGGCGAAGCCCGGGTGTTGCTCGGCGAGTACGTGTCCGCGCTCGATGAGTTTGCGAAATCCCGCAAGCACAAGCCCGATTACTGGCCGGCCTACGTGGGCGAGGCCAATGTGCTGATGAAGGTGGGCAAGAAGAAGGAAGCGGCGGAACTGCTCAAGGGCGCCTTGAAGCTGATGCCCAATCAGCCCAACATCCTAGAGGCCCTGGGACGCGCCAATGCAGCCCCCGCAAACACCACACGTCCGCGCCAGAAGCCGGCGCCTGCGGGCCAGAAGGCGCCTGGCTGACGACAGGCGCCCGCGCCCCCTAGCAGCGCAGGTGGAACCGCTGTGGAAGCGGGCTGGGTCGCGACACCACCATGCCGGTGATCACCTCGCCCTCGCGCCAGAGCCAGGCACTGAAGTGCGGGAAGCCGGGCAGGCAGAACTCTTCGGCATTCGGCCGATCTGGCGCAGGCCCGGTCATCACCTCCACGGTGCGCGGGTCCACGCTCAGCCCCAGACCCAGCGCCTTGAGCGTCGCCTCCTTCAACACCCAGGCACAGGCCAGCCAGGCACTGCGCGCGGGCGGCGCCAGGTTTGCGAAGAGGGGCATCTCACGCGCATGCAACAGCGTGTCGGCGAGTTGATCGGGAAAGCGGTCTCGCGAGATCAGCTCAACGTCAATCCCGATGTGGCTCCCGGCTCCGACGACGATGTTCGCCCACGCGCCGCTGGAAGCGCAGCTGAAGCGTAACGCTCGACCGCCGCCATCGGGCCTTAGCGTCGAGCGCCCGCCGGGCTCCCGAAACACGGGTACGCACTCGGGCGGCAACTGAAGGTAGGCGCCGAGCACATGGCGCAGGGCGCCGCGCCGGATCGCGGCACGCTGCTGCTCGAGGGTGTGCCGGATGCGCCGGATGTGCTCCCGTTCCGCACCATCGAGCAGGGACCGCAGTGACGGCAGGGCATCGGCGGCAAGGTCGCAGTCGATCGTGTAGGCGTGCAGGAATGTGTCCTGCGACGGGCCGTGGGCTAACTGGTCACCGAGGCCGTGCAGCTGCACTTCCTTCACAGCGTACCGTGCCGTGCCGAGTCTCAGCCGGGGCGGCCCAGCAGACCGGCCACACGTTGCTCCGCGTTGTCGCCGATACCGGCGAGCAATTGGCCGTACTCTGCCAGCAGCCCTGCCGCGGTGGAGGACGCACAGCGCCGCTTGTCGTAAACGAGGCTCAGCGCCAGCGACGGTTCCACCGTGGCAAACAGCGTGAAGGTGAACAGCGGTTGCGTGTGGTACTCGACCTGGTCAATTTCCAGCTCCGCCGGCCGGCAGGTCGCCAGGTCGCTGCCGGCGTAGTTCCCGACGACGACGATGGTGTCGAACATCGGTCGCTTGTCGGCCGGCACGTCGCTCCACTGCTGGATCAGCGCCAGCGGCGTGTGCTCGTGTTCACGCATCTCGGCCATCTGCATCTGCATCAGGCGCAGCCAGGCGGCGACCGTGACGTCGGCCGGCACGCGCGTGCGAAGTGGCTGGGTCACGGCGACCAGGCCGCGAACGGTGTCGACGCCGGCCATCGGGCACTGGCGGCCCGAGGCAATGCTGCCGAACATCACGTCGTGGCTGCCCGTGCGGCGGTGCAGCAGCAGCGCCCAGGCGCCGTGCAGCACGGTGCTGAGCGTCAGGCCATGCCGGCGAGCCACATGCTCCAGCGCCTGGAACTCGGGTTTGGGAAGTTGTGCGTGTTCCCAGCCGTGCATGATCTCGCCGCCGGATGGCGGTGTGATGGCCGGCGAGGTGTCAGTGATGGTCACCGGCGCGGTGTAGCCGGCCAATTGGCTGCGCCAGAAGGCCTCGGCCGGCTGCAAATCTTGTGCCTCCGACCACAGCACGAAATCGCGATAGCTGGTGCCGGCCTCGAGCACGGGTTCACTGCCGGCGACCAGGGCGTCGTAGGCCCGGAACACGGTGGCCAGCACCAGCGGTTCGGCCCAGCCATCGAGGATGAGGTGGTGGTAGGACCACAGCACCCGCCAGCGCCGCGCGCCCAGGCGCACCAGCGTGACGCGGCACAGCGGCGGCTTCTTGAGGTCGAAGCCCTTCATGCGATCGTCCGACACCAGCGACGCCAGGCGCGACTGCTGGCGTTCGGCTGCCAGTTCGCTGAGGTCCAGGAACGAAGGCACCAGCGTGGCCGCGCGCAGCACCGCCTGCAGGGGATGGGGCGCGCCGCGACGCACGACCGCCGTGCGCAGGCTGGCCACGGCGCGCACGGCATGCTGCCAGGCCGCCTGGAAGGCCGCTTCGTCGAGAGCGCCAACGAGGTCGAACGCGATCTGTTCGACATAGGCGCCCGACGTCTTGGGCAGCAGCAGCGATTGGAAATAGATGCCACGTTGCGTGGCACCGAGCGGAAACACGTCTTCGAGCTCGGGGAACATCGGCTTGAGGACTTCGCGCCAACGGCTGACCTCCCACGACTGTTCGACAGCAGCTTGCCGCTCGGCACTGTTGTCGGCGCCGGCCGGCCTTCCCGTTGCCGACAGATGGGCGGCAAGCTCGGACACCGTCGGATGGCGAAACAAGTCCTTCGGTGCCATTTGCAGACCGTGCTGGCGCAAGGCCGACACGATATGGATCGTGAGGATCGAGTCGCCACCGATCTCAAAGAAGTTGTCGAGCACGCCGACGCGCTCGACACCGATCACACGGGCCCAGATCGCGGCCAGCATCGACTCGAGCTCACTGCGAGGGGCAACAAAGGTTTCGGCGTCGCTGCCGCCAGGAACCTGCGCGCGGGTGAGCGCCCGGCGGTCGACCTTGCCCAGCGGCGTGAGTGGCAACGCCCGCAAGGGCAGCAGCGCAGCCGGCACCATGTGGTCGGCCAGCTTGCCCTTCAGGAACTGACGAAGTTCCGCGGCGCTGGCCGGTGCATCGGCGTGCAGGACGTAGTGGCCCACGAGGCGCCGATGGCCCGCACCGTCCTCCACCACGACCACCGCGGCATCCTGCACCGAGGGGTGTTGCGTAAGGACCTGCTCGATCTCGCCCGGCTCGACGCGAAAGCCGCGCAGCTTGACCTGCTGGTCGATGCGGCCGAGGAACTCGATGGCACCGTCGGGCAGCCAGCGGCCCAGGTCGCCGGTGCGGTACATGCGCCCCGCTGCCACCTCGGGGAAGGGGCAGGGCACGAAGGCGGCCTCGGTCTTGTCGGGCTGCTGCCAGTAGCCTTCTCCCACGGCCACGCCCGCGATGCACACCTCGCCCGGCACACCCACCGGCACTGGCTCCAGTTCGCGGTCCAGCACCAGGATGCGCACGTTGGGCAGCGGCTGGCCGATAGGGGTGACGGCGTAGCGGTGCGCGATGGGTTCGCGCAGCACCAGCAGGGTCACGTCGTCGGAGGTCTCGGTGGGTCCGTAGGTGTTGGCGATGGGCACCTGCGGAAACAGCGCCAGCCAGCGGTCCACCAGTTCGGCCGGCAGGGCTTCACCGGTGCACATCATGCAATGCAGCGCCGGGAAGCCACGCTCCGCAGCGGGCAGGCCGTCCAGGTGATCGAGCAGGGCGCGCAGCACCACGGGCACCGGTTCGGCCACTGTCACGGCATGCTGCCGCATCGTTGCGGCCAGCAGCACGGGATCGACGACGACCTCGTAGTCAACGACTACGGTGGCACCGCCGTACAGCAGGGGTGCCATGAACTGCCACACCGAAATGTCCGACGACGATGCCGCGGTCTGCAGAAAGTTGAAGGGCCCGTTGACGCCGATGCCTTCGAGTTCGCCGAACAGGTGGTTCAGCGCACCGTCGTGGCGGCAGATCGCCCCCTTGGGTCGGCCGGTCGACCCGGAGGTGTAGATCATGTAGGCGCGGTCGGTGCCGGTGAGACCGAGCGCGGGATCGTGGGCCGGTGCAGCAGCAAGCTGCGCGGGCTGCAGGCGCGACTGGTCAGGGCGTTCCGGCCAAGCCGGCCCTGCGAGCGCGCCCGCCAGCGACAGCACGGCACGCAGCGCGGGGCACTCGCCGATGTCCGAGGCATAGGCCCCGGCAACGGTGGCGTCGGACACCAGGAAAGCGGCCTGGCTGTCTTCGAGCATGTAGCGCACGCGGTCGCGCGGATAGGTCGGGTCCAGCGGCACGTAGGCACCACCGGCCTTGAAGACGCCGAGCATGGCGACCACGAAGTCGCAACTGCGCTGCAGCAGGATGCCGACGAAGTCGCCCTTCTTCAGACCCAGCGACAGCAGCACATGGGCCAGCTGGTTGGCCTTTTCGTTCAATGCCGCGTAGCTCAGCCGATGCTCGTTGTGGATGGCGGCCATGGCCGCTGGTGTGCGGCGCACCTGCGCTTCGAAGAGGCTATGAAAGGTCTCGTGCAGCGGGTAGCCGGAGGACCGGGAATTGAAGCCCTGGAGCACGAGGCTGCGCTCTTGGGGGCTCAGAATTCGGATGCTGCGTATCACTGCAGCGGAGCGGCCATCGGCGCCAGCCACCTGCTGCGCCACGCTGCCGAGCTGGACCGCCAGGCGCTCGACCGTGCCGCGCTCGTACAGGTCCTGGGCAAAGTGGATGCGCCCGCGGATGCGGCCGCCGCTGGTCTCGAACACGAACGCGATGTCCACGGGGTAGGCTGCCAAGTCGATGACCGCGCCGGACTCGGAGACCCCGATCGCGATGTCGAACAGCGGATGGCGGTGGCTTCCCGACTCCAGACCC
This sequence comes from Betaproteobacteria bacterium, assembly GCA_031379415.1. Lineage (GTDB taxonomy): Bacteria > Pseudomonadota > Gammaproteobacteria > Burkholderiales > Burkholderiaceae_C > Rubrivivax. The sequence goes on along the minus strand of JANNFE010000343.1, from coordinate 18,717 downwards.
ATGATCTGCGGCAGCCGCGCGACCACCGCCACCGAGCGGCTTGACATCTCATTCAGCTGCGCAGCCAGTTCGTCGGTGATGCCCGAGAAGGCGTCGTCGGCGCCGCAGCGCAGGCACAGGGGCACGAGCAGGCCGCTGTGCCCCGCAATGGCGGGTGCCATCAAGCCGACCACCACCCGGTCCTCGCGCTGAAGCTTGCCCAGCAGCACCGCCAGCAGACCAGCGCACACCTCGACATCGGAAATGCCGCGCGAGGGATGCACGCTCCTCAGCATGCGGACGGCCTCAAGCGCAAGTTCGAAGTCGACGCTGGCATAGCAGCGTTTCGCGCTGGTCGAGCGCCGGTGGTCAGGCACGACCACGGCCTTCGGAATGTCTTCGTCGACCTTCGATAGCCAGTACAGCTCGTCGGACTGTTCCCCGCCCGCCGAGGGCGAAGAGAGCTGCGAGGCATTTCGAACGGATGAGGTCATGGGCGGACGCTGCGGGGTGGCACGGTCAATGGGGGGTCGCGGGTCGCGAGTCGCCTTGAACTGCGCCGCGATGGCGCCTGTGACAAGAGCGGCGACGACATTGCTAGGACGAAGATGTCAGCGCCCACGTGTAGCATGAATTCTAGTGGCGCACTGCACGCGCAGCGGTGTCGGCTGGCACGGCATATGCCACGGTTACGGTTCTACTCTGCAGGGGCGGCGGGTTTGTACATTGCCGCCCCAGGCCATGGGACGTATGGTTGCGCGCGGACCTCATCTCTGACCCTCAACGATGAACCAAGACGATCTGGCCAGGCTGGTGGAGCGGAGTGAGGCCCAGGCCTACGCCAGCCTTCTGCAGTGTCGTTCCGAGACGCTGGCGCACGGCGACTTCGGGGCTGCGAGGGTAGGCGGCGCATGGGCCATGTTCTCGCCGGCAGTCACAAGCAGCTTGAACTTCAATCGAGTGATCGGCCTGGGCATGGAGCAGCCGGCTCAGCCGCGCGACCTCGAAGCGATCGTGCAGTTCTACGCTGCGCGACAGTTGTCGTTTGCCATTGAGTCGGGGCCCTACGCGAAGCCTGGATCCCTGCCCGACTGGATGCGTCAACGCAGGATCCGCCGCGGCTTGCCCACGGCGATGTACTGCATGCGGGCCACGCCCATGACGCAGTCGCAGGAGCGGCTGCGCATCGCCCGAGTCATGACGACAGAGGAGCGCTCCCAGGTGGCCGAGATCTGCTGTTCGGTGTTCCGCATGCCGGCGCCGGTCAAGGAGCAACTGATCGCGACGGGCAAGGACAGCCGATGGCGCGCGTGGCTCGCCTGGTCAGGCCAGGAACCAGTCGCGGCCGCGCTCTCCTTTGTCGATGAGCAACTGGCATGGTTGGGCTGGGACGCGACACTGCCGCAGCATCGCGGGCTCGGTGCGCACCGCGCCCTCATCGCAGCGAGGGTCTGGGAAGCACATGCGAGCGACTGCGAACACGTGACCACCGAGACCGCCGCACACACCGCCGCGGCTGCCGATCCCTCTGGGCGAAACTATGAAAAAATGGGATTTGTTCTCGTCCAGCATCGGCACACGTATGTTGCAATCCGCAGCCCGGCGAGCGCCGTTTCACATCGAAGCGAAGTGCGCACGGAACCCGACGCCACCCGGTGAACACTCCGACTCGGGACGCGCATCGCGGACCACCGCCTGACCACGAGCTCAGGAATCAGAGGATGACCTGCTTGGAACCGAGCTTCACTGAGCCACCGACTGTCGGGACCACCGCCCCGGACGCCCGGAACTCGCGAAGCATCGTCAGGAGCTCCGTGCTTGAGGCCGTTGGCGGCACGCCGGTCGTGCGCCTGTCCCGGCTGTTCGACGATGCCGGCTTGGAAGTCTTCGGCAAGCTCGAAGCCCTCAACCCCGGTGGCAGCATCAAGGACCGGGCGGCCTACAACATCCTCACGCACGCGTTGGCCGCTGGGGCCATCACCCACGATTCCACCATCGTCGAGTCGAGTTCGGGCAACTTTGCCATCGGCCTGGCGCAGGTGTGCGCCTACCTGGGCCTGCGCCTCGTCTGCGTGGTCGACATCAAGACCACGACACTCAACATCAGCATCATCGAAGCCTATGGGGCGCGCGTGGACCTGGTGTCCAAGCCCGACCCGGAGAGCGGCGAATACCTGATGGCGCGGCTCAAGCGCGTGCGCCAGATCCTCGACTCGGTGCCCAACGGCTTCTGGCCCAACCAGTACGCCAACGCCAACAACTCGGGCGCCCACTACGGCAGCACGATGCCCGAGATCGTCGACGCGCTGGGCAAGGACATCGACTTCGTGGTGCTCGCCACCAGCACCTGCGGCACGCTGCGCGGTTGCGCCGACTACATCCACGACCAGGGCATGAAGACCAAGGTCGTGGCGGTGGACGCGATGGGCAGCGTGATCTTCGGCCGGCCATCCGGTAAACGGCTGCTGCCTGGCCATGGTGCGGGCATCGTGCCCACGCTGTTCAAGCCCGACCTCGCCGACATCGTGGTCCACGTGTCCGACCTCGACTGCGTGCTCGGGTGCCGGCGCCTGGTGCAGCAGGAGGCCATCCTGGCCGGAGCCTCGTCCGGCGGCATCATCTCGGCCATCGAGCGGCTGGCGGCCGACGGTGTGATGCAGCCCGGCCAGCGCGTGGCCGCCATCCTGGCCGACCGCGGCGAGCGCTACCTCGACACCGTCTACTCCGACGCCTGGGTGCAGGAAAAGCTCGGCAACGATGCGCTCTCGATCTAGTTCTTCAAGCCGCCAGTCGGCCGCATGCGACCCAGTCCGGCATCACACCACCTTTCAAAGAATCCCACATGTCGATCGACAACGGCCTTCTCGTTCTGTCCGGCCCGGACGTTCAAGCACTCCTGCAAGACCGCAACCGCGAAGTGATCGAGGCCGTCAAGAACGCCTACATCACGCACCAGGCCGGCCAGAGTTGCCTGCCGCACTCGGTGTTCGTGCGCTTTCCTGGCCGCGTGAAGGAACGCATCATCGCGCTGCCGGCCTACCTGGGTGGTGAACGCGAAGTGGCCGGGATCAAGTGGATCTCTTCCTTCCCCGGCAACCACGACCTGGGCATCAGCCGCGCCTCGGCCATCATGGTGCTGAACTCACTGGCAACCGGGCGTCCGGAAGTGGTGCTCGAGGGTTCTCTGATCAGCGCCGCCCGCACCGCTGCGAGCGCGGCACTGGCCGCTGACGTGCTGCACGCACCTGGCGCCATCGACACGCTGGGCGTCGTGGGCTGTGGCCTCATCAACCGCGAGATCGTGCGCTTCGTCAGCTCGCTGGGCCGGCCCATCGGCCGCATCCTCGTCTATGACCTGAACCGCCAGCGTGCTGAACAGTTCGGTGCCGCATTGGCGCCTTTCCTTGGCGGCGCCACGGTGGAGGCCTGCTCGACGCTCCATGAAGTGATGTCACAAGGCAGTGTCATCTCCTTTGCCACCACGGCCGTGGAGCCGACGGTGACCGACCTCTCGATGTGCCGGCCGGCGTCGACCATCCTGCATATCTCGCTGCGCGACCTGGTGGCCGACGTGGTGCTGAAGACCGACAACATCGTCGACGACGTCGACCACGCGCTGCGCGCGCAGACCTCGCTGCACCTGGCCGAGCAGAAGGTGGGCCACCGCGACTTCGTGCGCGCCACGCTGGCGGAGGTGCTCAACGGCAGCAAGCCGCCGCGCCACCGGGCCGACGACATCGTCGTGTTCAGCCCCTTCGGCCTGGGCGTGCTGGACCTCGCCCTGGCGCAGTTGGTCATGCAGAAGGCCGTGGACACGCGGTACGGCACCCGCGTAGAGCGCTTCTTCGACGGCGTCTGAAGGCGCGATTTCGGCGCCGGCCCGGCTTAGCGGCGCTGCACGAAGCGCGTCGTGAGTTCGGCCACGCGGTCACGCCAGTCGGTGCGCGAGAAGGTGTGGTTGGAGCCTTCGATTTCCTGACACTCCACGCCCGTTGACTTCATCCATTGGCGCCACGCCGTCGAGTTGTTGGTGAGTTGACGAAATTCGTTGGCGGTGAGATCGGCCTCGCCGCTGAGGATGACGAGCGCCGGCAGTCGGGTGCGAACAAGGCTGGCCAGGATGCGGTCGGGCAGCGCCCCCAGGGGGCTCGCTGTCGAGTTGGCGTCAGGCTGCTGTTGGCGGGCGCCGCCACCCCACCCGGCCGCCTTCGCCACGCTGCCACCGAAGGACTTCAGTGCCGCGCCCAGCGCCACGTCGCCGCGGGCAATGCGGCCCCAGAACTCGCGGTCACCAAGCCGGCCGAGGTAGTAGTGCCGCAGGCGGGCCTTGGCCAAGCCCTCCTCGGTGCGCACCCAGGGGTTGAGCATCACCAGGCCCTGCACACGCGCGTCTGCCGGTGCGTAAAGTGCACAAGCCGAAGCCGCGCCGCACAGGCCCCAGAGGACCACGCCCTTGACGCCGGGAACGGCCTTCATGAAGGCGTCGATGGCGGCGCGCACGTCGTCTTCGACGCCATCCACACCCAGTGCCGGCGGGCCGTCGCTGTCGCCCAGGCCGTGGTAGTCGAAACGCAAGGAAGGGATGCCCTGATCGGCCAGGTGGCGGCACAACAGCGTGAACTGGCGATGGCTGCCCACGCGATACTGCGGGCCGCCCACGACGACGACGACACCCATGGCGAGTGCCGGCATCCGATGCGGTACGGCCACGATGCCCAGCAACTCGTGACCGTTGCAGTGGAACACCAGCGCGCGCTCGTCGTGCTGCTTCATGCCCACGCCCTGGCCTCGTGCGCCGTGGCTTCGACCAGCGCGGGGCACTGCACGAGTTCGGTCGCGTTGGTGGCGCCCCAGAACGGCTCGGCCACGAGTGGCGTGACGGTCAGTGCGCTGCCCAGGGCCGTCCAAGCGGAAGTCACCCGCACTGCCGCAGCCGGCAGCGGCTGTTGCGGCTGCGCGATCACCTCGAACCAGTGCACTGGGCAGGGCGGGCGCAGTGCTTCCAGGTTCATCCGCTCCAGGCTGGCCGCCATCGACGAAGACAGCGGGTAGCCAGCGATCTCAAGGCTTTCGCCGGCAGCCAGGCGCGCGCGCAGGGCCTTGCCGGACTCACCATCCTTGGCCCCGCTGAGCATGGCGTTGGCCAGGCGCAGGCGGAGGAACTGCACCAGGTGGCTCTCTCCCTGCGTGACGGGTTGCCAGAACACGCACCGCGCCACGGCGTCTTGCGCGTCGCTTGCGCCTTGAGCGGCGAGCATGGCGCCAAGGCGCATGCCCCACAACACCAGCGGGCCATGACCCAGTCGCCGCATGTGGCCCACCGCCAGGCGCACGTCGTCCCGCCAGTCGTCCCAGCTTGCATCGACCAACGAGCCGGTGCTGTCGCCGCAGCCTTTCAGGTCCATGAGCAGCACGCCCAGGCCCTGCGCCGCCAGCCGGCGGGAAGCCTGCGCCACGATGTGGCGCGACTTGTTCATCTCTTCTGCGAAAGCGTGCACGAAGACGACGCTGCCGCGCGGCACGCCGTGCGGCGGGTGGTACACGCAGAACCTCGCCCCGCCGGGTGCGGGGAGAAAGTAGGCTTCCACGCCGGGCCGTTGCTGCGTCAGGTCTGCTTCTGTTCGCAAAAGGCCACCAGGCTGCCCAGCGTGGCGAAGGTGGAGGCGTCGATCTCGTCGTCGTCGATGATGATGTCGAATTGCCCCTCGAGCGCCGTGATCAGGCTCACGACGGCCATGGAATCGAGTTCGGGCACGCTGCCCAGCAGCGGCGATTCAGCGGTCAGGGTGTCCTGCCGATCGCCGAGTTGCAGCACCTGGCCCAGGATGGACCGGACGACATCGATCGTTGCCAAGATTGTTCTCCAGAAGGATTGGGCGAGCCGGCAGCGCCTGGCCCCGGGGAGGCGCCGCGCAACGCGGCGCCGTGCGCATGCCCTAGTGTCTCATCGGGCCGTAGCTCAAGGCGGCAGACTGCCGGTCGGGCGCACCACTTCGAGAAGAATTTGACGACCCGCAGGCTGCGGAGGGAGTGCGCAATCCACCACGCATGGCCGGCAGGCTGGCGCAGGGTCGGGTCCTAGAATGTCGGGCTTCGACGCGTAGCGGGGAGCAGGCTGGATGGACGTGCAGTTGGAGGTGCTTCGCGTACTGGACGAAGTGCTCAGCCTGGGTGGCCGCGCCTTGCGCTTCGGCGCCGAAACGCCCTTGCTCGGCGCCCTGCCCGAACTCGATTCGATGGCCGTGGTGTCGGTGGTGACGGCCTTGCAGGATCGACTGGGCGTGCTGTTTCACGATGACGACATCGATGGCGAGCATTTCCGCACGGTCGGTGACCTGACGCACCTGGTCGACGAGCGGCTCGCCATGCGCTGAATGAGCAGCTTGCCCGAGGCCTTCTTCCTGCTGCGCGAACCGTCCGGCACCGGGTTGCGTTACTGCCTCCTGCATCATCCCGCCGCGGGTCTGGCCTTGCGCGGAGCCATCGTCTACGTGCATCCACTGTGCGAGGAGATGAACAAGTCGCGGCGCATGGCCGCGCTCCAGGCGCGCCGCCTGGCCGAACAGGGCTGGGCCGTGCTTCAGATCGACCTTCTGGGCTGCGGTGATTCCAGCGGCGATTTCGGCGAAGCCACCTGGCAGGCCTGGGTGGACGACGTGGTGGCGGCGGCGCACTGGCTCGGCACGCGCTTCGATGCGCCGCTGTGGCTGTGGGGCCTGCGCGCTGGCTGCCTGCTGGCCAACGAAGCAGCCCGAAACCTTGAGGTCGGCGTGCGCTTCCTGTTCTGGCAACCGGTCGTCAGCGGCAAGCTCCTGCTGCAGCAGTTCCTGATGCTGAAGTTGGCCGGGTTGATGAAGGACGGCAGCTCACAGGGGGTGATGCAAGGCCTGAGGGATGAACTTGCCGCAGGGCGAACCGTGGAAGTTGCAGGTTATGTGCTTGCACCGCAGCTGGCCGACGGCCTGGCCGCTGCCGCGCTGCGGCCGCCGGCCGCTGGCGCGCAGGCCGTCTGGCTTGAAGTGATGCCCAGGCCCGGCGCCCTATCGGCGCCCGCCCTCGTTCAGGCGCAGCAACAGTGGCGCGATGCCGGCACGGCCGTGCGTCTGGGCGTCGCCACCGGCCCGGCGTTCTGGCAGACCACGGAGGTCGAGGACGCACCGGAGCTGTTGGACCTAACCCTCGAACTGCTGCACGGCGGCGCTGGGGCATGAGTTTCACCGAACAGGTGCAGTCGGTACCCTGCGGCGACGATCAGCTCGCCGGCGTACTCGCATTGCCACACAGCCCCGGCGCGCTGGGTGTCGTCATCATCGTGGGCGGGCCGCAGTATCGTGTTGGCAGCCACCGGCAGTTCGTGCATCTGGCGCGCCACCTCGCTGCCCACGGCACTGCGACGCTGCGTTTCGACTGCCGGGGCATGGGCGACAGCACCGGGACGCAGCGATCGTTCGAGGCCATCTCCGACGACATCGGCTGCGCCATTGACGCGTTGGTGAGTGCCGTGCCGGGCGTCCGACAGGTGGCTCTGTGGGGTTTGTGCGACGGCGCATCGGCAGCCCTGCTCTACCTGGATGAGCGGGCCGATCCGCGCATTGCCGGCCTGTGCCTGGTGAACCCATGGGTGCGCTCGGCGGCCAGCCTGGCACGCACGCACATCGAGCATCACTACCCGCGGCGCCTGCGTGAACTGGCGTTCTGGGGCCGGGTGGTCACGGGCCGGGTCGGACTGCGAGCCCTGGCCAGCTTGTGGCGGAACCTGATGCTCACGCTCACCGCGCACCCGGCGCCATTGCAGGACCGTCAGCGCCCGTTCCAGCAACGCATGGCCGACGCGTGGCGGCGCTTCCCGGCGCCCATCCTGCTGCTGCTGAGCGACAACGACTACACCGCCGACGAGTTCCGCGGCGCCCTGGCCAGCGACCCCGTGTGGCAGGGTGCAGGATCCCACCCGGCGCTGGAGCGCCACGAGATCCCCGATGCCGATCACACCCTGTCGGCACTGCCGGCCAGGGAGGTGGTCGAACGACTGACGCAGGCGTGGCTGCTGCAATTACCCGGCTTGGCGCGACCGCATGCCTCGGACGTAGGTCAGAGCCCGCTTCAGCGTTCGCGCTGACAGCTCTCGAATGGCGAGCGCTGCGCCTCGGAGTTGACGGGGGTCGTAGCCGACGATGCCCCACATCTCGCGGCGGTGGCTCATCCAGGCCTGCTTGTACGCGTCGTCGCCCGTGAGGTAGTCGACTTCGCGCACCTGATCCACCTCCATCACGTGTCGCATCAGGTTCGCCGTTAGTATCGTGCCGGGCGAGAGGCTGGCATGGGCCGAGTCGTAAGCCAGCTTGAAGATGCTGGCCTTGCCGTGCGCCACGACCCAGAGCTGCGCGGCGATGGGCTTGTCAGCCATCCAGGCCATGCCCATGCGGAGCCAGCCCTTGCGCGCGCACAGCCTGATCAGCGAGGGCATGAATTCGGCGAAGGGCTCGGGTTGTTTCCAGCTCTTCTCATAGACCGCCAGATAGGCTGCCACGGCAGCCTCCACGTCGCCTGTGGGCCCGACCAGCTCGATGCGACCACCAGCTTGCGCGAACCGGCGCGACATGCGGCGCAGCGTGCTGCGGACCTCGCCCGGCCGAGCTGCCATGTAGGTGTCGCAGTCGGCGGTCACGGGCAGGTACCAGTTGCCGAAGCAGAAGTACTCGAACGTGACGTAGCCGGCCCTTCGCAGTGCTGACCCCAGCAACCCGTAGGCGCGACCGGATTTGTCCATGGGTGCCAAGTGGATCTGGCTGGCTCGAGGACCTTGCGTCCGCAGGTCGCGCAGCAGCAGCGTCAAGTCCTCGAGCCTCAGGTCATCGGCCAGCGGTGGGGTGAATCGCGTGGTGTAGAAATTCGCGAGGGCGCGCATGTCGGCACCCCAACGCGCCGGCTGCAGCAACACCGGCAGCGCTGCCTTGACCATGCCATCCCGGCGCAGGACATGAACCCACGCGCGCTCGTCGGCTGCCACGGCTGTCGCGCACAGCAACTGGTACCAGTCGGGCCCTGCCTGAAAGTCCGCTGCCTCGGCCACGACCAAGGCTGCGAGCAGATCGACGGGCAGGTCGTCGAGCCCTGCGTGGCGCTGTATCGATTGGGGAGTCATCGCTGGAAGTGCGGGGTTGTGTATCCGGCCACACGCGTCATGCGTGGCGGCGGCCGGTCTGCCGCCCTTACCGGGAGTCGAACGAGCCCGCCATCGCGCGCCCAGCGGCCGATCGTAGTGGCGGCAGGCCCGTCATCGGCCAGCCGGGCGTGTGAAAGTTCCTGGTTTTCGAACTCGTCTCAGTGCATTGGAGGAGCCTCGAGCCCAGTGCTTCTGCAACGCTACGTCTGCACACATGGCGTGATTGGATGGACGAGAGAATTCGCACCGCTGGCATCGACATCGGCGCTGACACACCCGAAAACCCAGTACCTCCTAGTTCCTTCAGGCCTCCCGTTCGCCGCCGATACAACGATCATGAAGATGCCCGCACCTGCACCATTTCCGCTGACTTTGCATGCGCCATCGGCCGACCTCGGTTCCGAGACGGCCCGGTCGGTCGAAGAAGAGCCCCAGGCTCACTCGCGTCGGCGCTTCCTGCGCGACACCTTCATCGCCTGGGGGTCGTTCCAGGGTCTGGTCGCATGTGGGGGTGGCGGCGGTGGTGGCGGGCTCGCGGATGCCGGGTCCCCGAACACCGAGCCGCAAGGCGCGCCTCCGCCGCCCGCACCAGCGCCTACTCCGCCCGTCAGTCCGACGCCGCCCGCTCCCGCGCCGAGCCCGGCACCGTCGGCGCCACCCCCACCGGCACCGCCAGCCCCACCGGCACCGCCACCACCCAATGTCGTTGCGCCCAAACCTGCTGGCCCCCTGCCGGCGCCCGTGGCGCTGAGGGCGCCACTGCCATCGTGGGTGCCTGCCCCGGGGTCGGTTGCCGTGATGAGTCAGACCAATGGTCGGTTGGCCAACACCTTTCGCAGCACCGTCGCGCCTTACTTCAACGATTGGATCTCGACGTTCACCGTCAATGCCTACAGCGGAAGCGTGGTCAACCCCTACTTCGGCGCGTACGGGGCCATCGTATTCGAGGGTGGTGGCCATGCCGATAGCAACGACAACAGCGTTCATGTGCTCGAACTCAATGCCAACGGCGCTGCCTTCCGCCGCGTGACGGACCCGACACCGCTGTTCGGCAGCGGCACCGACGAAGCGACGCGCTACGCCAACAGCCGCAATTCGACGGAAGTCGTGCCCCTGACGGACTTCATCTGGGAGGAATACACCGTCGACGGTCAGCCGGTTGCGCGCCACAGCTATGGCGCGCAGGACGTGATCGGCCCGGAGCATGGTGGCGCGGCCCACGGCACCTTCATGCGTGTACTCACGGGGGCTGGCGCGGTGCATGGCGCCGCCAACGGCGAGGTCGCACACATGGTGCGGTTCACTTCGACCACGGGAGCGTTGAAGTGGGAACGCGCTGCCACGGCGCCCGGCTTGTCCGGGCCACCGGGGACGCAAGGCATCGCCGCGCGGCTGGGCGGGCCGAACTGGACGGCCCATGTGCCGCACCAGTCGCGCATCTACATCGAGTGCAATGGCCAGGGCACTTCACAGCCACCGCGTTGGTTCGATCTGCTGACGCGCCAGTACGTCCTGGGCACTGGCCTGCGGCGCACCAACGACTCGGACCTGCCGGACGGCGGCATCATGTTCTACGTCGAGTGGCGACGCATATTGATCCACGCTGACGCCCAGGCCGGTAAATTGCGCTTGCGCTACATGAACGTCGACGTGGATCAACCATCCTGGGTGGACTTGCCGCGCACGCTCAGCCAATCGGTGCCTGTCGATGGGCGATGGTCGGCGGCGTGCTGGTGTCCTGACAACGGCCGCATCATCGTCGGCAACCTGCGCGACGACAACGCGGCTGTTTACGAGATCGAGATCCCGTCGAATGTCGACAATGTCTGGACGGCTACGCGTGTGCCGCTTCCGGCCGGCCAGTCCATCCGTTCAGCGCCCAGCACGACCTACAAGAAGTGGTCTTACAACCCCTACGTCCGCTCGATCGTCTACATGCCCTACGCGGCGCAGTCTGGCGACGACGAGGTCTACGTGTACCGGCCCCGCGGCACCTGAGGATCGGCCGCGGCCGCAGCACCATGCGCGTCGTTCGGCGGTTCGGCGTGCGAACTTGCCGCGCGAGCCCGCTGGGCCGCCGGCCCGGTCTGCGCCGCAGCACCGGCCAAGGGCAGAATCGCGGACTTCGCGGAGGGTCAGCCGACCACGGTGCCTCCGCCACCCCAAGGTTCATCGGCGCCGGCCTTCAGCGCCTCCACACAGGTCCGCTCGATGCGATCCACAGACGACTACCGCCTCAGCCACCTTCAACGCGGCGGCAGCTATGACGCGCTGCTGGCCGAAACGCCATTCGACGCCTACATGGCCGAATGGGAGCGCCAACACCTGTCGCAGATCGTTCGCCAGCTGTTCCCGGGCGGTGTCCCGCGCTACCTGGACTTCGCATGCGGTACCGGGCGCATCACCGCGACGGTGGCCCCCATGTGCCGTGAGTCGGTCGCAGTCGACATCTCGCCGTCCATGATCGAAGTGGCCAAGCAGAAGCTGCCCGCCACGGACTTTCATCTTTGCGATCTGACCCAGGACGAGTTGGACCTCGGGTCCTTCGACCTGATCACTTCGTTCCGCTTCTTCGGCAACGCGCAGGACGATCTGCGCGACAAGGTGATGCGGACCCTCGTTCAAAGGCTGGCCCCTGGTGGTCATCTGATCATCAACAGCCATCGCAACCCGCGGGCGCTCTACGCGCTCTTCGACCGTTTGACGGGGGGCGACTCGGGCCAGATGGATCTGCACCTGCCCAAGCTGCGCGGTTTGTTGCAGCGCCACGGTCTGAAGGTGAAGCAGTTGCAGCCGATCGGGGCCTGGATGTATCGCTCGCGGCTGCTCAGCAGCTACCGAGCCGATGACGCCGGGGCCATGGCCAACGAACGTCGCTTCGGCAGCCCGATGCTGTCGGCTCTGGCGCCGGATGTCGTCGTCGTGGCCGAACGCGCCTGATCGCTGCGGCACCGGTTCGGGCCGTGGACTTGAGACCGCCGTTCGCCACGGGCGCGGAGCGCCTGCGCCTGCTCTACAGGCTGCCCTTGACCGGGCGAGAGTCCAGGATCCTGGTCATCGGAACGGCGACTGAAGCCGCTTCGGTATTCGACCCGGGTACGCAGAGCGCGGTGATCGAGGTCGTCGTGCCCGGTGAACCGGTACGGTCGTCGGCCTTCGACGTGGTCGCCCTGCCGGGGGCCTTGGCCGCGGGCAACGCCGATCCATTGCCTCGACTGGCGCCAGTCGCGCCTGAGCGCTTGCTGGCCCTGGCCTATTCGGCCCTGCGGCCCGGGGGCATCGTGATCGGCCACCTTGACCACCTGCTGTCGGTGCATGGTTTGCGAGGTGTTCTGCGAGGGCGCGTCGGGCTCGGGCCATGGCTTCGTGGCTGGCCAATCATCACCGGGCCCAGGTGCCAAGACGCCTTGGTCAAGTCGGGGTTCGAGGCGCCGGAGTGCTTCTACGTCGAGCCCCAGATCGCGGCACCCATGGCCATCGTGCCGGTGCATCCAGTGGCAGCCCGGAGCCACTTCCTTCGCGCGATACGCCGCACGCGAGGACAGTACTCGCCACCCGGCTATGCGTTGCGCCTGGCACTGGCCGGCGTGCGCCTGGGTGGCGCCTTGCAGCCCCATCTGTTCTTCTGGGCACGGCGGCCGTGCTGATCGACGTCATGGCAGTCGTTGAGGCAGAAGGCTGGTTCGACACGAGCCGCCCGTTCCAGAAGACGATCTACCTGTCTCAGGGTTCGGCGCAGTGTGTGTTGTTGAGCCGCGATGGGCAGCCCGACACCTTCGTCAAGTTCACCGAGCTGATCAGCCTGGCCCACGAGGCCGCGCGCGGTCGCCTGGCCGGTGAGCGATTTCCGGCACATGCGCCTCACTTCGTGGGCTATGCGACACGGGCGCCGCTCGAGATCCTGGCCACCCGGGCCGTGGACTTCCGACCGATGACCAGCGGGATGATGCGCGCCGGGCGCGACGGCGCCGCCATCTGCACCGGCCTGGAACAGTTCTTCCGGTGCATGCGCGCAAGCGAGGCCACGCCCGACGGGCACGCCTGGTTTCAGGACTTCTGCGCCTACTTCGAAGGTCATCGGCTGCCGGCCGGCGCAGCGCCGGTCCTGGACCACTTGCGCCAGGCCCTGAAGGCGCTTCCGGCGCTGGCGCAGCACGGTGACCTGGTGTTGAACAATCTCGGCCTGCGGGCCAGGCGCGAGCTGGTGATCTTCGACTGGGAGGACTATGGCGCGGTCAACCTGCCAGGTTTGGATCTGTTCACGCTTGAGAATTCGGTCCGTCAGGATCTTGGGTCGTCCCTGCCGATGGGGACGCCTCTGCCGGGGCTGGACATCGGGCGGCTGTGTGAAGCTCTCGGTCTTGCGCGTGAGCTGTACGAAGCGCTGCGTCTGGGCTACGCACTCGTCTTCCGCTACCTCAAGCGCAACTACAACGCCGAAGTCAGAGCCCGCCTCGACCTCGTGATCGATGGCCTGGTGGCGCAAGGGGCGCGGTGAATGATCTTCAGGGAGAGTGACTTGAACGTGGCATGGGCTTGCCGCACGAGCCTTCGCGTGGCGCAGCCGTGACCGACGTTCGCCGTTCGTTTCTGCTCTCGCTGGCGGACAACTACCTCGCCATCGTCCTGCAACTGGCGAGCACGGTCATCATTGCCCGCCTGCTGACGCCGGCCGAGGTGGGCGTGTTCGCCATCGCCACGGTGTTCTCAGCGCTCGCCAGCTCGTTTCGAGATTTCGGCATGGCCGAGTACCTGATCCAGGCGCGGGAACTGAGCCACGAGAAGATCCGCGCCGCGCTGAGCATGAACATCCTCGTGTCGTGGGCGATGGCGATGACGCTCTTCCTGGCCGCACCGGCCGCGGCCGTGTTCTATCGCGAAGAGGGTGTCGGGCAGGTGATGCGTGTGCTGGCGCTGAGTTTCCTCATCGTGCCCTTCGGTGCCGTGGTGCAGTCTTGGTTCCGCCGTGAGCTGAACTACAAGCCCATCGTCATCACCAATGCGCTGTCCAGCATCACGGCCTTCGCGGTTGCAGTCACCCTGGCACTGCTCGGCCATGGCTACATGAGTCTGGCCTGGTCCGCCTTTGCGGGCATCGTGGTCACGGTGCTCGGCTCCACCTACTTTCGGCCGCATGACTTTCCGCGCTGGCCCGGCGTCAAGGGCATCGGGGAGGTGTTCCATTTCGGCAAGTTCGCCACCGGCATGTACGTCCTGCACCAGTTGGGGCGTGGCGCGCCGGAGCTCATCATCGGCCGTGTCAGCGGCGTGGCCGATGTGGGCATCTTCAGCCGCGCGAACGGCTTGGTCGAGCTCTTTCGCCGGCTGCTGCTGCGCCCGGTGTTCCAGGTCTGCCTGCCCTACTTCGCCAAGGCCGAGCGCGAGCAGGGCACGATCGCACCGTCGTACCTGCTCAGCGTCAGTCTGATCACGGCCGTCGGCTGGCCTTTCCTGGGCATCTTTGCGCTGACCTCGTTCGCGATCATACGAATCATCTATGGCACCCAATGGCTGGACGCCGTGCCGATCGCGCGCGTCCTGTGCCTTGCATGCGCCATCGAATTGACCTTCGTCCTGTCACGCGAGGCCTTGCTGGCCGGCGGCGCTGCGCGCCGTGCCAGCGTGCTTCAGTTCCAGATCGCCGCCCTGCAGGTGGGCGGGTTGCTGCTGGCCATTCCCTACGGTTTGCTGGGAGCCAGCTGGGGCCTGGTCCTCGCAACGGCGGGTGGCTTGCTCGTTTCGCATCGGCACCTCAGCCAGGCGATCGACCTGAAGCTCAGCGTGCTGGCGCGGGCCTGCGCGCCCAGCCTGCTGCTCACGGTCTGGACGGTGGGGCCGCTGGCCGCCGCTGCGCTGGTGGTGCCGATCGTGGAATCGAACTTCGTGGTCTGGGCGATCGTCGGGGCCACGGCCTGCGTCAGCTTGTGGTTGGTCGGCATACGCCTGCTCAAGCACGCGCTGTGGGCCGAGGTCGACAGGCTCATCGCGAAGGTCATGCGCCGTCGCGCTGCATGAGACCGGGGCCGGACTGCGCCCTGCCACGCGACATCTGCAACGGCGTGCGCCGATTCATCGCTGCCCGCGCGCCGCGTTCGAGCCAAACTCATGGGTTCCACTCTTCGGCACCCTGCCAACGACATGAACAGTGATCGCACACCCCTGCTGCTCGGCGATCCGGCGCCCCCCAACGGCATCGCGTCTTGGCCCGAGGCGGTCGAGAGCCTGGGCGGGGTGCAAGCCATGGCCGGCAGCCGGGGCCCGTTCGCGATGGCGTTGCCACTGGCCGGCAACCGTGCCTTCCTGGCCGTGGACCGGTTTGCGGGCGAAACACTTTGCTGGCGCGCCGATGGCCATCAATTGCGCTGGGCTGCGCGCGCTGATGAACTGGGTGCGACTGAGATCGATCGGCAGGCGGTCTACGACTACCTGTTCTTCCACGACATCCCGTCGCCGCGCACGATCTTCCGGGGCGTGAATCGCCTGCCGGCCGGCCACTACGGCTTGTGGGATGGCCAGCAGATGGAGGTCGCATCCTATGGGCGCCTGAGCTTCAAGCCCCAGCAGACGCCTTCCTTCGCGCAGTTGAAAACGGAGTTCCGCAGTCTCCTGCTCGCGGCGGTGAAGGCCGAACTGGAGCCCGGCATCCCGGCCTGTTTTTTGAGCGGCGGTACTGACAGTTCCACCGTGGCCGGCCATATCAAGCAGGTCGCGGGTGAGGTGCACACCTACTCGATAGGCTTCGATGCCGAGGGCTACGACGAGATGGAGTACGCGCGCATTGCAGCGCGGCACTTCGGTGCCCAGCATCACGAGTACTACGTGACGCCCGACGACCTCGTGCGCAGCATCGCCGACGTGGCGGCTTCCTACGATCAGCCTTTCGGCAACTCGTCCGCCCTGCCGGCCTACTACTGTGCCTTGCGCGCGCGCGAGGATGGCGTGAACAAGCTGCTGGCGGGTGATGGCGGCGACGAGCTCTTCGGTGGCAACACGCGCTATGCAACACAGAAGGTCTACGACATCTGGGACCAGGTGCCGGCCATCGTGCGTCACGGCCTGATCGAGCCGATCCTGGCGCTGCCGGGTGCACAGCACGTCTCGATGCTGCGCCGCGGCCGCAACTACGTGCGTGATGCCAAGATCGGCCTGCCAGGCCGGTTGCACCACTACAACCTGCTGTTGCGCCTGGGCATCGAGCAGGTGCTGACGCCGGCATTCCTCGGTTCCGTAAGGCCCGAGTCGGTCTTCGAGCAGCAGCGCCAGGTGTGGGCGCTGGCCACGGCCGACAACCAGCTTGATCGCATGCTCGCCTACGACTGGCGCTACACGCTGGCCGAGTCGGACTTGCCCAAGGTGCGTGGCACCTCGGCACTGGCCGGCGTGAAGGTCGGCTACCCGATGCTGGACGACGCACTCACCGAGTTCTCGATGCGCCTTCCCGCCTCGTACAAGGTCAAGGGCTACACGCTGCGCTGGTTCTTCAAGGAGGCGCTGCGCGATTTCCTGCCCGAGGCCATCATCACCAAGCAGAAGAAGGGCTTTGGTTTGCCCTTTGGGGTCTGGGCCAATCGGCACACCGGCTTGAAGGCGCTGGCCACTGAATCGGTGCGCAGCTTCGGCCTGCGCGGCGTGGTGCAGCCGCAGTTCGTGAGCAAGCTGCTGGACGAATACCTGCCGTCCCACCCTGGCTACTACGGTGAGATGGTGTGGATCCTGATGATGATGGAGCAGTGGCTGCGCCGGCACGCTCCGGACTGGCGTCTTCAGGCCTGATCGCCGTTCGGCGCGGCGGTGTCGGCCGGCCCGCGCTCAACCGATCACCTGCAGTGCGCCGCTGCACAGGCCCCGGCCCGGCCTGTGTTCGCGGGAGCCGAGAGGTGGTGTGATGGCTCGCAGCATCTGCCAAGCGTCGGGCAGATCGACAGCCGCCAGGCAGCCGGCGCGCAACCGATAGTCACCCCACGCCAAGTCTCGTACATCGATGCGGGCATTGCCGGAGGTTTCACTGTCAAGCTGGCTTGGCCAGGCCCCCGGCCCAGCCAGCAGGTTGTTGGCGAGCAGGGTTTGCCTGAGTTGCGGCATGCGCCTGCGCACCAGATGCAGGAAGCGGGCGCTCGCCGGTCCTTCGTTGACCAGCGTGTTGTGCACGAACACCAGGCTGTGCTCCAGCGCCGGGTCGGCGTCAAAGCCGACCGCCACCAGCGTCGGGTTCTGGGTCCTCGGCCCCTGAACCATGACGTTGCCGCTGACCACGTTGTGGCCGCCGTTGGCCAGTTCCAGTTCATAGGACGCACCGCCCTGAGGGCCGTCGCGCAGCAGGTTGCACAGGATGTGGTTGCTGCGCGCCCGCGACTTGACGAGGTGGCCGCGCCAGCCGTTCTCGAAGCGGCAGCCCGTGAGCGCAAGCCGCGCGATGGCCCCGGCGTACAGCAGGTGATGCAGCAGCCCGGCATGTCGTGGCGCATCGGCAAACACGCTGTCCTCGATGTCCAGGATCACCGTCGGGTCGTTCGAACTCAGCAGCCCCATCTCGTTGTCGATGAAGCGGCAGCGGCGCACGATGAGGTGGCCGCTGTCGAGCCGGATGCCGGCGCCATTGCCGTCGGGTACTCGGGCACCGCGGAACTCGATGTTCTCCACCGTCGCATCGGCCTTCACGACCAGTATGCCCTTGCCCATGGCGTGCCTGCCGGCGGCGTCGAGCACCGCACCGTCACCCAGGCCCCGTAGCGACAAGGGCGTGTCGATGACGGCCACCTGGCCGCGGTGCACGCCAGCCGTCAGTTCGATGTGGTCGCCGGCGCGGCTGTCCTGCACCGCCTGCGCCAGCGTGGCATAGGCTGCGCCTGGGCCGACGCGCCGCACAGCCTGGGGGAGCGCTGGCGCGCTCGCTGCGGGCCATGCCCAGGCAGCGATGGCGCCGACCCAGGCCCTGCGCGCGGGATCGACGGGCCATGCCTGGCGGCTCATCAGAACGGGTTCATGCAGCAGGAGAGACTTTCATTATCGGCTGCCCCGTTCAGCCGAACACGGCCGACGATGGCCGCGCGCTAACATAGTGGGTTTCGGGGCGCGCTTTGCGCGCCCGAACTTCACTGCCTTCACTGCAGGACCGCCCACCGTGTTCATCTCCTCCGCCTACGCCCAATCTGTTCCCGCCGCCGGCGGGGCCGAGTCCTCGCTGTTCAGCCTGCTGCCACTGGTGCTGATGTTCGTGGTGCTGTACTTCATCATGATCCGGCCTCAGATGAAGAAGCAGAAGGAGCACAAGGCCATGATCGAAGCCATCGCCAAGGGTGACGAGGTGGTCATCGCCGGCGGCGTGCTGGGCCGGGTGTCCAAGCTGGGTGACAACTACCTGCATGTCGAGGTGACCAACGGCGTGGAACTGCAGGTGCAGCGCGGCGCCGTGGTGCAGGTGCTGCCCAAGGGCACCTTCAAGTAAGCAACCGCCGCCGGGCACGCGTGCCCGGTCGGGGGGGGGGGCCCCGCCCCCGCCGCCACGGGGGCCCAAGAATAACGAACCCCGGGGGTATGTAGGCAACCCCGGCAACGTGGGGGGGGGGGGGGGGGGG
>JANNFE010000320.1:0-8952 GCA_031379415.1 Betaproteobacteria bacterium | reverse complement strand
ACGCCGCCGCGGTTGCTCATGAAGGCCGGCAGCTCGCGGTGCGTCTTCACGTCCACGGGTTTCGGATAAGCACTCGTGTGGCAGAAGCTCTGCATCACCAGGTCGGCGCTGAAGCCCAGGCAGGCCAGGTCCTTCAGCTCGTCGCGCGTCATCGGGCCGGTGGTGTCCTGGCTGCCGACGGTGGTCATCTTCGGCTCGCAGTAGGTGCCGGGGCGCACGCCGTGGCCTTCCGGCAGGCCGACGGCGCGGCCCACCATCTTCTGCGCCAGCGTGTAGCCGGCCTTGGTGGCGGCCGGCGCCTGCGGCAGGCGGAACACGGTGCTCGCCGGCAGGCCCAGGAATTCACGCGCCTTGGCCGTCAGGCTGCGGCCGATGATGAGGTTGATGCGGCCACCGGCGCGCACCTCGTCGAAGAGCACTTCGCTGCGCAGCTGGAAGGTCTTCACGACCTGCCCGTTCTTCACGATCTTGCCGTCGTAGGGCTGGACTTCCAGCACGTCGCCCATCTCCAGGCCGGCCACGTCCACTTCGATGGGCAGCGCGCCGCTGTCTTCCTGCGTATTGAAGAAGATGGGCGCGATCTTGCCGCCGAGCGTGACGCCACCGAAACGCTTGTTGGGCACGTAGGGGATGTCCTGGCCGAAGCCCCAGACGATGCTGTTGGTCGCACTCTTGCGGCTGGAGCCCGTGCCGACCACGTCGCCCACGTAGGCCACCAGGTGGCCCTTGGCCTTCAGCTCCTCGATGAACTTCATCGGGCCGCGCTTGCCGTCTTCTTCCGGCTTGAAGGCCGCGCCGGCACGCGTGTTCTTCAGCATCGCCAGGTAGTGCAGCGGGATGTCGGGACGGCTCCAGGCGTCGGGCGCGGGGCTCAAGTCGTCGGTGTTGGTCTCGCCCGGCACCTTGAAGACGCTGACGGTGATGGACTTAGGAACCTCGGGCCGCGTGGTGAACCACTCGGCGTCGGCCCAGCTCTTCATCACTTCGTTCGCCTTCGGATTGCCGGCTTTCGCCTTGGTGGCCACGTCGTTGAAGAAGTCGAACATCAGCAGCGTCTTCTTCAGGCCTGCGGCGGCAAGCGTGGCCACTTCGGGATCGTCGAGCAGCTCGATCAGCGGGTGCACGTTGTAGCCACCCACCATGGTGCCCAGCAGCTCGGTGGCCTTGGCCTTGCTGACCAGGCCGACTTTCAGTTCACCGTGCGCCACGGCGGCCAGGAAGCTGGCCTTGACCTTGGCGGCGTCGTCCACGCCGGGTGGCACGCGGTGCGTCAGCAGGCCGAGCAGGAAGGCTTCTTCGCCAGCGGGCGGGGCCTTGACCAGTTCGATCAGCGCGGCCACCTGCTTGGCGTCCAGCGGCAGCGGCGGGATGCCGAGCGCGGCGCGTTCGGCGGCATGTTGTCGGTAGGCTTGCAGCATGTTGGGGGCTCCGGGGTGAACGAGTGAGGATCGGGTCTCAGACGGGCATCAGGCTTGCGGCACGATGATCTTGAGGCCCTTGAAGTAGTCGCGGTAGAAGCCCGCGTCGCGGGTGATGAGGCCCTGGCACTGAAGCAGGGCGTGGGCGCCGATGAGGAAGTCGGGCACGGTGCGTCTGGCCGATACAGGGACGGCGCCGGCGCGCAGCCGCTCCTTGTAGCGGCGTTGCATCTCACCGGCGCGCACGGCCGAGCGCAGTTCCAGCGGCGAAAAGCCGATGCCGATGGCATCCAGCGTCTCCATGACCACGTCGCTGTGGCCCAGGCCGGCCACGACCTCGCTGACGACGATCTCGCAGGCCACCACCGGCCCGGCGCTCAGCGCCAGGCGCAGTGCCTCTTCGGCCGCTGCGGCCGACGAGCCTTCGCCGATGTAGTCGACGAGCACGGAAGTATCGACGGCGATCATGCCGCGTCGTCGGGCGCCGGGAAGGGGTCACCCGGGGCGCGGCCACGCAACTCGCGCATGATGTCGTCGGTGGTCACGCCGGGTGGCAGCTTGATGCGGCCCCGCATGCGCGAGATGGCGTCGTCCACGTCCTTGCGCAGCACGATGCGCCCGTCGATCAGTTCGACCTTGAGCTTGCTGCCCTTGGTCAGGCCGAGCGCATCACGCACGGCCTTGGGCAGCGTGATCTGCCCGCGTTCGGCAACGGTGGCTTCCATGGTGTTTCTGCTGAGACGAGTATGCATCAAATATACATACTTTGATTGTCACCGACAAGCGGGGTTCGCGAATGACGGGTTTTCCGAGCCTTCGTTTCGCTGACAGCTGGCCTGGCCGAGAACCACACTGTCGCACCATGACCGACCCCGACGCCACCGTCGTCCGCCCGCCGCCCGCGGCGGCCGAGGACCCCGACGCCACGGTCATCCTGCCGCTGGGCGGCCCGCCTGCGGCGCCGGTGCCCGCGCTGCCGCCCCTGCGCCACGCGCCGCTGGCACTGCAGGCCGGCTTCCGCCTGCTGGAGTACCGCATCCAGCGCGTGCTGGGGCAGGGCGGCTTCGGCATCACCTACCTGGCCACCGACGTGCACCTGAATGCCGAGGTGGCGATCAAGGAGTACCTGCCCGAGGAGATTGCCTTCCGCGCCGGTGACCGCAGCGTCAGCCCCAACGCCAGCCGCCATCACGAGCGCTACCGCCAGGGTCTGGACAGCTTCCTGGCCGAAGCGCGCACGCTGGCCAGCTTCCGCCACCCCGCCATCGTGCGCGTGGCGCGCTTCTTCGAGGCCCACCGCACGGCCTACATGGTGCTGGAGTACGAACGCGGCAGCCCCTTCAAGACCTGGTGGCCCGAACATGCCGCCGTGCTGAGCGAACAGGGCCTCGTGGAACTGCTGCTGCCCTTGCTCGATGGCCTGGCCGCGGTGCACGCCGCAGGCTTCCTGCACCGCGACATCAAGCCCGACAACATCCAGGTGCGTGCCGCCGACGGCCGCCTGGTGCTGCTGGACTTCGGCAGCGCCGGCCAGACCGTGGCCGTGGCCGAGATGGGCGCGGTGGTGCTGACGCCGGGCTACGCGCCCATCGAGCAGTACGGCCTGGGTGTGCAGGGCGCGTGGACCGATGTCTACGCATTCGGCGCCACGCTGTACTGGGCGGTGACGGGCAAGAAGCCGCCCGACGCCGAGCAGCGTGCCGCCAACCCTCGCGCCTTTCAGCCGGCGGCCGAAGTAGGTCAGGGGCGTTTCGGCGCCGCGCTCCTGAGAGCCATCGACTGGGCGCTGCACACCGACCCCGCGCAGCGTCCGCAGACCGTGGCCGACTTCCGCCGCGCGTTGTGCGTCGACCACCTGGCCAGCCTGGGCCTGCAGGAAGCGCTGCAGCGCGACGACGCGGCGCCGGGGGAGCGCCGCACGAGTCGCACAAGCCGCACCAACCGGCTGCTGCACGCCCTGCGCACGCGCGGGCGCCCGCGCGACTGGCCGCTGGCCTGGAAGCTGGCGCTGGCCATGGCCGCCACGGCCTTGCTGCCGATGGCCCTGACGGGCGCCTACAACCTGCGCGGCAGCCTGGCCGCGGTGCAGGCCGGCGAGCTGCGCCACGTCGAACAACTGGCGCAGAGCACGGCCGGCCGCGTGGCGCAGTTCGTGGCCGACAGCCGCCACCTGGCGCGCGTGCTGGCCACCGACGCCGCGCTGGCTTCCTTCCTGACCGCACCCGAACCCGACGCGCTGCCGACACTGCGAGACAAGCTCGCCCGCGCCGCAGCCGCCCACCCCGACGTGCAACTGGTGCTGCTGATGGACAGCGCCGGCCTCGCGGTGGCGGCCAACGACGCAGAGGTGGTCGGCCGCAACTTCGGCTTCCGCCAGTACTTCAAGGCGGCCATGGCCGGCCAGTCCTTCGTCACGGGGCTGGTGGTGGGCGCGGTGGCAGGCATGTCGGGCATGGTCTGCGCCGAGCCCATCCGCGCTTCCGATGGCCGCGTGCTCGGCGTGCTGGTGCTGCGCATCCACGGCCGCGCCGTGGCGAGCATCGTCGACGAGCTGGGGCGCGACCCCCAGCTCACGCCCTTCCTGATCGACGGCGACGGCGTGCTCATCCACCACCCGCAGCGCGAGCTGCTCTACCGCAGCCTGGCGCCGCTCACAGCGGCGCAGCGCGCCGACATCCGCGCCGACCAGCGCTTCCGCCGCGACACCATCGCCGACATCGGCGAAACCGAACTGGCGCGCGCCATGGTGGGTGCGCAGCGCACCGGCCATGTGAGCTGGCGTTCCACCCAGAGCGGACGTGACGAGATCGCCGGCTACGCGCCGGTGGCCGGCCACGACTGGGTGCTGGGTGTGCGCGAGGCGCGTGCCGTCTTCGAAGCACCGCTGCAGCAGCTGTACCTGCACCTGCTGGTGAGCGTGGCGCTGGTGGGCCTGCTCTTCACCGGCCTGGCGCTGCGCTTTGCGCGCAGCATCGTGCGGCCGATCCGCAGCCTGACGGATGCGGCGCATGCGCTGAAGGCCGGTGACTACGCCGCGGCGGCCGTGAGCGTGGAAAGTCGCGATGAAGTGGGCCAGCTGGGCCGCACCTTCAACGTCATGATCGACGTGCTGCGGCAACGCGAATCCGAGCGCAGGCCTGACTGAACCCGGCCCCCCGGCCGTCGCCTTGCCCGGGGTCGCTTTCCATGCCAGCATCGCCGCGGTATGGGGGTGCGCCATGATCATCAAGACCGTCCTGTTCGTGCATGGCACCGGTGTGCGCAAGGCCGCCTACGAGGCCACGGCGGCGCTGCTGGCCGAAGGCCTGGCCGAACAGGCACCGCACGTCAAGCTGCAGCCCTGTCTGTGGGGCGACACGCTGGGCGCACGGCTCGGTCACGGCGGCCGGTCGATCCCTGAGTTCATGGGCGAGACACCCGCCACCGTCAGCCAGGACCAGGTGCTGGCGCTGTGGCGCCTGCTCGGTTTCGACCCGCTGTTCGAACTGCGCGAAGTGGCCGCCGGCGCGCCTGCCGGCCTGGAGCCGCCGGCCGAAAAACAACGCAAGCTGGCCTTCGTGACGCGGCTGCGCGCCCTGGGCGCCGCGCCCAGCCTGCAGCCGCTGCTGGCCGGGCCGGCGATGGCAGCGCAGTGGCAGCGCGCCGTAGACGCCGTGGCCGCCGACGCCGCACTGCACGAGGCCGTGGCCGCGTCCACCCGGGTCGACACACCGCTGCGCGTGGCCACCGCGCACGCCCTGGTGGCCACGCTGCAGCAGCAGCTGGCCGACGACAACATGCCGGCCCTGGGCAACCAGCGGCGTGACCAGCTGGTGGACCATTGCGTCGACATCCTGGGCGGCCGTGAACTCGGCGTGAAGGACTGGATCACCAGCCGCCTGGTCGGCTTCGGCCTGCGCTGGGCCACCGCCAAGGCGCGGCGCGAACGCGAGGCGCTGTACAGCGCCGCCTACCCGGCGGCCGGTGACATCCTGCTCTACCAGGCGCGCGGGCTGGCCATCCGCGACTTCATCGCCCAGCGCGTGGCGGCCTGCGGCGACGGCGTGGCCATCGTCGCGCACAGCCTGGGCGGCATCGCCTGCGTCGATCTGCTGGTCGAGCGTGCGCTGCCCAACGTCAAGCTGCTGGTCACGGCAGGTTCGCAGGCGCCTTTCCTGTACGAGATCGGCGCGCTGTCGCAGCTGCCTTTCGGCCAGCCCTTGCCGGCGCACTTTCCGCGGCGCTGGCTGAACTTCTACGATCTCAACGACCTGCTGAGCTACAGCGCCGAACGCATCTTCCCCGACGTGGCCCAGGACGTGCGCGTCGACAGCGGCCAGCCCTTCCCTGAGTCGCACAGCGCTTACTGGGGCCAGCCGGCGCTGTGGCAGGCGCTGGGGCCGGCGCTGTGCCAGTGATGCGCCGCGCATGACGCTGCCGCTGCCTCCGGCCGGCGAGGTCTGCGCCGTCATCGTCGGCATCGAGCGCTATGCGCCGCTGGGCGACACCTTCGCGGCGCCGGGCACGATGGCCGGCGCACTTTCCTTCGCGCACTGGCTGGTGCACGAGCGCGGCGTGCCCGCAGCCCAGGTGCAGCTGTGGCTGGCCGCACCCGATGGCGTCGACCTGGCTGCGCGCGTGCTGGCCGCCGGCCTGGCCGGCGCGCAGCTGTGCCCCTACACCACCGACGCCTTCTGGCAGGCCATGCTGAAGCCCGCGCCGGCCTGGCAGCACGGCCGCTTCCTGATGGTCTACTTCTGCGGCCACGGCGTCGTGGCCGGCGCGCAGCAGCAGCAGTACCTGGTGCTGCCCGAGTCGGTCACCGCGCAGCTGCGCTGCCTGGACACGCTGAACTGGCGCGCGCAGCTGCGCGGTGGCGGCTGGCAGCAGTTCGGGCATCAGCTGTGGATCGTCGACGCCTGCCGCAACCGCTGGGGTGCCGCGATGAAGCTGAGCGCCGTGCCCTGGGAGCCCGACACGCCGCACCCGGTGCGGCAATGCGTGATGTTCTCTTGCGCCACGGGCGAGTCGGCGAACATCGATACGCAGCAGGGGCCGCGCTTCACGCGCGAGCTGCTCTTGCGTCTGCGCGCCGCTGGCCCGGGCGACTGGCCGGCCTTCGATGTTGCCCTGCGCGAGGCCGCGGCCGTGCTGCGCGCCGACCCCGACATGGCCCAGTCGCCGGCGCTGTCGATGGGCGAAGACTGGTACGGCGCGGCCCTGCTCGGTGCCGCCGGGCCCACCTTGCGCGAGGTCTTCGACGGTGTGCCGCTGCCCTACGAAGCGCTGCGCCCCTATGTGCAGCGCGCGCTGCCCGCCGGCTGTCTGCACGCCGTGCCCGAAGGCCTGGACGGCGCCTTCGACCTGCTGGCCAACCTGCAGGAAGACGCTGCCGGCGTGCCGCCGCTGTGGGACTTCGCCGAACGCGTGGCGCGCGTGCAGCCCTTGCCGGCCCTGCGCGCTTGGCTCGACATCCATCTGTCGCCGCAACAGCGCGCCGAACTGGACAACCGGCTCGCCGACGCGGCCTGCCGCGCCCGGCTGCTGCTGTGGTACCGCGACGACGTGGCGCTGCACTGCATGGAAGGCGAACTGCAGGTCAGCGACGTCGGCGCCGGCGTGCGCCCCTGGCCGCGCCAGCCGGCGCTGCCGGTGACGCGCGACACCGTGCCTGCGGTCGTCGGCCAATGGCTGCAGGCGGTGTTCGACCATGTCGGCAACATCACGCCCGAGCTGATGATCGAGCTCTACCTGCCGCGCCCGCTGCTCAC
Organism: Betaproteobacteria bacterium; assembly: GCA_031379415.1. Taxonomy (GTDB): domain Bacteria; phylum Pseudomonadota; class Gammaproteobacteria; order Burkholderiales; family Burkholderiaceae_C; genus Rubrivivax. Next base: position 1,784 of record JANNFE010000320.1, on the reverse strand, counting down.
CGCCGAGGCCTACGACACCGCCACCGTGCCGCTGACGGGCGATGTCTGGCGGCTGGGCGAGGACGACCCGGCGCTGCTGCGCTGCACCGACCGCTACAAGGCGCGCAGCAAGCGTGACCGGCTGCTGCGCCACGGGCCCGGCATCCTGGCGCGCCTGCAGGCGCCCGGCGCCGCGGCGCTGCGCTGGGCCCGGCCGGGCGAGACGGCGCAGGACCTGAAGGCGTCCTTCATCGGCGAGCACGCGGCACCGCCGGTGTGGCTGGCCTTCGACTGTGCAGCCGGCGGCGACGACGAGCCCCTGAAGAACGCGCTCGACGAAGGCCTGCCCGCCGTGCTGTGGCTGCGCGCGCCGGTGGACGCCGCCGGCCGCGCCGCGTTGCAGGCCGCCCTGGGTGAACTGCTGGGGGCGCCGCTGGACACCCTGCCGCAGCGCCTGCGCAAGTTCCGCGCGCAGCCGCCCAGCCCCGCCGCGCGCCATGTCTCGCTGCTGCTCGACGACCCCGCGCGCCTGCCCGCTCTGTTGACCACCTGGACCCAGCCCCAGAAGCTGAACACGCCATGAGCATGCTGATACCACCGCAAGCACCGCACGACTGGAAGATCTTCCGCGGCACGCGCCAGCCCGACCACGCACTGGCCCGGCCGCCCGACCCGCCGCGCTGGCGCCCGCGGCGCGAGAAGGTGGTGACGCAGGAACGCTGGTGGCCTGTCGACGAGAAGGACGATGAACGGCTGCTGCCGGCCACGCTGCAGCGCGGGCGCCACTTCCATGCCACCGAGCACATCATCGAGATGGTCAACGCCGCGCTCTACCTGCGCCGGCCGCTGCTCGTCACCGGCCAGCCGGGCAGCGGCAAGTCGTCGCTGGTGGACGCCGTGGCCTACGAACTGCGCATGGGTGCGCCGCTGCGCTGGAACGTCACCTCGCGCAGCACGTTGCGCGACGCGCAGTACCAGTACGACGCCATCGGGCGCCTGCAGCAGAAGGAGGAACTGCCGATCGGCGAGTACGTCACGCTGGGCGCTCTGGGCACCGCGCTGCTGCCCACCAAGCGGCCGCGCGCGCTGCTCATCGACGAGATCGACAAGAGCGACATCGACCTGCCCAACGACCTGCTCAACGTCTTCGAGGAAGGCGAGTTCGAGATCCCTGAACTCAAGCGCCTGGGTGAAGACGCCAGCGTCGACGTCTACACCTCGGACCCGCAGCAACCCGTGGTGCGCGTGAAGGGTGGCCGCGTGGCCTGCCACGAGTTCCCGCTCATGATCCTGACCAGCAACGGCGAGCGCGAATTCCCGGCGCCTTTCCTGCGCCGCTGCCTGCGCCTGCAGATGCCCAACCCCACGGGCCAGCTGCCGGAAGACGACAACCAGGACTGGCAGCGCCTGGACGCCGTGGTGGCGCTGCACTTCGACGGCGACGAACGCCAGGCCGCAGCGGCCATCATCGAGGCCTTCAAGGCGCGCGCCGCCCAGGGCCGCGCGGTGGCCACCGACCAGCTGCTCAACGCCATCTACTTCGTCATGAGCTCGCAGGTGCCGGTGGGCAAGGCGCGCGAGGCCGTGCTGGCCGAGCTGATGCGCGAACTGGTGGCGCCGGGCGCCTGAACTGCGCCGCCGATGAACCTGGGCGCATGGATCCGCGCAATGCAGGCGGTGGGCCTGCAGGCCAGCCTGGACGACCTGCGCGACATCGTCTGGCTGGCCGGCCATGTCGGCGACGCCGTGGTGCCCGATGCGGTGGCGGGCGAGGTCGTGACCGCCGCGCCCGCGCCCGCTGCGCC
>JANNFE010000308.1:0-12575 GCA_031379415.1 Betaproteobacteria bacterium | reverse complement strand
GGCCGCATTTTGTGGCGGGTTTGGGGGTGGTTTGGGGGTGGGGGTTCCCCTTTGGGGGGGGGTGTGCTGGCCCCGCCTTCCCCACGGGCCGATGCGATGAGCGGCTGGCTCGTGCTGGCCGCGCTGCTGGCCGCCGGCCTGTTGGTGTATCTGGTCGCGGCGCTGCTGCGGCCGGAGGCCTTCTCGTGAACGCCGGTGCCGTGATGTTGCTGCTGGCCTACCTGGCGGTGCTGCTGGCCTTGGCCTGGCCGCTGGCGCGCTGGATCGACGCTGTGATGGCGGGCCGCTTCAGCGCCGGCCGACGGGTCGAGGCACCACTGTTTCGCCTGGCCGGCATACGGCCGGAACACGAGTCGGGCTGGCTGCGTTATGCCTTCGGCCTGCTGCTCTTCAATGGCCTGGGCCTGCTGGCGGTGTATGCGCTGCAGCGCCTGCAAGGTGTGCTGCCGCTGAACCCGCAGGCCATGGCCGCGGTGGCGCCCGACTCGGCCTTCAATACCGCCGTCAGCTTCGTCACCAACACCAACTGGCAGGGCTATGGCGGCGAATCCACCATGAGCCACCTGACGCAGATGCTGGCGCTGACGGTGCAGAACTTCCTCTCCGCGGCCACCGGCATCGTGGTCGTGGTGGCGCTGGTGCGCGGCTTCGCGCGCCATGCGTCGCAGGCCATCGGCAATGTGTGGGTGGACCTCACGCGCGCCACGCTGTGGCTGCTGCTGCCGCTGTCCTTCGCCTTCGCGCTCGTGCTGGCCGGGCAGGGCGTGATCCAGAACCTGTCGGCCGCGGTCGAGGCGAAGACGCTGGAAGGCGCCACACAGACGCTGTCCATGGGCCCGGTGGCCTCGCAGCTGGCGATCAAGATGCTGGGCACCAACGGCGGCGGCTTCTTCAACGCCAATTCGGCACACCCTTTCGAGAACCCGACAGCGCTCACCAACTTCCTGCAGATGCTGTCGATCTTTGCCATCCCGGCGGCGCTGTGCTTCGTGTTCGGCCGCATGGTGGGTGACTTGCGCCAGGGCCTGGCCGTGCTGGCGGCGATGACGCTGCTCTTCGTCGCCTTCGCCATCCCCACCGCCATCTTCGAGCAGCAGGGCAACCCCGCGCTCGCGGCGCTGGGTGTGGACCCGGTGGCCAGCGCCACGCAGCCCGGCGGCAACATGGAAGGCAAGGAGGCGCGTTTCGGCATCCACGCCAGTGCGCTCTTCGCCACCATCACCACCGCCGCCAGCTGCGGCGCGGTGAACGCCATGCACGACAGCTTCACGCCGCTGGGCGGCGCCATGCCGCTGGTGCTGATGCAGCTCGGCGAGGTGGTCTTCGGCGGTGTCGGCTCGGGCCTCTACGGCATGCTGGTGTTCGCCGTCATGGCGGTCTTCATCGCCGGGCTGATGATCGGCCGCACGCCGGAATACCTGGGCAAGAAGATCGAGGCCCACGAGATGAAGATGGTGGCCATCGCCATCCTCGTGGTGCCGCTGCTGGTGCTGGTGGGCACCGCGCTGGCGGTGCTCACCGAGCCCGGCCGCGCCGGCATCCTGAACCCGGGGCCGCACGGCTTTTCCGAAGTGCTGTACGCGCTGTCCTCGGCCGGCAACAACAACGGCAGCGCCTTTGCCGGCCTGTCGGCCAACACGCCCTTCTACAACGTCTTGCTGGCGGTGGTGATGTGGTGTGGCCGCTTCGGCGTCATCGTGCCGGTGCTGGCCATGGCCGGCGCGCTGGCGGCCAAGAAGCGCATCGCCGCCACCGAAGGCACCTTGCCCACGCACGGCCCGCTGTTCGTGGTGCTGCTCATCGGCACCGTGCTGCTGGTGGGCCTGCTCAACTACGTGCCGGCACTGGCCCTGGGGCCGGTGGTCGAGCACCTCATGCTCTGGAGTGTCAAGTGACCCGCGCCGCGCTGACCCTGTTCGACCCGGCGCTGCTGAAGCCGGCCCTCGTCGATGCCCTGCGCAAGCTCGACCCGCGCGTGCAGTGGCGCAACCCTGTGATGTTCGTCGTCTATGTCGGCAGCGCCTTCACCACGGCGCTGGCGCTGGCGCAGCCGACGCTCTTCAGCGCGGCGGTGGCCGTGTGGCTGTGGTTCACCGTGCTCTTCGCCAACTTCGCCGAGGCCCTGGCCGAAGGGCGCAGCAAGGCGCAGGCGGCGTCGCTGCGCGGCCTGAAGAAGGCCACCTGGGCCAAGAAGCTGGAAGGCGAGTACCAGCACGGCGCGCTGCGCACCGGCATGCATTGGCACCCGCTGGAAGCCGACAGCCTGCGCAAGGGTGATGTCGTGCTCATCGAGGCCGGCGAGACCATCCCCGCCGACGGCGAGGTCATCGACGGCGCCGCTTCGGTCGACGAGAGCGCCATCACCGGCGAGTCGGCGCCCGTCATCCGCGAGTCGGGCGGCGACTTCTCGGCCGTCACCGGCGGCACGCGCGTGCTGTCGGACTGGATCGTCATGCGCGTGTCGGTCAACCCGGGCGAGACCTTCGTCGACCGCATGATCGCGATGGTCGAGAACGCCAAGCGCCAGAAGACGCCCAACGAGTTGGCGCTGACCATCCTGCTGGTGGCGCTGACCATCGTCTTCCTGGGCGTGGTGGTGACGCTCCTGCCCTTTTCGGTGTTCAGCGTGGCGGCTTCCGGCGCCGGCCAGCCGGTGAGCCTGGTGGTGCTGGTGGCGCTGCTGGTGTGCCTGATTCCCACCACCATCGCCGGGCTGCTGAGCGCCATCGGCGTGGCCGGCATGAGCCGCATGATGCAGGCCGGCGTCATCGCCACCTCGGGCCGCGCGGTGGAGGCTGCGGGCGACGTGGACGTGCTGCTGCTCGACAAGACCGGCACCATCACTTTGGGCAACCGCCAGGCCAGCGCCTTCATCCCGGCGCCGGGTGTGAAGGAGTCGGAACTGGCCGACACCGCGCAGCTGGCCTCGCTGGCCGACGAGACGCCCGAAGGCCGCAGCATCGTGGTGCTGGCCAAGCAGAAGTTTCAGCTGCGCGAGCGCGACCTGGCGGCGCTGAACGCGCAGTTCGTGCCCTTCACGGCGCAGACGCGCATGAGCGGTGCCGACCTGCCGCAGGGCCGGCAGGTGCGCAAGGGCGCGGCCGACGCCATCCGCCGCCACGTCGAAGCGCTGGGCGGCAGCTTCACGCCGGCGCTGCAGGCCACGGTGGACGAGGTTTCGCGGCGCGGCAGCACGCCGCTGGTGGTGGCCGATGGCAAGCGCGTCCTGGGTGCCGTCGAGCTGAAGGACGTGGTCAAGGGCGGCATCAAGGAGCGCTTTGCCTAGCTGCGCCGCATGGGCATCAAGACCGTCATGGTCACCGGCGACAACCGCCTCACGGCCGCAGCCATCGCGGCCGAGGCCGGTGTGGACGACTTCCTGGCCGAAGCCACGCCCGAGGCCAAGCTGAAGCTGATCCGCGAGCACCAGGCCGCCGGCCGCCTGGTGGCGATGGCGGGCGACGGCACCAACGACGCGCCCGCGCTGGCCCAGGCCGACGTAGCGGTGGCCATGAACACCGGCACCCAGGCGGCCAAGGAGGCCGGCAACATGGTCGACCTGGACAGCAACCCGACCAAGCTGATCGAGATCGTCGAGACCGGCAAGCAGATGCTGATGACACGCGGCTCGCTCACCACCTTCAGCATCGCCAACGACCTGGCCAAGTACTTCGCCATCATCCCGGCGGCCTTCGTCGGCACCTACCCGCAGCTGGCGGCGCTGAACGTGATGGGGCTGGCGAGCCCGAACTCGGCCATCCTGTCGGCGGTGGTCTTCAACGCGTTGATCATCGTCGTGCTCATCCCGCTGGCGCTCAAGGGTGTGGCCTACCGCGCCGTGGGCGCGGCGGCGCTGCTGCGGCGCAACCTGCTCATCTACGGCCTGGGCGGCGTCATCGTGCCCTTCGTCGGCATCAAGGCCATCGACCTGCTCATCGCCGTCGTCGGCCTGGCTTGAGCGCTTCAAGGAAGCACCATGTCCACCTCGTCATCCACCCCGCAAGCCGAAGGCCTGCTGCGCCCGGCCCTCGTGCTGTTCCTGTTGTTGTCTCTGCTCACCGGGCTGGCCTACCCGCTGCTCGTCACCGCGGTCGCGCAGGCGGCTTTTCCGCAGGCGGCGGCCGGCAGCTTGGTCAGGCGCGACGGCGCTGTCCTTGGCAGCCAGCTCATCGGCCAGGCATTCACCGCACCGCGCTATTTCTGGAGCCGGCCATCGGCCACCTCGCCCGCGCCCTACAACGCGGCCAATTCGTCGGGCTCCAACCTGGGCCCGCTGAACCCGGCGCTGGCCGATGCCGTGAAGGCGCGCATCGCCGCGCTGCGTGCTGCCGACCCCGGCAACACCGCACCCGTGCCGGTGGACCTGGTCACGGCCTCGGCCAGCGGCCTGGACCCGCACATCAGCCGCGCCGCCGCCGACTACCAGCTGGCCCGCGTGGCGCGTGCGCGTAACCTGGTGCCCGAACTCGTGCGCGGCCTCGTCGAGCGCCACAGTGAAGGCGCCTGGCTGGGCTTCATCGGCGAGCCGCGCGTCAACGTGCTGGCGCTGAACCTGGCGCTCGATGCAGCGGGTGCGAAACTTCCCTGATGTCCGAAGAGCGTCCCGACCCCGACGCGCTGCTGCAGCGCGTGCAGCAGGAAGAAGCGCGCGCCGCCCGCGGGCGGCTGAAGATCTTCTTCGGTGCTTCGGCCGGCGTCGGCAAGACCTACGCCATGCTCGCTGCCGCGCGCGCTGCGGTGGCGCAGGGTCGGCCGCTGGTAGCCGGTGTCGTGGAAACACACGGCCGTGCCGACACCGAGGCCATGCTCGCCGGCCTGCCGCGCCTGCCGCCGCGCGAACTGCCGCATCGCGAGCGCGTGCTGCATGAATTCGACATCGACGGTGCGCTCGCCTTCGCCGGCGAGCACCCGGGCGCCCTGGTGCTGCTGGACGAACTGGCGCACAGCAACGCCCCCGGCTCGCGCCATCCGAAACGCTGGCAGGACGTAGAAGAGCTGCTCGACGCGGGCGTCGACGTCTGGTCGACGATGAACGTGCAGCACCTGGAGAGCCTGAACGACATCGTCAGCGGCATCACTGGCATTCGCGTCTGGGAGACCGTGCCCGACCGCCTGTTCGACCAGGCCGACGAGGTGGTGGTGGTCGACCTGCCACCCGACGAACTGCTGTCGCGGCTGAAGGCAGGCAAGGTCTATCTGCCCCAGCAGGCCGAACGGGCCGCGGCCCACTTCTTCCGCAAAGGCAACCTGCTGGCCCTGCGTGAACTGGCGCTGCGTCGCACGGCCGACCGCGTGGACGACCAGATGCAGGCCTGGCGCCGCCAGAGCACGGGGCAGGCGGTGTGGCGCAACCGCGAGGCGCTGCTGGCCTGCGTCGGCCCCGGCCCTGGTGGTGAGAAGCTGGTGCGCAGCTGCGCCCGCCTGGCGGCGCAGCTGGAACTGCCGTGGCATGCGGTGCACGTGCTGACGCCGGCCGTGCAGCGCCTGCCCGAGGCACGCCGCCAGCATGCGCTGCGCGTGCTCGAGCTGGCCGAGGAGCTGGGCGCCAGCACCGCCACACCCTCGGCGCCCGACGCCGCGCTGGCGCTGGTGCGCTACGCCCGCGAACACAACCTGGCGCGCCTGGTGCTGGGCCGCCATGGCCGGCGCTGGCGCTGGCAGCCCACGCTGGCCGAGCGCATCGCGGTGCAGGCCGACGACCTGGACGTGCTGCAGGTGGCCTTGCCGGTGGCCGGCCGCGAAGCCGCGAGGTCGGCCACGCCCGACCCGCCACTGCAGGCCTGGGCCTGGCGCGGCTACGCCAGCGCGGTGGCGGCCTGCGCCGGCGTGGCCCTGCTGTCGACACCGCTGCTCGATGTGCTGGACCTCAGCAACATCGTCATGATCTTCCTGCTGGCCGTGGTGGGCGTGGCGCTGCGCCACGGGCGCGGGCCGGCGGTGGTGGCGGCCTTCGTCGGCGTCGGCCTGTTCGACTTCTTCTTCGTCACGCCGCGCTTCTCTTTCGCCGTCAGCGACGTGCAGTACCTGGTGACCTTTGCCGTCATGCTGGTGGTGGCGCTGGTGGTGGGCCAGCTCACCGCCGGCCTGAAGGTGCAGGCCGAGGCGGCCACGCAGCGCGAGCACCGCGTGAGCAGCCTGTACGAGATGGCGCGCGACCTCTCCGCCGCGCTGCTGCCCGAGCAGGTGGCGCAGATCGGCGCGCGCTTCCTGCAGGCCGAGTTCGGGGCTGCCTCGCTGCTGCTGGTGGCCGACGAGGCCAACCGGCTGCAGCCGCTGCCCGGCGGCAGCGCCGACGTGGACATGGGCGTGGCGCAATGGGCCTACGACCGCGGCGAGCCGGCCGGCCACGGCACCGACACCCTGCCGGCCAGCGCCTGCCTGGTGTTGCCGCTGAAGGCGCCGATGCGCGTGCGCGGCGTGCTCGCGGTGCAGGGCGCGAAGGAGGGCGCGCGCCATGTGCCCGGCCCTGACCAGCGCCGGCTGCTCGACACCTGCGCCTCGCTGCTGGCCATTTCCCTGGAGCGCATCCACTACATCGACGTGGCGCAGAAGACCACGCTGCAGATCGAATCGGAGCGGCTGCGCAACTCCCTGTTGTCGGCCATCTCGCACGACCTGCGCACGCCGCTGGCGGCGCTGGTGGGCCTGGCCGACACGCTGGGCCTGACCGAGCCGCCGCCGAGCAACGCGCAGCGCGAGATTGCAGGCGCCATCCGCGAGTCGGCGTTGCGCATGAATGCGCTGGTCGACAACCTGCTCGACATGGCGCGGCTGGAAGCCGGCGCGGTGCAGCTGAACCGTGCCTGGCAGCCGCTCGAAGAGGTGCTGGGCAGCGCGCGCGCCGTCTGTGCCGGCGTGCTGGCGGGCCGGCCGTTGACGGTGCGGCTGGCCGATGATCTGCCGCTGCTGGACCTGGACGCGGTGCTCATCGAGCGCGTCTTCGTCAACCTGCTGGAAAACGCCGCCAAGTACACACCGGCCGGCAGCGCGATCGAGATAGCCGCGCGTCGCGAAGACGACAAGGTGCTGGTGACGGTCGACGACCACGGACCCGGCCTGCGGCCCGGCCGCGAGCAGGCCATCTTCGAGAAATTCGAGCGCGGTGAGCGTGAGAGCGCCACGCCCGGCGTCGGCCTGGGCCTGGCCATCTGCCGCGCCATCATGCAGGCCCATGGCGGGGACATCCGCGGCGCGAGCCGCACGGTGGACGGACGCATCGTCGGCGCGCGCTTCACCTTGAGCCTGCCTGCCGGCCAGCCGCCGCAGGACGACGGCACCGACGCCGCCATCGCCCCGGCTTAGCATGGCGTGACCATGGCCGAAACCAAGACGCGCATCCTGGTGGTGGAAGACGAGGCCGAGATCCGCCGCTTCGTGCGCCTGAGCCTGCAGGCCGAGGGCCACGAGGTCTTCGAGGCCGACGGCCTGCAGCGCGGCCTCATCGAAGCCGGCACGCGGCGGCCCGACCTGGTGGTGCTGGACCTCGGCCTGCCCGACGGCGACGGTGTCGATCTCATCCGCGACCTGCGGTTGTGGTCGGGCCTGCCGATCATCGTGCTGTCGGCGCGCAGCAGCGAGGCGCAGAAGATCGCCGCGCTGGACGCCGGTGCCGACGACTACCTGGTCAAGCCCTTCGGTGCCGGCGAATTGCAAGCGCGCGTGCGGGCGCAGCTGCGCCGCCACCAGCAGCTGGCCGCGGCGGGTGCGTCGGCGGGCGAGCCGCAACTGCGTTTCGGCGATGTCGAAGTCGACCTCGCGCGCCGCGTGGTGCAGTGCCAGGGCCAGCCGCTGCACCTGACGCCCATCGAGTACCGCCTGCTCACGCATCTGGCGGCGCAGCCCGACCGCGTCATCACGCACCAGGCGCTGCTCAAGGCCGTGTGGGGCCCCGGCCATGCCGAGGACACGCACTACGTGCGCGTGCACATGGCCAACCTGCGCAAGAAGGTCGAGGCCGACCCGTCGCTGCCGCAGCACCTCGTCACCGAGGCCGGCGTCGGCTACCGCTTCGTGCCCTAGGGCCTGCGCCTCAGCACTCGACGATGTTCACGGCCAGACCGCCGCGTGCCGTTTCCTTGTACTTGCTCATCATGTCGGCGCCGGTTTCGCGCATGGTCTTGATGACCTGGTCCAGGCTCACGAAATGTGTGCCGTCGCCGCGCAGCGCCATGCGCGCGGCGTTGATGGCTTTCACCGAGGCGATGGCATTGCGTTCGATGCAGGGGATCTGCACCAGGCCGCCCACCGGGTCGCAGGTCAGGCCCAGGTGGTGTTCCATGCCGATCTCGGCCGCGTTCTCGGCCTGCTCCGGCGTGCCGCCCATCACGGCGCATAAAGCGCCGGCGGCCATGCTGCAGGCCACGCCCACCTCGCCCTGGCAGCCGACCTCGGCGCCGCTGATGCTGGCGTTTTCCTTGTAGAGGAGGCCGATGGCCGCGGCGGTGAGCAGGAAGTCGATGACGCCGCGGTCTGAAGCGCCGGGCACGAAGCGCGTGTAGTAGTGCAGCACCGCCGGCACGATGCCGGCCGCGCCGTTGGTGGGCGCCGTGACGACGCGGCCGCCGGCGGCGTTCTCCTCGTTGACCGCCAGCGCGTAGAGGTTGACCCAGTCCAGTACCTGCAGCGGGTCGCTGAGTGCCTGTTCAGGATGGGCGGTCAGTGCCTTTCGCAAGGCAGCTGCACGGCGCTTGACCTTGAAGCCGCCGGGCAGCGTGCCTTCCGTCGCGCAGCCGCGGACGACGCAGTCCTGCATCACCTGCCAGATCTTCAGCAGGCCGGCGTCGAGCTCGGCGTCGCTGCGCCAGTGGCGTTCATTGCGGCGCATGACCTCGGCGATCGGCGCGCCGATCTCGCGCGTGCGCAGCAGCAATTCATCGCCGCTGTGGAAGGGCAGCGGCAGCACGGCGGTGTCGGGCGCGATGGTCTTCTGGCGCGTGCCGTCGGCGGCCACCTGGTCGCTGACGACGAAGCCGCCGCCCACCGAGTAGTAGACGCGGCTCGCGAGTTCGGCACCCGTGGTGTCGAAGGCCATGAAGCGCATGCCGTTGGCGTGGAAGGGCAGGCCGTCCGTGGGAGATTGGCGGCGGTAGAACTTCAGATCGTCCTTCTCGCTGTAGGCCACGGCGTGGCGGCCCAGCAGCGACAGCGAAGCGCCCTGGCGGATCTCGGCCAGCAGCGCCGGCACGGCGTCGACGTCCACCGTGTCGGGCTCGTGGCCGGCCAGCCCCAGCAGCACCGCCTTGTCGCTGCCGTGGCCCTTGCCGGTGGCGCCCAGGCTGCCGTAGAGCTGCGCCTGCACGCGCGCCGTGCGCTCCAGCAGGCCGTCGTGTAACAGGCGCAGCGCGAACAGGCGCGCCGCGCGCATGGGGCCCACGGTGTGGCTGCTGCTCGGTCCGATGCCGATCTTGAAGAGGTCGAAGACGCTGACGGCCATCGGCGGATGCTAAGCCCCGCCGTCGAGCACGCGCGCCAGCGTGGCAGCGAGTTCCTCGACCACGTACTCCTTGTGCACGATGGCGCGCACGCCGGCCGCGGCGGCGCGGCTGTGCAGTTCGGGGTCGACATAGCCCGAGCAGATGACCAGCGGCAGCCCGGGCCGCACCGCGAGCAGCAGGCGCGCCAGGTCCAGGCCCGAGCAGTCGGGCATGTTCTGGTCGGTGACGACGAGATCGAAGCTGTCGGGCGCGGCGCGCAGCGCGGCCAGTGCCGCCAGGCCGCTGTCGGCCGTGGTGACACGCCAGCCCTGCCGGCGCAGCAGGCCGTCGCCGGTGATGAGCATGACCTCGTCGTCGTCGACGAAGAGCACGTGGCGGCCGCCGCCGGCAGCCGGGGCGGCGGCCAGCGTGCGCACGGGCGGCGCCATCGGCGCGCCCGGCCGCGCGGCCGGCAGCCAGATGTGGAAGGTGGAGCCCTTGCCGGGCGCGGTGTCCACGGTGATGGCGCCGTGATGCTCGGCCACGATGCCGTGCACCACGGCCAGCCCGAGGCCGGTGCCGCTGCCCACCGGCTTGGTGGTGAAGAAGGGCTCGAAGATGCGTGCGCGCGTGGCTTCGTCCATGCCGCTGCCGTTGTCGCGCACCCACAGGTGGGCGCAGGGGGTGGGCGGCAGGCCGGCGCGCAGCGCGGCGTCGGCTGTTTCGGTGGCGGCGCCGACCTCGATATGGCCCACCGCGCCGTCCATCGCATGCCAGGCGTTGGTGCACAGGTTCATCAGCACCTGATGCACCTGGGTGCCATCGGCTTCCACCTCGGGCAGGGTCGGGTCCAGGCGGGCCTGCAGCTGCACGCCGGCCGGCAGCGTGGCGCGCAGCAGGTCCAGCGCGTCGCCGACCAGCGGGCCCAGCGGCTGTCGCACGGCCTGCGGTGCCTGGTGGCGGCTGAAGGCCAGGATCTGCTGCACCAGCAGACGTGCCCGCAGCGCCGAGCGCTGGATCTGGTCGAGCGCCTGCGTCTGTGGGCTGCCCGGGTCACCGGCCTCGCGCGCCAGCGCCACGTTGCCCAGGATGGCCCCGAGCACGTTGTTGAAGTCGTGTGCCACGCCGCCGGCCAGCGTGCCCAGCGACTCCAGCTTCTGGGTCTGGCGCAGCGCTTCGTCGGCCTGCTTGCGTTCAATGGCAATGGCCGCCATCTTGGCCATGTCGCTGACGGTGGCGATCTCCACGGCGTCGGGCTGGTGCACATGGCGGTGATAGACGCCGAAGGTGCCGAGCACCGCGCCCGCGCGCGAACGGATGGGCTCCGACCAGCAGGCCATCAGGCCGGCGCGTGCTGCCAGCGCGCGGTAGAGCGCCCAGCGCTCGTCGCCGCCGAGGTCCGCACTGATGACGCGCTGGCCCAGGAAGGCTGCCTCGCCGCAGCAGGCCGACCCGGCGCCCACGGGCAGGCCATCGGCGGCGGCATGGAAGAAGTCGGGCAGGCTGGGTGCGGCGCCCATGCGCAGCTGGCGGCCACCGGCGTCCAGCAGCAGCACGCTGCAGAGCATGCCGGGATGCAAGGTCTCGACGCCGCGCACGATGGCGTCCAGCACATCGGTCAACGGCGCGCCCACGGCCACCAGCGACATCACGCTTTCGTGGTTGGCGGCGCGCGCCTCCTGGCGTCTGCGCTGCGTGACATCGGTGGCCAGCACCAGGCGGGCGTCGCGACCGCCAAAGTCCAGCGGCTGCGACTGGGTCTGAACCTCGATCAGTTCGCCGTTGCGCTTGCGATGGCGCCAGTGCAGACCCGTGGCGCGCTGCGCTTCGGGCAGGGCCACGTGGTCGCGCAGGCGTGCCTGATCCTCTTCCGTGCGCAGGTCCATCAGGCCCTTGGTCAGGAACTCGGCTTCGCTCCAGCCGTAGATCTGCACGGCGGCTTCATTCACGGCCAGGAACTGCAGCGTCTGCGTGTCGTAGACCCACATCGGAAGCGGGTGGCGCACGAAGAGCACTTGCCAGCTGGCTTCCGCGGCCGGCGACGCCGCACGCGGCGGTGCGGGGTCACGGTTGGCCGGCAGGTCCATGGCGCGCATTCTGCGGGCGTGGCTGCCGCTTGTCAGGCACAGGCCCACCAGCCAGGCCCGCCGCGTGCATAAATGGTGGCTCTCAGGCGGTGTAGTCGCTCATCGGCACGCAGCTGCAGAACAGGTTGCGGTCGCCGTAGACGTTATCGACGCGACCCACCGGCGACCAATACTTCTGGCGCTTCAGCGCCGGCACCGGATAGGCGGCCTGTTCGCGCGAGTAGGGATGGGTCCACTCGGCGGTCAGCAGCGACGCCGCCGTGTGCGGCGCGTGCTTGAGCGGGTTGTCGTCGCGCGGCCATGCACCGCTTTCCACCTTGGCGATCTCATGGCGGATGGCGATCATGGCGTCGCAGAAGCGGTCGAGCTCGGCCAGCGGCTCGCTCTCCGTCGGCTCGATCATCAGCGTGCCGGGCACCGGGAAGCTGAGGGTAGGCGCATGGAAGCCGTAGTCGATGAGGCGCTTGGCCACGTCTTCCGCCGAGATGCCCTTGTCCTTGCCCGTGGCTTCCTTCAGCGGCCGCAGGTCGAGGATGCACTCGTGCGCCACGCCGCCGCCCTTGAGCTGCGGGTTGCCGCCCGAGTACAGCACCGGGTAGTGCCCGGCCAGGCGCGCGGCGATGTAGTTGGCCGAGAGGATGGCCACCTCGGTGGCGTCGCGCAGGCCGTCGGCGCCCATCATGCGGCAGTACATCCAGCTGATGGGCAGCACCGCGGCATTGCCCAGCGGCGCGGCACTCACGGCGCCAACGGCCCGTGACGGCTGATCCCCGGCGCCGATGCTGTGCTCGCCACCGATGCCGGCCGTGCGGTGCGCGGGCAGGAAGGGCACGAGGTCTGCCACCACCGCCACCGGCCCCACGCCCGGCCCGCCACCGCCGTGCGGGATGCAGAAGGTCTTGTGCAGGTTGAGGTGGCTCACGTCACCGCCGAACTCGCCGGGTGCGGCCACGCCAACCAGTGCGTTCATGTTCGCGCCGTCCACGTACACACGCCCGCCGTGGCGGTGCACCAGCGCGCACAGTTCGCCCACGTTGGCATCGAAAACGCCATACGTCGAAGGGTAGGTGATCAT
>JANNFE010000294.1:0-8093 GCA_031379415.1 Betaproteobacteria bacterium | reverse complement strand
GCGTCGGAGTCGGTGGTCTGCACGCCGATCACGCGCACCTCGGGCCGCACGGCCTTGATGTAGGCCGCCACACCGGCGATGAGACCGCCACCGCCGATGGCCACGAACACCGCGTCCAGCGGGCCCTGGTGCTGGCGCAGGATCTCCATCGCCACGGTGCCCTGGCCGGCGATGACGTCGGGGTCGTCGAAGGGGTGCACGAAAGTCAGGCCCTGCTCGGCCTGCAGCTTGACGGCGTGGGCGTGGGCGTCGGAATAGCTGTCACCTTGCAGCAGCACTTCGCCGCCCAGGGCCATCACGGCATCGACCTTCAGCCGCGGCGTCGTCACCGGCATCACGATGACGGCGCGGCAGGCGAGCCGCCGGGCCGCCAGCGCCACGCCCTGCGCGTGGTTGCCGGCCGAGGCGCAGATGACGCCGCGCGCCAGCGCCTCGGGCGCCAGCTTCACCATCTTGTTGTAGGCGCCGCGCAGCTTGAAGCTGAACACCGGCTGCTGGTCTTCGCGCTTGAGCAGCACGTGGTTGCCGACGCGGCGCGACAGCGAACGCGCGGGCTCCAGCGGTGTCTCGCGCGCCACGTCGTAGACGCGCGCCGTGAGGATGCCCTTGAGGTAGTGCGCAGCCAGTCGCTGCCCTTTGCTGGTCAGCACGCGCGCAGGCGGTGCCGATTGCTCTTTCTTGCCGGCGGGCATCGTCTGGCCTTCAGGGGGCTGGTGCGGGGCGGAGGATGATACGGCAGGCCCTTTCGAAGGGGCTGCGAAACCGAGGCCCCCAGAAAAAGGGCCCGGGACCTTGGGGGCCCCGGGCCGAATCCACCATTGATGGAGGTGGAGGAGACAATCGGTGAACGGGGCTGCTCAGCCACCGTCCTTGAAGCCAATATATCACCGGAATGCTGCGGTGCAATATGCTCTTAGCGGCTCGTTCTAGACAGTCGTCTCCAAAACGTCACCACCCGCGCTAACGCGCGCCTTGCAGGGGCAGATGCACCATGGAATGCACCATCAACTGGATGCCAGGCACCGGCATGGGCTTCGTCGCCGAAACCGGCAGCGGCCACTTCCTGACCATGGACGGCGCGCCTGAAGGCGGCGGCCGCAACCTGGCACCGCGGCCGATGGAGACCCTGCTCGCCGGCAGCGGTGGCTGCACGGCTTATGACGTGGTGCTGATCCTCAAGCGCGGCCGCCACGATGTGCGCGGCTGCCAGGTGAAGATCAGCGCCGACCGCGCTGAGCAGGACCCGAAGGTCTTCACGAAAATCGGCATGCACTTCGTGGTGACCGGGCGCGGGCTGCCTGCAGGCGCCGTGGAGCGCGCCATCGCGCTGTCGCACGAGCGCTACTGCTCGGCCACCATCATGCTCGGCAAGACCGCCGAGATCAGCACCAGCTTCGAAGTCGTCGAAGCCTGAGTCAGATGCGCTGCGCCGTGGTCGTCATGACCATGGCGGCGCCGCGCATCAGCCAGCGCACGGGTGCGGGCAGTTCCTGCGCCCCGGCGGCCAGCGCGGCATCGGCATGGCGGCTTTCGTCGTCCTTCATGGCGGCGACGATGGCACGCGAGCGCGTATCGCCTGGCGGCAAGCGGTCCAGGTGGCCGGCCAGGTGCTGCTCGACCTGGCGCTCGGTCTCGACCACGAAGCCCAGGCTGTGGCGGTCGCCCAGGCGGCCGGCCAGCAGACCGATGCCAAAGGCGCCGGCGTACCAGAGCGGGTTGAGCCAGCTCGCGCGGTCACCCAGTTCGTCCAGCCGCTGCTGCGTCCAGGCCAGATGATCGGTCTCCTCGCGCGCGGCCTGTTGCATCTGCTCGCGCAGCTCCGGCGTGCGGGCGGTCAGGGCCTGGGCCTGGTAGAGCGCCTGGGCACACACCTCACCGACATGGTTCACGCGCATCAGTGCGCCAGCGAGCCGTCGCGCTTCAGGGCCCAGCAACTCCTGCGCACCCGGCGGTGCCGGCATGGGGCGGCTGGCATGCACCTTGCCAGCGACGGTGCGCAGAGCGTTGTCGACACTGGCAATGAGGCGATCACTTGGGTTCATCCCTGGACAGCATATTCGAATGACCTAACCAAATCGGACCAATACACGTTGTTGCAGGACAACAACCGCGGGCGAAAACCGGAACTCACCTTGGCAATGAACTGGGGGGTCTGGTGCAATAGGCGCAGCTTCCGCTTAGGAGGTTGGCCTGATCCGCCCCTCGCCGGGTGAACTCCCTGATCGGGACCTCATGTTCAACCTAGGAGATAGACGCAATGAAAAAATCAATCCTCGCCCTGGCGGCGCTGACGGCGTTCGCGGGCGTGGCTTCGGCTCAGTCGACAGTCACCATCGGCGGCATCATGGACGTCGCCGTCTCGAATGTGAAGAACGGTAGCGCGGGTGACATCACGTCGCTGAGCAGCGGGCGCTCGGCCACCAGCCGCCTGATCTTCCGTGGCGTCGAAGATCTCGGCGGCGGCCTGAAAGCCAACTTCTGGCTGGAAAGCCAAGTCGACGTGGACACCGGTTCCGCCGGGAGCACCGTGGGTACCTCGACGGGCGTGTTCTGGGGCCGTCGGGCCACGGTCGGCCTGTCGGGCGGCTTTGGCGAGATCCGTGCCGGTCGTGAGAACAACTCCACCTTCAACAGCTGGAACACGATCGAGATCTTCGGCTACGTTGGCGTGGCCAGCCCGGCCAACGTGCGTGGCAGCTTCTTCGGTAATTCCAACGGTGGCACCGCCACTGCCGTGCGTCAGAGCAACGCCGTGACCTACCTGCTGCCCAGCCTAGGTGGCCTGTATGGCCAGGTGCAGGTGAGCGCGGGCGAGAACGTCGCCGGTTCGCAGCAAAAGTCGGCCAGCTTCCGCCTCGGCTATGCCGCCGGTCCCCTGAACATCAGCGCCGGCTACGGCAAGATGGACAAGGACGGCGCCATGGTGGATGACCTGACGACGATGAACCTCGTGGGTTCGTTCAACGCCGGCTTCGCCACCGTCGGCGTGGGCTACGAGAAGAGCGAGTACTCCACGCGTGACCAGCAGCTGGTGACGGTGAATGTTTCGGTGCCGGTGGGCAATGGCGCCTTCAAAGCGCAGTACACCACCTCATCGGGCACTGGCGCTGCGGCCACGCCTGACCAATACGATGCCAAGATGTTCGGCCTGGGCTACGTTTACAACCTGTCCAAGCGCACTTCGCTGTACACCAACTACGGCAGCATCAACAACGGTGGCAACGCGACCACCGGCGCCAACTTCAACGCTTCTGGTGGACCCACCACTGGCTTCAGGCGCGGAGAAACCTCCACTGGCTACGAGTTCGGTATCCGTCACGACTTCTGATCCTCGGGGCGCCTGGCGACGGGCGCTCTGCAGTCCTTCCGATTGGCCGCTCACGAGCGGCCAATTTTTTTGAACACACCGCTTCTCGCGGCGCAAGCTGGCCTGCCATGCATTTGTTGAGGATCCGACCCTGCCTGCTGATCGCCATGGCACTGGCGGGTTGCGCTGCGCCCAGGCCGACGCCAGCGCCCCTGGCCGACGCATCGACCGTGGCGCCGATGAACGCCAGCGCCTGGCACATGGTGCCTCTGCCTGGCAAGGAATCCACCCGCTACACCTGGACGCGCAAGGAAGGGCGGCCTGCGCTGGCGGCCGAGTCCACCTCATCGGCCAGCATGTACCGGCACGCGCTGCGCGTCGAACCCGAGGCGCTGGGCGCCGTCAGCTTCTCCTGGTGGGTGAGCGAACTGGTGCCGGGGGCCAGCGTCGCCGATGCCGAGCGCGAGGATGCGCCGGCGCGCGTGCTGCTGGGCTTCGCGGGCGACATCGGCAAGCTGCCCTTCCGCACCCGCATGCTGTTCGACATGGCCGAAGCCCTGACGGGCGAGAAGCCACCATACGCGACGCTCATGTACGTCTGGGACGCCCAGGCCCCAGTGGGCAGCGTCATCGTCAACCCGCGCACCGACCGGGTCCGCAAGATCGTCGTCGACTCCGGCCCGGCCGGCCTGCGGCGCTGGCGCGACCATCGCCGCGACCTGGCGGCCGACTACCGGCTGGCCTTCGGTGAAGCGCCGGGCCGGCTGGTGTCGGTGGCCGTCATGACCGACAGCGACAACACACGCAGCAGCGCCAGTTCCTGGTACGGGCCGGTGCATTTGCACGAGCCCGCCGATGGTCGCGCACCGCCTAGGGGTAACTGAGCGTGGATTCGGTGCAACAAGCGCTGCCGTGCCGGGAAGGCGCGCGAAGACAATGCGGGCGATAGAACCATCTCTCGGAGACAAGACATGAAGAAGACCCTCACCCTCACGGCGCTGGCCCTAGCCGCCACCACGTCCCTGGCGCAGTCCAGCGTCACCGTGTACGGCGTCGTCGATGTCGGTGTCACCCAGGTCTCTGGCCTGAAGGGCGGCAGCATCAAGCAGCTGTCCAGCGGCATCATGGATGGTTCGCGCCTGGGCTTCCGCGGCAATGAAGACCTGGGCGGTGGCTACCGCGCCATCTTCACGATGGAGCACCGGCTGGAAGCCGACACCGGTGGCATCAGCAACCGGCCGCCTTCGGGCTCGCAGTTGCCCGACCGTATCCTGCAGGCCACGGCCGCCTCCGCGCTGGGCTTGCCGGCGCAGGTTCAGCCGGCCATCACTTCGGTTCAAGGCAGTGTCGGTGCGGGGATCGGCGTCAACCAGGCCGGTAACTTCTGGGACCGCCAGGTCTTCGTCGGCCTGGTGACGCCTGTCGGCGCCATCCTCGCCGGCCGCCAGTACACGCCGGCCTACGAGGCCAGCGCCACGTTCGACGCGCTCGGTACGCAGTCGGCGCTGGCCTTCGGCCAGGTGGCCTCGATCCCGTCTTCGATCGACATCCGGGTTTCCAACTCAGTGGTGTATCGCATTCAGCAAGGCGGCTTCACGGCGTCGGCCATGGTGGCCGCAGGCGAAGGGTCAACGAGCACCGGCCGCCTGATCGGCGGCATGGCGGTCTACAGAAGCGGCGCCTTCGCAGTTGGCGTGGGCTACAACGAGCGCAAGAACGAAAAGGCCGTGAAGTCGCTGACCAGCACGGTCTTTGGCGCGTCGTTGAACCTCGGTCCGGGCACGGTGTTCGCGCAGTACGTGCAGGTCAAGGATGACAACCCGACCGGCCTGCAGAACGTCGCCGCGGCGTTGACGCCCTCGGTGGGTGCGGCGGCCGCGGGCGTGATCCAGAACGGCTTTATCAATGCCTTCAAGCAAGACGGTGTGGCGATGCACCTGGGCTATCGCATGACGCTGGGTGCCAACACCTTCTACACCGCGTACAACAAGTTCGACGACAAGCGCGCCGTCAACGCCGACGTCAGCTCCTACGGCGTGGCCTACAGCTATGCGCTGTCCAAGCGCACCGACATCAACGCCGCCGTGGCGCGCTTCGTCAACAGCAGCACCGCCCAGGCCGCGCCCGGCGGCGGCGGCTACCTCGGCGGCGTGACGGCCTCCGCCGGTGCCGACTCCACCAGCATCGCCCTCGGCCTGCGTCACCGCTTCTGACGCCAGCCCCGGCCCTTGCCGGGGCCTGTGACTTGCTAGCCTGACCCAGCGGCGCCCTCCTCCGGCGCCGCTTGTCTTTGCAGCCCATGCTCGCGTTCATCCTGCGCCGTCTGATCCAGGCCGTCATCGTCATGCTGACGGTCGGCTTCATCGCCTTCATGCTGTTCCAGTACGTCGGCGACCCCATCAGCAGCATGCTGGGCCAGGACGCCACCCAGGAGCAGCGCGACGCCCTGCGCAAGGACCTCGGTCTCGACCAGCCCTTCCCGGTGCAGTTCGCACGTTTCGTGGGCAATGCCGTGCAGGGTGAATTCGGTCTCAGCCTGCGCCAGGGGCGCCGCGTCTCGGCCCTCATCGCCGAGCGCTTTCCGGCCACGCTGGAACTGGCTGTGGCCGCGGCGCTGGTGGCGCTGGCCGTGGGCGTGCCGCTGGGCGTCTACGCGGCGCTGCGGCGCGGCGGCTTCGGCTCGCAGCTGGTGATGACGGTGTCGCTGCTGGGTGTGTCGCTGCCCACCTTCCTGATCGGCATCCTGCTCATCCTGCTCTTCAGCGTGACACTCAAGTGGCTGCCCAGCTTCGGCCGCGGCGACACCGTCAGCTTCGGCGCCTGGAGCACCGGCCTGCTGACAGCCGACGGCTGGAAGCACCTGGTGCTGCCGGCCATCACGCTGAGCGTGTTCCAGCTGGCGCTGATCCTGCGCCTGGTGCGCGCCGAGATGCTGGAAGTGCTGCGCACCGACTACGTGAAGTTCGCGCGCGCCCGCGGCCTGTCGGACCGCAGCGTCTACTTCGGCCATGCGCTGAAGAACACGCTGGTGCCGGTGATCACCATCACCGGCCTGCAACTCGGCTCGCTCATCGCCTTTGCCATCATCACCGAGACCGTGTTCCAGTGGCCAGGCATGGGCTTCCTGTTCATCCAGGCGGTGCAGTTCGCCGACATCCCGGTGATGGCGGCCTATCTGTGCCTGATCGCGCTGATCTTCGTGGTGGTGAACCTCGCCGTCGACTTGCTGTACTTCGCCGTCGACCCGCGCCTGCGCATCGAGAAGAGCACGGCCGGGCACTGACCATGCAAAGCCCCTCACCTGAAGGCCGTCTGGCGCGTTGGCTCGACAGCGATGTCTGGTACAGCTTCCGCAGCAGCCCGATGGCCATCGTGGCGGCGCTGATCGCGGCGCTGTGCATCGTCTGTTCGGTGTTCGCGCCCTGGGTGGCGCCGCACAACCCCTTCGACCTGGCGACGCTGAACCTGTCGGACGCACGCCTGCCGCCGGCCTGGATCGAAGGCGGTAGCGCCAAGTACCTGCTCGGCACCGACGACCAGGGCCGCGACATCCTGTCGGCGCTGTTCTACGGCGCGCGGCTGTCGCTGGCGGTGGGGCTGGCTTCGGTGCTGCTGTCGCTGGTGGTGGGTGTCGGTCTCGGCTTGCTGTCGGGCTTCGTGGGTGGTGCGCTCGACGCCTTCCTGATGCGCCTGTGCGACGTGATGCTGTCCTTCCCGTCCATCCTGGTGGCGCTGCTCATCAACGGCGTCGGCCGCGCGCTGTTCCCCAACGCACAGGACAGCCTGGCCCTGGGCGTGCTGATCCTGGCCATCTCGCTGACCGGCTGGGTGCAGTACGCGCGCACGGTGCGCGGCAGCACGCTGGTGGAACGCAGCAAGGAATACGTGCAGGCCGCACGCGTCATCGGCGTGGCGCCGCTGCGCATCATGTTCCGCCACGTGCTGCCGAATGTCCTGGGGCCGGTGCTGGTGCTGGCCACCATCCAGGTGGCCGCCGCCATCATCACCGAGGCCACGCTGTCCTTCCTGGGCGTGGGCGTGCCGCCCACTTCACCATCACTCGGCACGCTGATCCGCGTCGGCAACGACTTCCTCTTCGCCGGCGAGTGGTGGATCACCATCTTCCCGGGTGTCATGCTGGTGCTCATCGCGCTGAGCGTGAACCTGCTCGGCGACTGGCTGCGCGACGCGTTGAACCCCAGGCTGCGCTGAGATGACCCAGCCCCTGCTCGAAGTCAAGAACCTGCGCGTGGAGTTCCCGACGCGGCGCGGCACGCTGCTGGCGCTGGACGACATCTCCTTCGACATCGCGCCGGGCGAGATCCTCGGCGTGGTCGGCGAGTCCGGCGCCGGCAAGTCGCTCACCGGCGCGGCCATCATCGGCCTGCTGGAGCCGCCGGGGCGCATTGCGGGCGGCGAGATCCGACTCGCCGGCCAACGCATCGACAACTTGCCCCACGAGCAGATGCGCGCCATCCGCGGCAAGCGCATCGGCGCCATCTTCCAGGACCCGCTGACCTCGCTGAACCCGCTGTACACCATCGGCCGCCAGCTCACCGAGACCATCCTCACGCACCTGCCGGTGAGCGCCCAAGAAGCGCGCCAGCGCGCCATCCGCCTGTTGCAGGAAACCGGCATCCCGGCAGCCGAGCAGCGCATCGACCAGTACCCGCACCAGTTCAGCGGCGGCATGCGCCAGCGCGTGGTCATTGCGCTGGCGCTGGCGGCCGAGCCGGAGCTCATCGTCGCCGACGAGCCGACCACGGCGCTGGACGTGTCGATCCAG
>JANNFE010000281.1:0-2010 GCA_031379415.1 Betaproteobacteria bacterium | reverse complement strand
GCACTCGCCGCGGCGCCATTCCTTCACCTCGAAGGGCTGCGCCAGCTCGCCGGCCGTGTCATGCATGATGGGCGTCAGCACGACTTCCTTCTCCACGCCCAGGTGGCCGACGCAGACCTCGCTGAAGGTCTTGGCGAAGCCTTTGTAGATTTCCCAGTCGCTCCTGCTCTGCCACACCGGGTCCACCGCGGCGCTCAGCGGGTGGATGAAGGGGTGCATGTCGCTGGTGTTGAGGTCGTTCTTCTCGTACCAGCTGGCGGTGGGCAGCACGATGTCGCTGTACAGACACGTCGTGCTCATGCGGAAGTCCAGCGTCACCACCAGGTCGAGCTTGCCGACCGGGGCTTCTGCGTGCCACTTCACTTCGCTCGGCTTGGCGTCGTCGGGGCCCAGGTCCTTGCCCTGGATGCCGTTTTCGGTGCCCAGCAGGTGCTTGCAGAAGTATTCGTGGCCCTTGCCGCTGGAGCCCAGCAGGTTGCTGCGCCAGACGAAGAGCACACGCGGCCAGTTGGGCGGTGCGTCGGGGTCTTCGCAGCTCATCTGCACGGTCCCGTCCTTGAGCCCGCGCACCACGTAGTCCTTGGTGTCCAGGCCAGCGGCGGTGGCGTCCTTCACCACCTGCAGGGGGTTGGTGCGCAGTTGCGGAGCGCTGGGCAGCCAGCCCATGCGTTCGGCGCGCACGTTGTAGTCGATCATGCTGCCGGCATACAGCTTCTTGTCGGCCGCACTCAAGGTAGGCGAGACGATCTCTTCCATGCCCAGCTTCTCGTAGCGCCACTGGTCGCTGTGGGCGTAGAAGAAGCTGGTGCTGTTCATCTGCCGCGGCGGGCGTATCCAGTCCAGCGCGAAGGCCAGCGGCGTCCAGCCGGTCTGCGGGCGCAGCTTCTCCTGGCCCACGTAATGCGCCCAGCCGCCGCCGCTCTGGCCGATGCAGCCGCACATCATCAGCAGGTTGATGACGCCACGGTAGTTCATGTCGGCGTGGTACCAGTGGTTCATCGCCGCGCCGATGATGATCATCGACTTGCCCTGCGTCTTGTGCGCGTTCTCGGCGAACTGGCGCGCCACGGTGACGATCTGGTCGCGCGGCGTGCCGGTGATGCTCTCGGCCCACGCCGGCGTGTAGGCGGCGTCGTCGTCGTAACTCTTCGCGCCCGAACCCAGCCCGCGGTCGATGCCGTACTGCGCCACCTGCAGGTCGAAGACGGTGGCCACCAGGGCTTCGCGGTGCTCGCCTTCCTTGCCCAGGCGCAGGCGCACCGCCGGCACCTTGACGAAGTTGACCTCGCCGGTCTGCGTGTTGGACTTGAAGTGCGGTGTGCTCACGCCGCCGAAGTACGGCAGGCCGACGCCGACGATCTCGTGCGCCTGCGGGTTGGCGGCGTCAGCATCTTCGATGACCGACAGCTTCAGCTTGACCTCGGCACCATGACGCGCTTCCTTGTTCTCCAGGTTCCACTTGCCCTGGTCGCTACGCCCTTCCGCACCCCAGCGGAAGCCGATGGAACCGTTCGGCAGCACGGCGCGACCGGCGGTGTCGAAGGCCACCGTCTTCCACTCGGGGTTGTTGTCCTGGCCGAGCTTGCCGTTGAAGTCGGAGGCACGCAGGTAGCGGTCAGGCACCAGGGTCTTGCTGCCGTCGGGCAACTGGTGTTCCTTCAGCATCACCAGCAGCGGCAGGTCGGTGTAGCGGCGCGCGTAGTCGTCGAAGTAGGGGCTGCGCTGCTTGAAGTAGAACTCGTAGAGTGCGACGTGGCCCATGGCCATGGCCAGTGCCGCGTCAGTGCCCTGCTTGGGGTGCAGCCACAGGTCGGCCAGCTTGGCCACCTCGCTGTAGTCGGGCGTCACGGCCACCGTCTTCGCGCCCTTGTAGCGCACCTCGGTGAAGAAGTGCGCGTCGGGCGTGCGGGTCTGCGGCACGTTGCTGCCCCAGGCGATGATGTAGGTGGAGTTGTACCAATCGGCCGACTCGGGCACGTCGGTCTGCTCGCCCCAGACCTGCGGGCTGGC
>JANNFE010000420.1:0-8350 GCA_031379415.1 Betaproteobacteria bacterium | reverse complement strand
CCGTCGGCCTTCATCGGGGCGCCACCGGCGTGCGAAGCGGCCTGGGCGGCGAAAGCGAAGGCGGTCAGGAAAACGGCGGTCATCAGCTTGGTCATGGGTGTCTCTCTCGGTCAGTGGAAAGGGTTTTAGGAGCCTCGCCTGGTACCACGGGGAAACCCTGGGGCCCAGCGGCCGGTGGGCTGTTCGCGTCTGTTGCGGCAGCACACTGGCTGGAATCACAACGCCCGCCGGGCCGAACGGTTGACAGCACTTGCGGCAGCCGTCTGTGCGGTGCGCGCGCGCAGCCCCGCAGCTACCATCGCCGCCGTGCCCCGCCGCCTGACCGTTCTCTTCAGCTGTTGCCTCTTGTGCGTGCCGGTGCTGGCGGCACCCTTCGTGCCCACTGACGACGCCCAGGTGCTGGCCACCGTACCCGCCCGCGCCAGCGACCCGCGGGCGCGCGAGCTGGTGACGCTGCGCGCTGCCTGGCGCGCGGCACCGAACGACGTCGACACCGCCGTGCGCCTGGCGCGCCGCTACTTCGATGAAGTGGCTGCCGAAGGCGACCCACGCTACGTCGGCTATGCGCAGGCCGCCCTGCAGCCCTGGTGGGAGCAAGCCGCGCCGCCGGCCGAGGTGCGCGTGCTGCGCGCCATGGTGCTGCAGTTCGACCACCGCTTCGCGCCCGCGCTGGCCGACCTGGACGCTGCCGTGCGCGAGCAGCCCGGCAACGGCACGGCCTGGGCCTGGCGCACCGCCATCCTGCTGGTGCAGGCCGACTATGCCGAGGCCCGCCGCAGCTGCGACGCCATGGCCCCGCTGAGCACGCCGCTGGTCGCCGCGGCCTGCCGCGCGCAGGTCGACGCCGTCACCGGCCAGGCCGCCCGCGCCGCCAGCGGCCTGCGCAGCGCCTTGAAACAGGCTGCCGACGCCAGCCCGCCGGAACGCCTGTGGAGCCTGACCCGGCTGGCCGAAACCGAAGAGCGCCGCGGCGACTTCACAGCCGCCGAGGCTGCCTTCCGCGAAGCCGGGGCGCTGGGCCTGCCCGATGTCTACCTGCTGGCCGCCCATGCCGACTTCCTGCTCGACCGCGGCCGCGCCGCCGAGGTGCTGGCGCTGCTGAAGGACCGCGGCCGCGCCGACGTGCTGCTGCTGCGCCTGGCCATCGCCGCCAAGGCCACCGGCGACCCCCGCGCGGCGGCCTACGCCAGCGAACTGGCAGCGCGCTTCGACGCCGCGCGGCGCCGCGGCAACACCAGCCACCGCAAGGAAGAGTCGCGCTTCATGCTGGCGGTGCAGAGCCAGCCCGCGCTGGCACTGCCGCTGGCGCAGGAGAACTGGGCCGTGCAGCGCGAACCGGCCGACGCGCGCATCCTGCTGGAAGCCGCGCTCGCGCAGCGCGACGCGGCGGCCGCCAAGCCGGTGCTGGACTGGATGGCCGCCTCGGGCATCGAGAGCGTGGCGTTGCAAGGCCTGGCCGGCCGCCTGAAGGCCCTGCGTTGAAGCGCCTGCTGCTGGCCCTGGCCCTGTGCGGCGCGGCCTGCAGCGCCTGGGCGCACAAACCGTCCGACAGCTACCTGTCGTTGACTGTCGACAAGGGCCAGGTCAGCGGCCGCTGGGACATCGCGCTGCGCGACCTCGACTTCGCCATCGGCCTGGACGCCGACGGCGACGGCCGCATCACCTGGGGCGAAGTGCGCGCCCGCCATGCCGAGATCGCGGCCTACGCCGCGGCGCGGCTGGACGTGCAGGCCGACGCCACGCGCTGCGCGCTGGAGATCGGCCCGCAACAGGTCGACGAACACACCGACGGCGCCTACAGCGTGCTGCCGCTGCAGCTGTCGTGCGCCCAGGGCGGGGCGGCCGGGCCGCAGGCGCTGAGCCTGAACTACACGCTGTTTGCCGACCTCGACCCGCAGCACCGCGGCCTGCTCAAGCTGACGGCGGCCGGCGCCACGCGCACCGCCATCCTGGGGCCGCAGGCGCCGCGCCAGAGCTTCGTGCTGGGCACGCCGGCCAGCGGCCTGGCGCAGCTGCTGGACTACGGCCGCGAAGGTGTCTGGCACATCTGGATCGGCTTCGACCACATCCTCTTCCTGCTGGCGCTGCTGCTGCCGGCGGTGGGCATCTGGGTGGGTGCGGGGTTGGGAATGACGTGGCAGCCGGTGGACCGCTTCGGCACCGCCTTCTGGGACGTGCTGCGCATCGTCACCGCGTTCACGGTGGCGCACTCGATCACGCTGTCGCTGGCGGCGCTGGGCCTGGTGTCGCTGCCGTCGCGGCTGGTGGAAAGCGCCATCGCGGCCAGCGTGGTGCTGGCGGCGCTGAACAACGTCTGGGCGGTGTTCCACGGCCGGCGCTGGATGGTGGCCTTCGCCTTCGGGCTCATCCACGGCTTCGGCTTTGCCAGCGTGCTGGCCGACCTGGGCCTGCCACAGGGCGCGCTGGCGCTGGCGCTGCTGGGCTTCAACCTGGGCGTGGAAGTGGGCCAGCTGGCCATCGTGCTGGCCTTCCTGCCCACGGCCTGGCTGCTGCGGCGCAGCGCCTTCTACCGCCGTGTGGTGCTGCTGGGCGGCTCGCTGCTCATCGCCGTGCTGGCCGCGGTGTGGCTGGCAGAGAGGGCCTTCGAGCTCAAGCTGATGCCGTTCTGATCGGTGGCCGGACCGGCATCGAAGGCCAGGGTCACGAAGCGGCTGTCCCAGGTGTCGGGCATGCTGTCGGACAAGCGCAGCTCGGTGGCGCGCAGCAGCCAGCGGCCGGCGGCGGGCACCGGCACCTGCAGTCGGCCCTGGGCGTCGCTGCGGCGCCAGATGCCGAAAGCGCTGGCCTCGCCCACCAGCTCCACCGCCAGGCCGGCCAGCGGCTGGCCGTCGCGCAGCACCCGCACGCTGATCGGCTCGCCGGCACGCACCGGGCCGGGGTGCTCGATCAGCAGGTCCATGGCCATGGGCACGGCCTGCGCCGTCGGTGGGCCGAGTTCGATGCGCGCGTGCTTGGCATAACGCTCGCGCCAGGGCAGGCCGCGCTGCTGCATCGCTGCCCAGGCCGCGCGTTGTTCAGGGCCGGCCTGGATCTCGCGCAGGTAGAGCGCGATCTTGTCGGCCGCCAGCGTCACCTCGAAGGGCTCGCTCTGCGCCCAGCAGGTGGCCATGCCGGGCGCGGCCTGCAGCAGCAAGGACGTGGCTTCGTCGCGCAGCGGTCGCAGCGTGGTGGCCAGGCGCGCGGCGCGGCAGCCGCTGTGCACCAGGTGCTGCGCGCCGATGCCGCTTTCCTGCACCGGGAAGCGGTTGCCGGTGCCCAGGGCCAGGCGCACGGCGCCATCCTCGGCGGGCAGCCTTTCGAACCAGGTGTCGTGCGCTGCAGCGCAGTGCGTGGCCAGAGCCAGGGTGAGGGCCAGCAGCATCTTCATGCCTGCCCCTACGCAGGCGGGCGCTGCGTGGATGCTCAGCGCAAGGCGGGCAAGCGCGCTGACAGCGGCGGCACACGCTCGCCGCCGCCCGCCAGGCGCTGGTCGTGGCGGTAGTGATCGCGCACGCGCAGCAGCCAATGGTCGCGGCTGCAGGCCTGTTTCAGCGCGGCGACGATGCGGTCGAAGCCGTGCGCCTCGTCGGCGTTGCTGTCCAGGTGCACACAACCCGCCACCGGCGCTGCCAGCAGGTCCAGCAAAGCCTGCGCCGTGTCGGCCATGAAGGAACATGCCGGACGCCATGCGCGGCTGGCGGCCACGGCGCCTTCGCGGGCCTGCCACTCGTCCAGGGCATGCAACATGTTATTGCCACGGCGCTCGGGGTCGATCTGCCAGCCGATGCGCACCACGCTGGCGCCGGAGTGGGCGGCGCGCACGGCGTCTTCGCAGCGGATCTTGCTGCAGCCGTAGTCGTCCTGCGCGGTGCGCAAGTCGTGCAGGCCGTGCGGGCCGTCGGGTTCGTGGTGGAAGACCATGGCCGTGCTGGTGAAGACCAGCGGCTTGCCGTGTTCGCCGGCCCAGGCCGCCAGGCGGCCGGCCCAGTGTTCATCACCGGTGGCGAGGTGGGCAATGCCATCGGGCTGCGTCGCACGCAGCCAGGCCTGGCTGGCTTGCTCATCATCGGGCGGGATCTGGCGGCGGTCCCAGCCCACCACCTCATGCCCCGCAGCGCCGGCCGCCGCCGCCAGCACCGGCGCCAGCGTGCCGTTCAAGCCGGTGATCAACAGCCGCACGGCAACTCAGCGGCCGTGCTGTTCCAGCGCCTGCGCTGCGCCGCTCAGGGCCGCCAGGGTGTCGGTGATCAGCGCGGTGGGAATGGCCCGCAAATAGGCCTGGAAGCGGCCCTTGGCCTCGAAGCGCTCGCGGAAGCGCGAGGCGAAGAAGCGCTCGCCCAGCCGCGGCACGATGCCACCGCCGATGTAGACGCCGCCGCGTGCGCCCAGCACCAGCGCCACGTTGCCGGCAAAGCTGCCGAGCAGCGCGCAGAAGCAGTCCAGCGTGCGGCTGCACACGCTGTCGTTGCCCTGGAGGCCGCGCTCGACGATCTCTTCGGTGCTCAGCGCCACCACCGGCTGCCCCAGCACCTCGGCCACGGCGCGGTGCAGCACCGGGAGCCCGATGCCCGACAGCAAGCGCTCGGCCGAGACATGCGGATAGTCAGCACGCACAGCGGCGAGCAGCGCCGATTCGAAGTCATCGGCCGGCGACAGACTGGCGTGCCCGCCTTCGCCCGGCACGGCCACCCAGCCATGCGCGCTGGGCACCAGGCCGGCCACGCCCAGGCCCGTGCCGGGGCCGATGACGGCCAGCGTGGCGCGCGGCGCCGGTTCAGCGCTCGGGCCCCACAGCCGCACCTGCGACGGCGACAGCCGCGGCAACGACAGCGCCAGGGCCTCGAAGTCGTTGAGCATGAGCAGCTCGTCCAGCGCCAGTTCGGCCAGGGTCGCGCTGCGTGTGAAGGCCCAGCCGTTGTTGGTGAAGGCGATGTGGTCGCTGCCCACCGCGGTGGCCACGGCGAAGGCGCCAGCGCGCGGCGGCCGGTAGCTGGCGCCCAGGGTTTGTGCCAGCTGCGCCAGATAGGCGCGCGCCGCGGCGGCCGGCCCGGCGTGGGCAGCGGTGGGCAGGGTGGCGACATGCGCCGCCGCCTGCGCGCCTTCGGCCCACCATCCGAAGCGCGCATTGGTACCGCCGATGTCGGCCAGCAACCAGGGGTGTGGCAGGCCCGGGCCAGGGGTGATGGGAGGTCGCGCCGGGTTCATGCTGGGCTGGGTCTGGCGGGTGTTGAAAAGGGTCGGTGTGGCAAGCAAGGCAGTGCTCCGAAGGCGGGTGCTGCCGGCAGGTCCGAAGGCTGCCGCAGGCACAGTAACAAAACTACAGGTCTCGAACAAGGGACTAAACACGGACCTACCGCGGCCTGAACGGGAGCGCGGGGCCTGAACCCCGGGATAACCTGTAGTGAAGCTACAGACTCCGATGTGTGACAGTTCGCGGGGCCGGGGGCCGGCGAGCGTCACGCACAATGCATGCCGTCGACGGCCGTCCCGGTGCCACCGCTGCCCTGCCCAAGCCCATGAGCCCCTTCCCCAGTCCGCGCCTGCTCGCCGACGTTGGCGGCACCTACGCCCGCTTCACCGTCGAGACAGCGCCCGGGGTCTTTGCGCACACCGCCTCGCTGCGCTGCGCCGAGCACGCCGACTTCCACGCCGCGGTCTCGGCCTACCTGGCTGGCCTGCCAGCCGCGGGGCCCATTGAACATGCGGCCGTCGCCATCGCCAACCCGGTGGAAGGCGACCAAGTGCGCATGACCAACTACCACTGGCAATTCAGCATCGAGCAGATGCGCCAGCGCCTGGGCCTGGCCACGCTGGTGGTGGTGAACGACTTCACCGCGCTGGCCATGGCGCTGCCGCGGCTGGCGCCGACGCAGCGGCGCCAGGTGGGCGGCGGGCAGGCGCGCGAGCACAGCGTGGTGGGCCTGCTCGGTGCCGGTTCCGGCCTGGGCGTGAGCGGGCTCATTCCGCTGCTTGACGATCAGGGCACGGGTTATGTCGCGCTGGGCACCGAAGGCGGTCACAGCAGCTTTTCGCCGCGCGATGAACGCGAGATCGCCATCCTGCGCTTTGCGCTGCAGGAGTACCCGCACGTCTCCTTCGAACGCCTGCTCTCGGGCCCCGGCCTGGCGCTCATCTACCGCGCGCTGTGCCACCGCGCCGGCCGCGAGCCCGAGGCCCTGGCCGCGCCCGAGATCACCGGCCGTGCGCTCGACGGCAGCGACGCGGTCTGCACTGAGACCGTGCAGGCTTTCTGCGCCATGCTGGGCACGGCCGCGGCCAACCTGGCGGTGACGCTGGGCGCCCTGGGTGGCATCTACATCGGCGGCGGCATCGTGCCGCGGCTGGGCGAGACCTTCGACCGTTCCGACTTCCGCCGCCGCTTCGAGGACAAGGGCCGCTTCAGCGACTACGTGAAGGTCATCCCCACCTACGTGGTGACGGCCAAACACGCCACTTTCATGGGCGCCTCGGCCATCCTGGCGGCGCAGTTGCGCACGCTGGTGGCCGACCAGGGCTCGGCCATCCTGTCGCAGATCCAGCGCGCGCTCGACAAGCTCTCGCCGGCCGAGCGCCGTGTCGCCGACCACGTGCTGGCGCATCCGCGCGCCGCGCTGTCGGACCCCATCGTCGAGATCGCGCGCGCCGCGCAGGTGAGCCAGCCCACGGTCATCCGCTTCTGCCGAACACTCGGCTGCGAAGGCCTGTCTGACTTCAAGCTGCGCCTGGCCTCGGGGCTGTCGGCGACGATCCCGCTCACGCACACGCAGGTCACGGGTGCCGACTCGGCGCTGGAGCTGGGCGTGAAAGTGCTGGGCAACACGGCCAGCGCCATCCTGCAGGTGCGCGACCAGCTCAACCGCGACAACCTGGTGCGTGCCATCGAGCTGCTGGCGGCGGCGCGGCGCATCGAGTTCTTCGCCGTCGGCCATTACGGCGTGGTGGCCGACGACGCGCAGTTCAAGTTCCTGCGCTTCGGCGTGCCTTCGGCCAGCTACACCGACACCCGCCTGCAACTGCTGGCCGCCAACGTGCTGCAGCCGGGCGACGTGGTGGTCTGCATCAGCAGCAGCGGCCGCATCGCCGACCTGGTGGCCGTGGCCGACCTCGCGCATCAGCGCGGCGCCAAGGTGGTGGCCATCACGGCCAGCCATTCGCCGCTGGCGAAGAAGGCCGACGTGGCGCTGCTCGTCGACCATGTGGAAGACGTGGCCACGCACGTGCCCATGGTCAGCCGCATCCTGCACCTGCTGGTGATCGACATCCTGGCCGTGGGCGTGGTCATGCGGCTGGGCCAGGAGCGCGTGGACAGCCTGCCCGAAGCCGCTGCCGCGGGGCTTGACGAGAGCCAGCCCGACCAGAGTGCCCCGGGCGACCCGGCACCACCGGCCGCCGCGCACCGCGTGGCGCCCGGCATCAGCACGGCGGGGCCGCTGACGCGCCTGACTTCACACAGCCGCTGAAGGCTGCTGCAGCGGTCTCGCTAGAATCGTTCGCTTCCGAGGAGCGTTGCAACGGGTGCCCGCCCGCCAGGCTCGGAAGTGCCGCGATGCCCGTCGCCGGCCTGCAACGGCGCTCATTCCAAGCCTGGGATGAGCCACATGAATACCGACACTTCCGACACCACGGCCCTGCAGCCCATGCGCCTTTCCGGCCTGGAGCCGGTGCTCATCGGCCAGGGTTCGCTGTTCGTCAACATCGGCGAACGCACCAACGTCACGGGCTCCAAGGCCTTCGCGCGCATGA
Source organism: Betaproteobacteria bacterium (assembly GCA_031379415.1). GTDB lineage: Bacteria > Pseudomonadota > Gammaproteobacteria > Burkholderiales > Burkholderiaceae_C > Rubrivivax. Next base: position 607 of record JANNFE010000420.1, on the reverse strand, counting down.
TCCTGGAAGGCCGCTTCGAGGATGCCTTGAGCGTGGCACGCCAGCAGGTGGAAAACGGCGCCCAGGTCATCGACATCAACATGGACGAGGCCATGCTCGACAGCGCGGCGGCCATGGAGCGCTTCCTGAAGCTGATTGCCGGCGAGCCAGAAATCGCGCGCGTGCCGATCATGATCGACAGCAGCAAGTGGAGCGTCATCGAGACCGGCCTGAAGTGCATCCAGGGCAAGGGCATCGTCAACAGCATCTCGCTGAAGGAAGGCGAAGAAGAATTCCGCCGCCAGGCGAAGCTCGTGCGCCGCTACGGCGCGGCCGCCGTGGTGATGGCCTTCGACGAAAAGGGCCAGGCCGACACCTACCAGCGCAAGACCGAGATCTGCGAGCGCGCCTACGGGATCTTGACCGAGCAGCTGGGCTTCCCGCCCGAAGACATCATCTTCGACCCCAACATCTTCGCCATCGCCACCGGCATCGAGGAGCACAACAACTACGCGGTGGACTTCATCGAGGCCACGCGCTGGATCAAGCAGAACCTGCCGGGCGCGAAGGTCAGCGGCGGCGTCAGCAACGTGAGCTTCAGCTTCCGCGGCAACGACCCGGTGCGCGA
>JANNFE010000257.1:0-22115 GCA_031379415.1 Betaproteobacteria bacterium | reverse complement strand
CCACTACCTGAAGCAGCGCGGCATTCAGCATCTGGTGCTGGAGAAGCACGAGCCCGTTCACACCTGGCGCACGCAGCGCTGGGACAGCTTCTGCCTCGTCACGCCCAACTGGCAGTGCAAGCTGCCGGGCTGGGAATACCGCGGAAGCGACCCGCACGGCTTCATGAAGAAGCCCGAGATCATCGACTACCTGCAAGGCTTCGTGCGCCATGTCGACGCACCGCTGCGCTGTGGCGTGACGGTGCAGCGCGCCGTGCCGCGCCACGGCGGCGGCTTCGACGTGTTCACCGACCAGGGCAGCTTCAGCGCCGACCAGTTGGTGGTGGCCAGCGGCGGCTACCACCAGCCCATCATCCCGCGCCTGGCCGAACGGCTGCCAGTCGACATGCTGCAGCTGCACTCCGAGCAATACCGCAACGCGCCCGCGCTGCCGTCGGGCAAGGTGCTGGTGGTGGGCAACGGCCAGAGCGGCGCGCAGATAGCGGAAGACCTGCACCTGGCCGGCCGCGAGGTGGTGCTGGCCACCGGCGACGCGCCGCGCTGTGCGCGCTTCTACCGTGGCAAGGACGTGGTCAGCTGGCTGGCCGAGATGAACTACTACGACATGCCCGTGCACGAACACCCGCTGCGCGAAGGCGTGCGCGACAACACCAACCACTACGTGACGGGCCGTGACGGCGGGCGCGACATCGACCTGCGGGCCTTCGCCAGCCAGGGCATGCAGCTCTACGGCCATCTTGAAGCACTGGACGGCGAGGTGCTGCGCTTCGCACCGACGCTGCGCGCGAACCTCGACCACGCCGACCGCATCTACAACGGCATCAATGCCAGCATCGACAAGTACATCGCGAAGGCCGGCATCGCCGCTCCGCCGGGTGGCGTCTACACGCCGGTGTGGGAGCCCGCCGAGGAGCGCACCGAGCTGAACCTGCGGGGTGACGAAAGTGGGGCCGGCATCGGCAGCGTGATCTGGTGCATCGGCTTCCAGCCCGACTTCCGCTGGCTCGATGCGCCAGTCTTCAACGGCCGTGGCCAGCCCGGGCATGTACGCGGTGTCACGCCGGTGCCGGGCCTCTACTTCTGCGGCCTGCCCTGGCTGCACACCTGGGGCTCGGGTCGCTTCTCGGGCGTGGCGCGCGATGCGCTGTTCCTGGCCGAGCAGATCGAGGCGCGCTGCACCGGCGCGCTGCCGGCGCCTGAGCGCGCCGAGGCCATGCTGTCCTGAGGCCGCGCCGCGCCGGCATGATGCCGGCATGGACTGCACCGAAACCCTCAGCCTGCTGCGCGCGCACAAGCCGGTGCTCGAGCAGCGTTTCGGCGTCACGAAGTTGGCTCTGTTCGGCAGCCTGGCGCGCGACACCGCGCGCGAAGACAGCGACGTGGACCTGCTGGTCGGGTTCTCCGGCCCCGCTACGCCCGATGCCTATTTCGGTGTGCAGTTCTATCTGGAAGACTTGCTGGGGCGCGCGGTCGATCTCGTGACGGAACGCGCCTTGCGCCCGCAACTGCGCCCCTATGTCGAGCGTGACGCCATCACCATTGCCTGAGCGCGACCACAGTCTCTACCTGCACGACATGGTGCGTTCTGCAGTCGCGTGGTGGCCTACAGCGCCGGGCATGACCAGGCGTCGCTGCAGTCGGACCGTATGCGCTACGACGCCGTACTGCGCAACCTGGAACTGATCGGGGAGGCGGCCACGCGGGTGCCCGTGGACATGCGCGAAAGCGCGCCGGAGCTTCCCTGGCGCCAGATCATTGGCACGCGCAACCGCCTGGCCCATGCGTACCTGGACATCGACCCCGACACCGTCTGGCTCATCGTTGCCGAGAGCGTGCCGGCCTTGCTGGCGCAACTGCGGGCGATGTTGGCCAAACTCCAGCCGCCAGCTTGATCGGCCTGTCCTTTCAGGTCGTCTCGCCCAGCGCCCTGAACGCGCTGCGAAAGTGGGCCACGCCCACGCCCTGCAGCCGCTGATTGCCCGGTGCTGCGCAGATCAGCAAAGGCTCGGCCTGCCGCGCAGACGCTGCATGGCGCTGCCAGGTGTGCAGACCGCGCAGCCACTCGGGCTGGAAGGTGGCGCCCGACTTGAACTCCACTGGCTGCAGCGTGCCGGCGCGTTCGATCAGCAGGTCGACTTCGTTGCCGATGTTGTCGCGCCAGAAGAAGGGCGTGCCGGCGGCGCCGCTGTGGCGCAGGTGCTTGATCAGCTCGGTGATGCACAGGTTCTCGAACAGTGCGCCGCGCATCGGGTGCGCGTTCATGGTGGCGGTGTCGGTGATGCCCAGCAGCCAGGCCGCCAGCCCGGTGTCGTGGAAGTAGAGCTTGGGCGTCTTCACCAGGCGCTTGCCGAAGTTGCCATGGAAGGGCAGCAACCGGAAGCTGACGTAGGTGGCCTCCAGCACGCCCAGCCAATCGCGCGCGGTGGTCTGCGCGATGCCCAGGTCGTTGGCTACCGCGTTCAGGTTGAGCAGCTGGCCGCAGCGCGCCGCCATCAGGCGCATGAAGCGCTGGAACTGCAGCAGGTCGCCGATGCGGCTCAACTGGCGCACGTCGCGCTCCAGGTAGCTGGCGACGTAGCTGGACTGCCAGTCCGCGGCCAGCACGTCGGTGGTGTGCACGGCCGGGTAGGCGCCGCGCAGCAGCAGTTCGTCGAGCGGCAGACGGTCGAACACGGCAGCGCCTTCGGTGTAAGACAAAGGCAGCAGCTCGAGGTAGGCCGCGCGCCCGGCCAGGCTCTGCCCGACGGCGGCCGACAGCAGCAGGTTCTGCGAACCGGTGACGATGTAGCGGCCGGGCCGGCGGTCGGCGTCGACGGCGGTCTGCAGGTAGGACAGCAGTTCGGGCACGCGCTGCGCCTCGTCCAGCACCACGCCCGCGGCATGCGCAGCCAGGAAGCCGCGCGGGTCGGCGGCCACGCGCTGGCGCACGTCGGGGTCTTCCAGCGAGACGTAGGCGTGACGCGGGAAGGCCGTGCGCGCCAGCGTCGTCTTGCCCGACTGGCGCGGCCCCGTCAGCACCACCACCGGGAAGCCGCGCGCCAGGCGCAGCAGGCGGGCCTGGGCGGTGCGGATGAACATGGATTTGCTATTTCAGCTTTTAAGGCTGAAATTGTAAATCAACCGTGCAGCTGCTTCTGGAACACCAGCCCCGCGTGCTCGCGCAGCGCGTGGAACTTGATCTTGGGCCAGTTCTCCTGCATGGCGCGCAGCTCGCCCGCATATTCCAGCAGCACGGTGGGTGCGTTCACGGCGTCCAGCGCCACGCGGTGGGCGTTGCCGTCGATGAAGCGCTGCAGTTCCTTCTCGCCACCGTCGGCCGCGTCGCACGTGACCCAGCGCGCCACGTTGTAGCGCGCGGGCATGATGCGCGCCTTGCAGCTGTATTCGTGCTCCAGGCGGTGCGCCACCACCTCGAACTGCAGCTGGCCCACGGCGCCCAGCAGCAGCACGCTGCCGGCCACGGGGCGGAAGACCTGGATCGCGCCCTCCTCGCCCAGCTGCGTGAGGCCGGCGCGCAGCTGCTTGGTCTTCAGCGGGTCGGCCACTTCGACGCTGCGGAACATCTCGGGCGCGAAGAAGGGCAGGCCGGTGAACTGCAGCGCCTCGCCTTCGGTCAGCGTGTCGCCCAGCTGCAGCACGCCGTGGTTCGGGATGCCGATGATGTCGCCAGCGAAGGCTTCTTCCAGCAGTTCGCGCCGCTGGCTCATGAAGGTGACCACGGTGTTGGGCCGCAGCTCCTTGCCGCTGCGCACCACCTTCAGCCGCATGCCGCGTTCGAAGCGGCCACTGGCCACGCGCACGAAGGCGATGCGGTCGCGGTGCGCCGGGTCCATGTTGGCCTGGATCTTGAAGACGACGCCGGTGAACTTCGGCTCCTCGGGCTGCACCGTGCGCTGGATGGCCGCGCGGCTGCCCGGTGCCGGCGCCAGGTCGACCAGCGCGTCCAGCACCTCGCGCACGCCGAAGTTGTTGACGGCCGAGCCGAAGAACATCGGCGTCTGGTGGCCGCCCAGGAAGGCATGCGGCTCGAACACCGGCGCAGCGTCGGTGAGCAGATCGATCTCGCCTTTGGCCTGCTCGTACTGCATGCCGAAGCGCTGCGCATAGGCCGGGTTGTCCAGGCCGTCCAGGATCTCGTCTTCCGCACCCTTGCGGTCTTCACCGGGGCTGAACACGCGCATCTGCTTGCCGCGCAGGTCCATCACGCCGTGAAAGGCCTTGCCCATGCCTACCGGCCAGGTGAAGGGCACCACTTCCATGCCCAGTTCACGCTCGATCTCGTCCATCAGTACGAGCGGGTCTTTGACCTCGCGGTCCATCTTGTTGACGAAGGTCAGGATGGGCGTGTTGCGCGCGCGGCAGACCTGCAGCAGGCGGCGCGTCTGCGGCTCCACGCCGTTGGCAGCGTCGATGACCATCAGCGCCGCATCAACCGCCGTCAGCACGCGGTAGGTGTCTTCGCTGAAGTCCTGGTGGCCGGGGGTGTCGAGCAGGTTGATGACGCAGTCGCGGTATTCCATCTGCATCACCGAGCTGGCCACCGAGATGCCGCGCTGCTTCTCGATCTCCATCCAGTCGGACGTCGCATGCCGCGTGGCCTTGCGCGCCTTCACGCTGCCGGCAATCTGGATGGCGCCGCTGAACAGCAGCAGCTTCTCGGTCAGCGTGGTCTTGCCGGCGTCGGGGTGGGAAATGATGGCGAAGGTGCGGCGGCGGCGCACCTGAGCGTTCACGCGCTCGGGGAGGACGGCTGACATGGGGTGGCTTGGGCAAAACCCGGGATTATCCGGGCGGCAACCCGGCTCGGTGTTCGGCGGAAGTGTCGCGCTGCTTTACAGCCTGCGAAGCCGCTGCGCGCCGCGGCGAGAGCCGTACCTATGGCGGGGCCGGACCATCAGGCCCGGGGCCTGATTCTTGCAGCCGACTCCTGATTGATCAGAACATCGTTGGAGTGCTTTCATGTCCTTGAAGTCTTCGTTCCATCACGCCCTGGCTTCGGCCTGCCTGGCCGTGGCCGGGCTCGGCGCCGTGGTCGCGCCGGCGCAGGCCGCCGTCGTCGTGGCGAGCTTCGACCCGGCCTTCGGCCCGGCGATCCCCAACCTCGGCTTCAGGGGCACCGCGGCGTTCTTCATTCCCGACGCCTGCTTCGCGATTGCCGGCGCGGTGCTCAACGGCAACGCCTGCTCGGGCAACACCATGAGCGTGACCTCGGCTTCGGTGGACTTCTACAACCTGGCCGACCCCGGCGACGTGTTGGCCACGCTGTCGTGGACCAGCCTCAACCTCAACGTGTTGGGCGCCTTCTTCGCCGGTGGCGTGCTCACCGGCATCGACACCGACATCGGCGCGCCCCAGGCGCTCAACATCGCCGATCCCGGCCCGCCCGTCCTCAACTTCAGCGGTCTGATCGGCGTGCAGTTCTTCATCGGCGCGCCGGGCGGCACCCGCCTGTTCATCTGCGACCCGCTGTTCCCGCTGGTCTGCACCAACCCGGATGCCTCCAACGCCGCCACCGTGACCTACACGCGCGTGCCGGAACCGGCCACCCCGCTGCTGGCCTTGCTGGCGCTGGGTGCAGCGGGGTTTGCTCGCCGGGGCCTGCGCGCCCGCGCCTGAGTTCGATCAACCGCGGCGCGGCGCAGCCGCCCAGGCCGCCACCAGTTCGCGGTTCGGCGGCACGCGGCCCAGGAAGCTGGCGCGCAGCGCCGGGTCGGTGATTTCAGCGGCGCGCGCCTGCAGCGCCGCATGGGCTTGGGCCAGCCACTGCCATGCTCGTTCGTCGCCAGCCGCCGACAGGCCTTGCCAGACCGTGAGCTGCACCAGCGTCAGCCCCAGCGTGCCGTCGAGCGCGTCACCGGCGGCGATGGCCTCGACCACCGGTGCCAGCGCCGCCGTGGCGCCGGCCACGTCACCCCGCGCCAGCGCCACGCGCGCCAGCCCGGCGGCGGCGTCGTGGCGCTGTGCGCCGCCGATGGCCAGGGCCACGGTCTGCGCTTCGGCATAACTGGCCTGCGCCGCATCCAGCCGGCCCAGCGCCATCTGCGCCTGGCCCAGGCACCACAGCGCGAAGGCATGCAGCTCCGGCGCCTGCACGTCCAGCGCTTCGGCCACGGCGGCCTGCGCCTGTTCGTGTGCGCCCGCAGCGTCACCTTCCCACAGCGCCAGCTGCGCCAGGTTGGACATGGCGATGGGCTCCAGCGCGCGGTCGCCCATGGCGCGGTGCAGGCGCAGGCATTCGACGAGGTCGCGCCGCGCCTGCTCGAAGTCGCCCAGGTCCAGCCAGCCGCCGCCCAGCGTCGACAGGCCGATGGCCTCGTTGCGGCGGTCGCCCAGCGCGCGGCGCAGGCGCGTCGCCTGCTGGCTGTGCGCGAGCACGGCCACGAGGTCGTTGCGGCGCGCGGCGATGACCGCCAGCGCGTTCAGGAAGCGGCTCTCCGGGCCGGGCAGCGCGGCGGCGCGCGCCTCGGCCAGGCCGCTCAGGGCCAGGGCCTCGCCGGCCGCGACATCGCCCTGCCGCGCCAGCGCGTCGGCCAGCAGGCGCTGGGCGTTCAGGCGCAGCGCCTGGTCGTCGACGAGCGCGGCCAGCTGCATGGCCTGGCGCGCTGCGCCTTCCTGGCCGGCGAAGTCGCCGCTGCGGCCGGCCAGCAGGCTGCGCCGCGACGCCACTTCGGCCTGGCGCTGCGGGTCCTGCAGGGCGTCGGCCAGGCGCTGCAGCGCTTCGAGGTCGGCGCGCTGCTCGGGCCGCCGTCCCTGCAGTTCGAGCGTTCGCTCGCGGCAGTCGAGCAGGCGCCAGCGCAGCGCGCGCCCGTCTTCACTGATCTGTTCGCCGCCTTGTTCGTCGTCTTCGTGCTGCAGCAGCGCCAGCGCGCTGGCCACGTAGGACAACACCGATTCGTGGGCATAGCGCTTGCGCGACTCTTCAGCGGCGCGGGCGTAGAACTCGGCCGCCCGCAGCGGCTCGCCGCCGCGTTCGAAATGCCAGGCCGCGGAACCCAGCAAGCCGGTGGCGCGCACGCCGGTGAGACCGGCAAACCATTCTGCAGCGCGCAGGTGCAGGTCGCGCCGCACGCGCTTGAGCACGGTGTCGTAGGTCACCTCGTGCAGGATCTGGTGCTTGAAGCCGTATTCGTCGACACCGTCCAGGCTGGTCTGCTCGCGCGGCAGCGTGAGCTCGCGGCGCACCAGCGCGGGCAGGGCCGCGGCCGCATGGCTGTCGATGGCCGCCAGTGCCTGGGCCCAGAACACCAGGCCCACCACGCTGGCCTGCTGCAGCGCCAGCCGTTCGGTGGCCGGCAGGCCGTCCAGCCGCGCCTGCAGGATGCCCGTCAGCGTGGGTGGCACGGCGGCGGCGAGCAGGCGCTCGGCGTTCAGCGACCAGACCTCGGGCCCCGGCTGCAGCGCACCCTGGTCGACCAGCATCTTGACCAGCTCTTCCATGTAGAAGGGGTTGCCGTCGGCGCGGCCGATGATCAGCGCGCTCAGCGCCGCCGGCACCGTGGGCAGGCGCTTGAGCAGTTCACCGGCCAGGGCCTGGCTGGTGCTGGCGTCCAGCGGCCGCAGGTCGATGCGCTGCACCGCGGCGCCACCCGGCGCCGCGCGTTCACGCCAGTCTTCGCGGCGTTCGAAGAGCGCGGGCCGCGTCAGGCCGACGATGAGCATCGGCACATCACGGTTCACGCGCAGCAGGTGGTTCAGGAACTCCAGCGAGCCTTCGTCGGACCAGTGCAGGTCGTCGAGCTGCAGCACGATGGGCCGCTTGCCAGATCCACGGTTGGCGCTGAAGCGCCTGAAGGCCTGCGCGCCGGCATGGAAGGCGCGCACGCGGATCTGCCGCGGGTCGTCCAGGATGCCCTGGACGTGCGGGCTGTCGCTGAAGTCCAGGCCGATCAGGTGGCCCAGCAGGTGGGCGTGGGCCTGGGCCAGCTCAGGGCCGTCGTCGGCTTCGAACAGCGGCGCGATGCCGGCTTCGACCTTGGCCTTGGCGGTGGCCATGCTGTCGGTGTCGGCAATCTGCAGGCGCCAGGCCAGCACGTCGCGCAGCAGGCCGAAGGGCTGGTTCAACGTGCGCGGGTCGGCGCGGCCCTGGAAGCTGAAGTAGACCTCCGGCCGGGCCTCGGCCCAGTTGGTGAATTCGTAGAGCAGCCGGCTCTTGCCGACGCCGGCCTCGGCCACCACCAGCACCATTTCCAGCCGGCCTTCGGTGTGCAGACGATCGAAGGCCGCCTGCAGGACCTGCAACTCGGCGTCGCGGCCGACCATGCGCGTCTCCACGCCCTCGACACCGCGCGTGCCGGTGCGGAAGGCGCGCGGCTTGGCGCGCCGCACCAGGTAGGTGGCCACCGGCTCGGCCAGGCCCTTGACCTCGATGGGCGGCTGCGCGTCGACATCGAAGACACCCCGCACCTGGCGGTAGGTGTCCTGGCTGATGCGCAGGCCGCCGGGCGGCGCCGTCTGCTCCATGCGCGCGGCCACGTTCACCGGCGCGCCGCGGATGCTGCCCTCGGCATCCACACCGCCGCCCAGCAGCACGCTGCCGGTGTGCACGCCCACGCGCACGTCGAAGCCGGCATGGCCGTGTTCGCGCAGCACCTCGGCGCCGATCTGCCGCCCTTCGGCCAGCAGGTCCAGGCCGCAGCGCACGGCGCGTTCGGCGTCGTCTTCGTGCGCGGCTTCGCCGCCGAACACGGCCAGCAGGTTGTCGCCGGCGTACTGCAGCACCTTGCCGCCGTGGCGGCGCACGATGGCCGTGCAGCGCGCCAGCGTCGTGTCCATCACGGCGTGGGTTTCCTCGGGGTCGAGTCGGCGGCTCAATGCCGTGGAGCCGACGATGTCCATGAACAGGATGCTGACCAGGCGCAGCGCCTGCACCGGCGGCGCGGCGCGCGCGCGTTGCTGCAGCGCCGCCAGTTGCGCACGCAGCGGTGCCAGCGCCGTGTCGACGACGCTGTCGCCCAGCACCAATCGCTGGGCCTCCAGGGCGGCGATGGTCGCTTGCAGCTGGAGCATCGGAGCGGACATCGACCGAGGATAGCGGCAGCGCAACGGGCCCCAGACTGCGTGCCACACTGCGCCCGTGCCTGAACTGCCCGACATCACGGTCTATGTCGAGCGGGCGCAAGCCCTGCTGCAGGGCCGCGTGCTCGAGCGGGTGCGCGTGCTCAACCCCTTCGTGCTGCGCACGGCGGTGCCCAACATCAGCAGCGTCGAAGGCCGTCGCGTCGAAGGCGTGGAACGCCTGGGCAAGCGCGTGGTGCTGGGCTTCGAAGGCGGCCTGCTGCTGGTGGTGCACCTGATGATCGCCGGCCGCCTGCGCTGGCTGAAGCCGGGCGACAAGCTGCCCGGCAAACTGGCGCTGGCCAGTTTCAGCTTCGAACACGGGCAACTGGTGCTGACCGAGGCCGGCACCACGCGCCGCGTCAGCCTGCACCTGCTGGACGGCCGTGCGGCGCTGGCCGCCATGGACCCTGGGGGCATCGACGTGCTGGCCTGCGACCTGGCTGCCTTCACCGCGCGCATGCAGGCCGAGAACCACACGCTCAAACGAAGCCTCACCGACCCGCGCCTCTTCAGCGGCATCGGCAACGCCTACTCCGACGAGATCCTGCACCGCGCGCGGCTGTCACCCGTGGCGCTGTCGCGCAAGCTGACGGCCGACGAGCTGCAGCACCTCTTCGACGCGACGCGCGCAGTGCTGACGGAATGGACCGAGCGCCTGCGCGCGGAAGCGCCAGTGTGGCCCGAGAAGGTGACGGCCTTCCGCCCCGGGATGGCGGTGCACGGCCGCTACGGCCAGCCCTGCCCGGTGTGCGGCACGCCGGTGCAGCGCATCGTGCACGCCGACAATGAAACCAACTACTGCGCGCGCTGCCAGACCGGCGGCAAGCTGCTGGCCGACCGTGCGCTCAGCCGCCTGCTGAAGGCGAGCTGGCCGAAGACCGTCGACGATCTCTGAAGCCGATCAGTCCGTTTCCAGCAGCGAGCGCAGCATCCACGCCGTCTGCTCGTGCACCGTCAGGCGCTGCGTCAACAGGTCGGCTGTGGGCTCGTCGCCGGCCTTGTCGGCCAGCGGGAAGATGGCCCGTGCCGTGCGCGCCACGGCTTCGTGGCCTTCCACCAAGATGCGCACCATCTCCAGCGCCTTGGGCGGCGTGGTCGGCGCGTCGGGGATCGAGGCCAGCTTGCCGAAGGCGGCATAACTGCCCGGCGCAGCGTGGCCCAGGCTGCGGATGCGTTCGGCCACCGGGTCCACCGCGGCCCACAGTTCGGTGTACTGGGCCATGAACATGGCGTGCAGCGTGTTGAACATCGGCCCCGTCACGTTCCAGTGGAAGTTGTGCGTGGTCAGGTAGAGCGTGTAGGTGTCGGCCAGCAGCCTGGAAAGACCGCCCGCGATGGCGGCACGGTCCTTCTCGCTGATGCCGATGTTGATGGCCGGCGCGCTGCCGGCCACTTTCTTCTTCGCCATGTGAAGTCACTCCGGGATAGGGACCCCCGACTCTAGCGAAGCCGGGGGTTGGACCGCGGGATCAGGTGAGGTCGAAACGATCCAGGTTCATCACCTTGGTCCAGGCGGCGACGAAGTCCTTGACGAACTTTTCCTTCGCGTCGGCACTGGCGTAGACCTCGGCCAGTGCGCGCAGGATCGAGTTCGAGCCGAAAGCCAGGTCGGCGCGGGTGGCGGTCCACTTCACCTGGCCGGTCTTGCGGTCCTTGCCTTCGTAGACGCCGCCGGCCAGCTGCCACTGCGTGCCCATGTCGAGCAGGTGGGTGAAGAAGTCGGTGGACAGCACGCCCGGCCTGTCGGTGAACCGGCCATGCGGGCTGCCGCCAGCGTTGGCGCCCAGCACGCGCAGCCCGCCCACGAGCACCGTCATCTCGGGTGCCGTGAGCGTGAGCTGCTGCGCCTTGTCGACCAGCAGGTGTTCTACCGGCACGCTGGCCGGGCCCTTGAAGTAGTTGCGGAAGCCGTCGGCCACCGGCTCCAGCACGCCGAAGGATTCGACATCGGTCTGCTCTTGCGCGGCGTCGACGCGGCCCGGTGCGAACGGCACCGTTGCGGGCACGCCTGCCGCCAGGGCCGCCTGCTCGACGCCCACGCCGCCGGCAAGCACGATGACATCGGCCAGCGACAGCTTGCCCGAGGCCTTCTGGATCTCCTCGAGCCGGGCCAGCACCTTGGCCAGCTCACCCGGCGTGTTGACCTCCCAGCCCTTCTGCGGTGCCAGGCGGATGCGCGCGCCGTTGGCGCCGCCGCGCCTGTCGCCGCCACGGAAGGTCGAGGCCGAGGCCCAGGCGGTGCCGACGAGCTGCGCCACCGTCAGGCTGGAATTGCCCACTGCGGCGACGATCTTCGCCTTCACGTCGGCGATGTCGGCCGCGCTCGGCACCGGCAGGGTTGCCGCGGGCAGCGGGTCCTGCCAGATCAGGTCTTCCTTCGGCACTTCGGGGCCCAGGTAGCGCACCTTGGGGCCCAGGTCGCGGTGGGTCAGCTTGAACCAGGCGCGCGCAAAGGCTTCGGCGAAAGCCTGCGGGTTGTCGCGGAAGCGGCGCGAGATCTTCTCGAACTCGGGGTCGACGCGCAGCGTCAGGTCGGTGGTGAGCATCGTCGGGCGGTGCATCTTGCCGGGGATGTGGGCGTCGGGAATGATCTCCGGCGCGTCCTTGGCCACCCACTGCTTGGCGCCGGCCGGCGACTTCGTCAGCTCCCATTCGAACTTGAACAGGTGGTCGAAGTAGTCGTTGCTCCAGCGTGCCGGCGTGGTGGTCCAGGTCACTTCAATGCCGCTGGAGATGGTGTCCTTGCCGTGGCCCTGGCCGAAGCTGCTGTTCCAGCCCAGGCCCTGCGCCTCCAGCGGCGCGCCTTCGGGCTCGGGGCCCTTGTGCGCTTCCGGCGCGGCGCCGTGCGACTTGCCGAAGGTGTGGCCGCCGGCGATCAGCGCGACGATCTCCTCGTCGTCCATGGCCATGCGACCGAAGGTGACGCGGATGTCCTTGGCCGCGGCCAGCGGGTCGCCGCTGGCGTTCGGGCCTTCGGGGTTGACGTAGATCAGGCCCATGTGGGTGGCGCCCAGCGGCTGGTCGAGCTCGCGCTCACCGGTGAAGCGCTTGTCGGTGGCCAGCCAGGTGGTTTCACTGCCCCAGTTGGCGTCGTTGTCCGGCTCCCAGACATCGGCGCGGCCGCCGGCAAAGCCGAAGGTGCGGAAGCCCATCGATTCCAGCGCCACGTTGCCGGCCAGCAGCATGAGGTCGGCCCAGCTGATGCGCTGGCCGTACTTCTGCTTGATGGGCCACAGCAGGCGGCGTGACTTGTCGATGTTCTCGTTGTCGGGCCAGCTGTTCAGCGGCGCAAAGCGCTGCTGCCCGCGGCCGCCGCCGCCGCGGCCGTCGGCCGTGCGGTAGGTGCCGGCAGAGTGCCAGGCCATGCGCACGAACTGCGGGCCGTAGTGGCCAAAGTCGGCCGGCCACCAGTCCTGCGAGTCGGTCATCAACGCCAGCAGGTCCTTCTTGAGCGCGAGGTAGTCGAGCTTCTTGAACTCCTCGGCGTAGTCGAAAGTCTCGCCCAGCGGGTCTGACTTGCCGGAGTGCTGGCTCAGCAGCTCCAGCCGCAGCTGGCTGGGCCACCAGTCCTTGTTCGTCGTGCCACCACCGGCAGCGTGGTTGAACGGGCACTTGGCTTCTGTCGACATGACTCTCTCCTTCAGTTGTGGTCGTTCCCGGCCGGCCACGGGCTGGCGGCGCGGTGTCTATCGAGAACCGATGCACTGTAGGAAGGAGGCCGGTGCCGGTCAACGCAAATGATCCAAAGGCGGGGATAGCCTTATGCCCGGGTGAGCGTCAGTCCGTCAGTCCGTCAGCCGCGTCACGCCGGGCAGCGGGCAGGCGTAGATGCAGTTGCGCAGCGCGGCGATCGCCTCGTAGCGCGGGAAGGTGCGCCGCCAGGCCAGCACCACGCGGCGCGTGGGCACCGGCGCGGTGAACTTCACGTAGCGGATGTGCGGCTGCACGTCCTTGGGCACCGACAGCTGCGGCACCACCGTCACGCCCATGCCGCTGGCCACCATGTACTTGATGGTCTCCAGCGAACTGCCCTCGAAGCTCTTGCGGATGCCTTCGGCATCACTGGCAAAGCGTGCGTATTCGGGGCAGACCTCGAGCACGTGGTCGCGGAAGCAGTGGCCAGTGCCCAGCAGCAGCATGGTCTCGTTCTTCAGCTCCTCGGCGGTGATGCTCTTGCGCTTGGCGAAGGGGTGGGTGGCCGGCACGGCGGCGAGGAAAGCTTCGTCGTAAAGCGGCGCCATGGCCAGGCCGGTGTCGGGGAAGGGCTCGGCCATGATGGCGCAGTCCAGCTCACCCGTGCGCAGCATGTCCAGCAGCTTGGCGGTGAAGTTCTCCTGCAGCATCAGCGGCATCTGCGGTACCCGCTCGATGGCCTGGCGCACCAGGTCGGGCAGCAGGTAGGGGCCGATGGTGTAGATCACGCCCAGGCGCAGCGGGCCACTCACCGGGTCCTTGCCGCGCTTGGCGATCTCCTTGATCGACGCCGCCTGCTCGATGACCTGCTGCGCCTGGCGCACGATCTGCTCGCCCAGCGGCGTGGTGCTCACCTCGTTCGCGCCGCGCTCGAAGATCTTGCAGTCCAGCTCTTCTTCCAGCTTCTTGATGGCCACGCTGAGCGTGGGCTGGCTGACGAAGCAGGCCTCGGCGGCGCGGCCGAAGTGCCGTTCGCGCGCCACGGCGACGATGTACTTGAGCTCGGTGAGGGTCATGCGGCGATTGTGGCGAATGCCACGCGCCCCGGCGCGCCGCTGCCGCCACCGCTCAGGCGGCGACCTCGCGGCGTGCCGCGAACCCATCCTCTTCGCGGCTCAGCGCCATCTGCGCGCGCTCGAAGACGCGGCGCATCGGCAGGTTGCGCGCGGCGCAGCTGCCGACGACGATGCCGCCGCCGCTGGCCCGCGTGCGCAGCAGCAGCGCCTCCATCAGCCGCGCACCGTGGCCGTGGCTACGCCACGCGGCGTCGACGCTGAAGGCGGCCTCGACATGGCGCTGGCCGCGCACGTCGAACACGCAGCCATGGGCCATGCCGATGACCAGGCCGAGCTTGCTCACCAGGCCGAGCACGAGGTCGTGTTCGAAGCGCAAGCGGTCAGCGTAGCGGCGCACGGTGTGATCGGTGACGAGACCGGCGGCAAAGCGCAGTGAGCGGTCGGCCGGCGACAGGCGCAGCAGATGGGCCTCGGTGCGGGCGCGGTCGGCAGCGGTGAGCGCGGTGATGGCAGCGTACATGGGAGCCTCCGTGGGGCGTGCGGACAGGGCGCCCATGCCAGGAAGTACGCCAATCCGGCGCGAGACCGGCCATGCCGGCTGCCCCCAGTTCTAGGCCTTCAGGAAATCGGCTTTGCTGCCCAGCCAGCGCTGCACATGGGCGGCAGCAGCGGCCGGGTGCTCGCGCAGCAGCTTCGGCGCGAGCGCGCGCGCGCGCTGCAGCAGGGCGCTGTCTTCGGCCAGGTCGGCAAAGCGCAGCAGCGCGTCGCCGCTCTGGCGCGCACCCATGAATTCGCCGGGGCCGCGGATGTCGAGGTCACGCCGCGCGATCTCGAAGCCGTCGGTGGTCTCGGCCATGGCCTTGAGCCTGGCCTTGCCGGTGGCTGAAAGCGGCGCCGTGTAGAGCAGCACGCAGACACTGGCCACCGCGCCGCGCCCCACGCGCCCGCGCAGCTGGTGCAGCTGCGCCAGGCCGAAGCGCTCGGCGTGTTCGATGACCATCAGGCTGGCATTGGGCACGTCCACGCCCACTTCGATGACGGTGGTGGCCACCAGCAGCTTCATCTCGCCGCTGGTAAAGAGCGCCATCACGGCGGCCTTCTCGGCCGCCTTCATGCGGCCGTGCAGCAGGCCCACCAGCGTCTGCGGCAGCGCGGCGCTCAGTTCGGCGTGGGTCGCGGTGGCGTTCTGCAGGTCGAGGTGTTCGCTTTCCTCCACCAGCGGGCAGACCCAGTAGACCTGCCGCCCTTGTTGCACTTCGGCGGCGATGCGTGCGATCACCGCGTCGCGCTTGCCATCGGCGAAGACCTTGGTGACGACGGGCGTGCGGCCGGGCGGCAGCTCGTCGATGGTGCTCACGTCCAGGTCGGCGAAGTAGCTCATGGCGAGTGTGCGCGGAATGGGCGTGGCGCTCATCATCAGCAGGTGCGGCTCCAGCGCCTGTTCATCCAGCTTGGCGCGCAGTGCCAGCCGCTGCGCGACGCCGAAGCGGTGCTGCTCGTCCACCACCGCCAGGCCCAGGCGCGCGAAAGCCACGTCGTGCTGGATGACGGCGTGCGTGCCCACCACCAGCTGGGCTTCACCGCTGGCCACCTGCGCCACCATGGCGTTGCGCGCCTTGCCCTTGCGGCTGCCCGTCAGCCAGGCCACCGTCAGGCCCAGCGGCTGCAGCCAGCCGACGAGCTTGCGGAAGTGCTGCTCGGCCAGGATCTCGGTGGGCGCCATCAGCGCACATTGCCAGCCGGCGTCGATGGCAGCCGCGGCGGCGAGGGCCGCCACCACCGTCTTGCCCGAACCCACGTCACCCTGCAGCAGGCGGTGCATGGGCTGCGGCCGCGCGATGTCGGCGCCAATCTCGGCCACCACGCGCTGCTGGGCGCCTGTCAGCGTGAAGGGCAAGGTGGCACGCAGTTGGGCCGTCAGCCTGCCGGCGCGCAGCATGGGCGCGGCCAGCGTGGCGCGCGCGGCCTGGGCTTCGGCCTGAGAGAGTTGCTGGGCCAGCAGTTCGTCGAACTTCAGGCGCTGCCAGGCCGGGTGGCTGTGGTCTTCCAGCGCTTGCGTGTCGAGTTCGGCGCCGGGGTGGTGCAGCAGCTGCAGCGCTTCACGCAGGCTCGGCAGGCCGGGGGGCAGCAGGTCGGCGGGCAGCAGTTCGCCCAGCGGCGCGCGCGCCAGCGCCGAGGCCACGGCCTTGCGCAGATAGGCCTGGGGCAGTTGGGCGCTGGCCGGGTAGACGGGCGTCAGCGCGGCGGGCAAGGGCGTGTCGGCCGCCACGGTGCGGAACTCGGGGTGCACCATCTCGCGGCCGAAGTAGCCGCCGCGCACCTCGCCGCGCGCACGCACCACCTGGCCCGGCGCCAGCGTCTTCTGGTGGGAGGGGTAGAAGTGCAGCACGCGCAGCACGAGCTCGCCGCTGTCGTCGGCCAGCCGCACCACCAGCTGGCGGCGCGCGCGCGTCTCGATGCGTGCGTCCTGCACCACACCCTGCACCTGCGCGGTGTCGCCGTCGCGCAGCGCGCCGATGGGCTTGAGCCGCGTCTCGTCGACATAGCGCATGGGCAGGTGCAGCGCGATGTCGATGTCGCGCAGCAGCCCGAGCTTGTGCATGGCCCGGGCCGGGGCGGACAGTTTGTCCGGAGAGGGTTTGCGGGCAGGGGGCTGCGCCGACGCGGTGGGCATGGAACAATTTTGACCGTGCTCGCCTCCCAGGGCTGACCCAGCCCGAGCCATGAACACATCAGAACCCCGCGCCTACACCGTCGCCGACTTCGACTTCGCGCTCCCGCCCGAACTCATCGCCCAGCATCCGGCCCCCGAACGCAGCGGCTCGCGCCTGCTCGACGGCAGCACCCGCCTGCCGGCGGACCGCGTGTTCCGCGAGCTGCCCACGCTGCTGCAGCCGGGCGACCTGCTGGTCTTCAACGACACCAAGGTCATCAAGGCCCGCCTGCTGGGCGAAAAGCCCACCGGCGGTGCGGTGGAGGCGCTGGTCGAGCGCATCCTGCCCGGCGTCAATGAGGGTCAGTTCGAGGTGTGGGCGCACCTGCGCGCCAGCAAGTCACCGAAGCCGGGCAGCGTGGTGCGTTTCGCCGACGCCTTCGACGCCGAGGTGCTGGGCCGCGCCGGCCCCGAGGATTCGCTCTTCCACCTGCGCTTTCCGGCGCCGCCGCTGGAACTGCTGGAACGCCACGGCCACGTGCCCTTGCCGCCTTACATCGAACACGACGACACCGCCGAAGACGCGCTGCGCTACCAGACCGTGTTCGCCGCCCGGCCTGGCGCCGTGGCCGCACCCACCGCGGCGCTGCACTTCGACGAGGCCGTGCTCGCCGCGCTGCAGGCGCGCGGCGTGCAGCGCGCAGCGGTGACGCTGCACGTCGGCGCCGGCACTTTCCAGCCGGTGCGCGTGGACAAGCTGGCCGACCACCGCATGCACAGCGAATGGTTCGAGGTCGGCGCAGACACCGTGGCCGCCATCGCCGCCACGCAGGCTGCCGGCGGCCGCGTGGTGGCCGTCGGCACGACGACGCTGCGCGCGCTGGAGTCCGCGGCGCGCGGCGGTGTGCTCGTGCCCTGCAGTGGCGAGACCGACATCTTCATCACGCCTGGCTACGCCTTCCGCGTCGTCGACCGGCTGCTGACCAACTTCCATCTGCCGCGCAGCACGCTGATGATGCTGGTGAGTGCCTTCGCCGGGCACGCGCACATTCAGGCGCTGTACCGGCACGCCGTGGAAACGCGCTACCGCTTCTTCAGCTATGGCGACGCCATGCTGCTGGCTCGCGGGCGGCCCGCCTGAGTCCTCTGCACTTTGCGGCGCCCTTGCGTTCGCTGGATATCCGGGCGTTTTGCGTATTCGATGGGATGCCGTTGCGCACCCGTCTGGCGCAGACTCGCGGTTGATGCCACGGTGCGGCCTGTGCCGTGGCGGCCGACACCCCCAGCCGACGAAGCTTCGGGGGGTCGTGTTTCAACGCGAGGAACGGAGAAGGACATCATGCGCATCACACACCTGGCCGCCCTGGCGGCCTCACTCATTCTTGCCGCCTGTGGCGGCGGTGGCGGCGGTGGCGGCGACGGAGGAGGCGGTGGCGGCGGCAACAACAGCGCTACGGTGGCGCTGTCGGGCACCGCGGCCAAGGGCCTGATGGCCAACGCCGATGTCGCGGTCTATGCCGTCAATGCAGACGGCAGCGTCGGCAGCACGGCGCTGGCTACCGGCTCCACCGGCGCCGACGGCCGCTACAGCCTGAGCTTCACCGGCCCCCAGGGTCAGCCCTATGTGGTGCGCGTCGCGGCCAAGTCCGGCACGACGCACCTCGACGAAGTCACCGGCGTCGCACAGGACCTGCCCGCGGGCTTCGCCATGCGCTCGCTGGTGGTGCCGGCCACGACGGGCGCGCAGACGGTCAGCACCAATGTCACGCCCTTCAGCGAACTCATCGCGGCCGCGGCGGCCAAGGCCGGTGGTGGCATCAATACCGCCAATGCCGCGCAGGCGCTGTCCACCGTGAAACAGCTGCTCGGCTTCGACCCCACCCTGGTGGCCGTCAAGACCACCAGCACCGCGGCCAACGCCGACGAGCAGAAGCTCGCCGTGCTGCTGACGGCGGTCTCGCGCCTGGCCGGCACCGGCGGCCTGGGCTGCACCAGCGGCAGTGCCGGCGACAAGGCGAAGTGCGTCGTCGACACCCTCGGTAGCGCCGCGAGCGTCTCGACGCTGCGGCTCACGGCCGGCAGCGGCGCCGCCGCCGTCGACGTGTCGGCTGCCCTCACTACCGCCATCACCGATGTGCTGACCACGCCCGCGCTGGCCGGCAACGTCAGCTCGGCCTCGCTGGCCACCGTGATGGCCAACCTGGGCTGCACCACCAACTGCAACGCCGGCTCCAGCGGCGGCGCCACCACGGTGGCCACGGCCATTGCCGGTTCGCGCCTGATGTTCACCGAGATCAAGAGCGACTGGTCGGCGATGTTCAGCCGCGGCGGCAGCATCGGCGGTGGCGCCGTCAACCGCGAGGCGCTGGCCTTCGAACGCGCCATGTCGGGCCTGCGGGTGCCGGTGGACGTGCTGGGCAAGGACCTCGGCGCCATGCTGCTCGGCATCGACCTCTACAACGACTACCTGTCCGGCCGCACCAATGTGTCCTCGCGCGGTCGCGGCGACGATTCGCTGTTCGCCGACGACGGCACCGGCAACTTCAGCGCCACGCCGGCCACCGGCTGCACGCTCTATACCGACACCACCAACACCGTGCAGGCCACGACGCCGGCCGAGGCCCGGTCGATCGGCTGCGCGGCGCGCTACTTCCTGTCGCGCAACTACTTCGCAGGCGGCAACAACACCATCGAATGGCGTCACGGCTTCACCATCACGGCCAACGCCGACGGCAGCTTCGACTACACGACCAGGGCGCGGCGCCGCGTGCAGAACTGCACCGCCGCCGGCTGCACCATCACCGCCAACGAAGCCCTGCAAACCGACTTCTACGCCGGCAAGCTGACACCCGTGCTCAGCGCTCCGCAGGGCAGCATCAACAGCTTCACGCTGGTGGGTGAACTGCCGGCGGCCTTCGAGCTGTCGGGCCGCGCGCTCGTCAACCTGAAGCACGCAGTCAACCTCACGGGCAGCAAGACCGTGGCGGCCAACGGCACCGGCACGTCCACCCTGGGCGGCAGCATCACGGCCTACAAGAGCGATGGCACGGTGGAGGGCACGCTGACACTGAAGACGGCGCTGCTGAAGGACGTGGCCGTGGCCGCAGGCGGCCGGGAGGTCTCCGAAGGTGACCTTGACCTGGTGTGGGCTGCCGGCGGCTCTGAGTTCGAAGGCCGCCTGGCGCTGACCGACTCGGTGCTGGACGCCAGCCAGAGCGTGCGCCTGCCGACGAAGTTCGTGCTCAGCGGCGCCATGCGCAACACCGCGGCCGGTGTGACCACCGAGTTCCTGCGCGGCGCCTTCACGATCAACATCACCGGCATGGCGGCCTTCAACAGCACCCTGCCCACCAGCGCCACCAACAGCTTCGGCCTCAACCTGGGCTTCGTCGGCGCGGTCTCGGCCAGCGGCCGGCCGACGCTGGAGTTCAGCTTCGGTGGCGCGAGCAGCCTGATCGACACCGAGAACGGCGTCGACCCGACGGTCACGATGCAGTACCGCACGCTGGTGGGCGGCACGCCGAAGCTGGTCGTGGCCTTGAGCGCGCAGACCAACGCCGCGGGTGTGACGAGCTACAAGCTGACCGAGGCCACGGCCAACGTGTCCCTGAGCTGGGTGGGTGACAAGCCGGCCACCGTGGACGTGATGCACGCCGACACCACCAAGATCGGCACGCTGAACACGGGCACCGGCATCCTGACCTTCAGCGACGGCAGCTTCATCTCGCTGGACATCGGCTTGTGAGCTGTCGCGGCGCGGCCGCGGCGCCCTGGGCAAGGGGCGCCGCGGCCCTGGCCTGCGCGCTGGCGGCCGTTGCGCAGGCGCAGGACGCGCCGGTCTGGCAGTTGCAGGTGCACAGCAGCCGCCACAGCGACGCCGTGCGCCTGGCCGATTTCGACCGCGATGCCTGGGAGGCGGTGGCGCCGCGGCGCGGACGCAACCTCACCACCGTCGACGACGCTGTGCGGCTGTCGCTGCGCCAGGGCGCCTGGACCTGGGCCCTGGTGGGGCGCAGCCAGGCCACGCTGGTGGCCGGCGAGCAGGCTTTGCGGCTGGCCGCCGATGTGGACGCCGGCCGGCGGCCGGCGGCCGACGTGGCGGTGCAGATCGACGTGCGCCTGCGCGGCTTCAGCGGTGTCGGCCTGGCGCTGGGCCGCGGGCACGCGCTGGGCGGTGGCTGGCGTGCCGACTGGGAAGGGCAAGTGTTGTCGCTGAGCCGCTGGTTGGAGCGCCGCTTCATCGGCCCGGTGCAGTACCGTGCCGCCACCGGCACCTACGAGTTCGCGTTGCAGTCGTCAGAGCTCGACAACCGGCTCGACTTCCCGTTCCGCAGCGACTTCGGATCGCGCGGAGCCGGGCTGCTGCTGGCCGCGGGCCTGGTGTGGGACGGCGATGCGGCCTGGGCGCGCGCCGAGCTGCGCGACGGCGGCTGGCTGCGCTGGCGCGGCGTGCCGCAACAGGATGCGACGCTGAACACCGCCACGCAGGCTGTCGACGCCGACGGCTTCCTCATCTACCAGCCGCTGATCGAGGGCCGCAACACGCAAGCCGGGCGCCAGCGCCACCTGCCCTGGCGCGCCACGCTGGCGGCGGGCTTGCGCCAGGGTGGGCAACGCTGGGGCGTCGAGGCGGCGCATGTGCCGGACTTCGGCTGGCTGCCGGCGCTGAGCTGGGAGACTGGGGCGGCCGGTGCGTCGACGCTCGGCGTGCGCTGGCAGCTGCACGAGAGGCGGCTGGTGCTGTCGGCCGGCTGGCGCGGCTTCAACGTGCGCGCAGGGGCCGACCGCCTGGGGGCTGGCGCGCGCTCGCGCGAACTGGCGCTGGGCTACGCCGGCGCGTTCTGAGGCCCGCTGGGCGGCCATCACAATCGCCGCATGCTCCGCTTCGACCTGCTGCACACGCGCGGCCACGCCCGCCGCGGCCGCCTGACGCTCAACCATGGTGTCGTCGAGACCCCGGTCTTCATGCCGGTGGGCACCTATGGCACGGTGAAGGGTGTGATGCCGCGCAGCCTGGAAGAGATGGGTGCGCAGATCATCCTGGGCAACACCTTCCACCTGTGGATGCGGCCGGGGCTGGACGTGCTGAAGACCTTCGGCGGCCTGCACCGCTTCGAAGGCTGGACGCGGCCCCTGCTCACCGACAGCGGCGGCTTCCAGGTCTGGAGCCTGGGCGGCAGTGACGGCAAGGGGCGCAAGATCAGCGAAGAAGGCGTGCGCTTCGCCTCGCCCGTCAACGGCGACAAGCTGTTCCTCACGCCTGAGGTCAGCATGCAGATCCAGAGCGTGCTGAACAGCGACATCGTGATGCAGTTCGACGAGTGCACGCCGTATGAGACGAAGGGCCACGTCACCACCGAGGCCGAGGCGCGCAGGTCGATGGAACTCAGTCTGCGCTGGGCGGCGCGCAGCCAGGCCGAATTCACCAAGCTGGAGAACCCCAACGCGCTCTTCGGCATCGTGCAGGGCGGCATGTTCGAGGGGCTGCGCCAGGAATCACTGGAAGCGCTGGTGGCGATGGACTTCCCCGGCTACGCCGTGGGCGGCGTGAGCGTGGGCGAGCCCAAGGAAGAGATGCTGCGCATCATGGCGCACACGCCGCACCGTCTGCCGCCGCACAAGCCGCGCTACCTGATGGGCGTGGGCACGCCCGAAGACCTGGTGGAAGGCGTGTCGCGCGGCGTCGACATGTTCGA
>JANNFE010000192.1:0-34058 GCA_031379415.1 Betaproteobacteria bacterium | reverse complement strand
CCGCCAAGTCGCTGGTCGAAGAGCAGCAGAATCTCAGCATGGGCGATCGCGAGCGGCTGCTCGGATATCTCGAAGGCGGCGGGCGAGTGATCCTGCAGGAACCCGCCGTGCTCCTGACCGAAGCGCCGAAGTTGCCCGGTCTCGACGGCCAGAAGATGTCCAAGTCGTACAACAACGCAATCGGCCTGCGGGATAGCGCCGATGTAATCACCAAGAAAATCCGAACGATGCCAACCGATCCCGCCCGCGTGAAGCGGACCGATCCCGGCGAGCCTGAACGTTGTCCGGTCTGGCAGTTCCATCAACTCTATTCGGACGATGCTACGAAGGACTGGGTTGCAAAAGGATGCAGGAGCGCGGGAATCGGGTGCCTGGACTGCAAACAACCGGTCATCGAAAAGGTTCTTGCGGAATTGGAGCCGATGCGCGGCCGCGCCCAGCCGTATCTCGATGATCCGACCCTGGTGCGAAATATCATCGCGGACGGTTGCGACAAAGCGCGCACCTTGGCCCGCGAGACCATGCGCGATGTGCGCGACGCGATGGGCTTGAGCTACTGACCGCCATGCTGCAAACCATCGAACTCCACCCCGACGGTATCGCTGTCGCCACCATCATCATGCTGCACGGCCTGGGCGCCGACGGCACCGACTTCCTGTCGGTGGCCGACGAGTTGGATCTCAGCGCCGTGGGCCCGGTGCGCTGGGTCTTCCCGCGTGCGCCGGTGATGCCGGTCACGATCAACGGCGGCCAGCCGATGCGCGCCTGGTACGACATCCTGGGCGCCGACATCGTGCGCCGCGAGGACGAAGCCGGGCTGCGCCAGTCGATGGCGCTGGTGCAGGCGCTGCTGGAAGCCGAAGAAGCGCGCGGCATGCCGTCGCAGCGCATCGTGCTCGGCGGCTTCTCGCAGGGCTGCGCCATCACGCTGGGGGCCGGCCTGCGCCATGGCCGGCGGCTGGCCGGGCTGGTCGGCATGTCAGGCTATCTGCCGCTGGCCGCCACCACCGAAGCCGAACGCCATGCCGCCAATGCCGCCACGCCGGTGTTCCTGGCCCATGGCCGCAGCGACGGCGTGGTGCCGCTGGCCCGCGGCGCCGCCGCGCGCGACCAGTTGCAGGCCCTGGGCCAGCCGGTGGAGTGGCACGACTACCCGATGCAGCATTCGGTATGCATGGAAGAACTGCAGGCACTGCAGCCATGGCTCTTGCGCGTGCTGCAGCAGGATTGAAGGTGCTGCGCTATCCTGCGCGGCCCCAAGAGCAGCAGGAGTTGCAGACATGTCGAAGATCAAGAGCGCGCTGACCGGACTCGGCCTCGCGCTGAGCGTTGCCCTCGCCCACGCCGAAGCCCCGCTGGCCAAGGCCCAGGCACCGGGCTGGTACCGCATGGCGCTGGGCAGCTTCGAGGTCACGGCGCTGTCCGACGGCACCGTCACGCTGCCGGTGGACAAACTGCTCACCAACATCAAGCCGGCCACCATCGAACAGCTGCTCGCACGCAGCTACCTGAAGGCGCCGGTGGAGACCTCGGTCAACGGCTACCTCATCAACACCGGCAGCAAGCTGGTGCTGGTGGACACAGGCGCCGCCGGCCTCTTCGGCCCGACGCTGGGCAAGCTGGTGGCCAACCTGAAGGCCAGCGGCTACCAGCCCGAACAGGTGGACGAGATCTACATCACCCACATGCACCCCGACCATGTCGGCGGCCTGGTGGCTGACGGCAAGGCCGTGTTCACCAAGGCCGTGGTGCGCGCCGATGCGCGCGAAGGCGACTTCTGGCTCAGCACCGCCAACATGGACAAGGCGCCGGCCGATGGCAAGGGCTTCTTCCAGGGCGCGATGGCGTCTCTGAAGCCCTATGTCGACAGCGGCAAGCTCAAGCCTTTCGACGGCGAAACCGAACTGGTGCCCGGCATCCGCGCCGTGCCGGCGCGCGGCCACACGCCGGGGCACACCCTCTACGTTGTCGAAAGCTTGGGGCAAAAGCTCGTGCTGTGGGGTGACCTGATGCACGTGGCCGCGGTGCAGTTTGCGCTGCCGGCCACCACCATCCAGTTCGACGTCGACAGCAAAGCCGCGGCGCCGCAGCGCCAGAAGAACTACGCCGACGCCGCCAGGAACGGCTATTACGTCGGCGTGGCCCACGTGTCCTTCCCCGGCATCGGCAAGCTGCGCGCCGACGGCAAGGGCTACCAGTGGCTGCCGGCCAACTACACGTCGGCGCCATAGGCTCGGCCATGCAGCTCGTCCGCCCGGCCGCGGAACACCTCCCCGGCTATGTGGATGCGCTGCAGCGCGGCTGGTCGCCCGACACCGTGCGCGGCGCCCTTGCCGCACGCGAGGCGCTGGAGCGCATCGCCAGCGACCCCGAGGGTTTCTTCGTCGTGACCGACGACCCCGAAGGCCAGGGCCCGCCGGTGACCTTGGCCGACGGCACGCAGCGCCCGCGCCTGCCCGGGCTGGTGCGCTGGATGTGGGACGACGAAGGCTTCGCCGGCAGCATCAACCTGCGCTGGAGCCAGGGCCACGGGCCGCTGCCGGCGCATGTGCTGGGCCATGTCGGCTACACCGTGGTGCCGTGGAAGCGCGAACGCGGCTACGCCACGCGCGCTCTCCAGCTGCTGCTGCCCATCGCGCGGGCGCACGGCCTGCCTTGGCTGGAGATCACCACCGACGTCGACAACGTCTACTCGCAGCGTGTCATCCTGGCCAACGGCGGCGTGCAGGTGGAAGAGTTCGACAAGGGGCCGTTGTTCGGCCACCAGCGCGGGTTGCGCTTCCGCATCGACCTGTGAGCGCCTACACGCTGCACCTGCACGACGACACCCTGCCGGCAAACGACGCCCGGGTGGTGGACGACGGCCTGGGTGACGCCAACCTCGCCGCGGCGCCTCTGCACGAAGTGCGGGCCCTGGGCTGCTTCGCGCACGACGACGCGGGCCGGGTCATCGGCGGCGCCGTCGGCCGCAGCTGGGGCGAGTGCTGCGAGCTGCAGCAGCTGTGGGTGCAGCCGGAACGTCGCGGCGGCGGCCTGGGCACGGCGCTGGTGCGTGCTTTCGAGGCCCGCGCGGTGGCGCGTGGCTGCCGCCTCTTCTACCTGGAAACCTTCAGCTTCCAGGCGCCCGAGTTCTACCAGCGGCTGGGCTATGAGACGGTGCATGCGGGCACGCAGTTCCCGCACGGCATCGTCAAGCACCTGATGCAGCGGCGGGTGTGATCAGCCGCTGTGATCACCCGAACCTCCCCTGCAGGAACCAGCTGACCTCACCCACATGGCCCGGCAGGCGGCTGCGGTAGACCCAGACCAGCGAGCCGCCCTCAGCCTGGGCAATGAAGTAGTCGCGCGCGGTGGGCACGCCGTCCCACCAGCCGGTCTCGATGCGCTCGGGGCCGCTCAAGAGCTGCAGCGCCCGGCCTTCCAGCAGCGGCAGGGCCTCGCGCTCGGCCAGCGGCAGCGGCTCGGGCAGCAGCCAGGCCGGACGGTGCAAGGGCAGCATCGACGCCGCAGCGGCCACGGCAGCAGCCGCAGCGGCCACGGCCGCGGGCGGCAGCTCGCCACCCAGCGCACCCTGAGCGGGCATGGCGCGGCTGGCGCGTTCGGGGCGGTGGTCGGCCACCGGCAGCAGGCGCAGCACCTGGGCGTCGCCCAGGCGGGCGCGCAGCCGCTCGAGCAGGCGCACCAGGCCTTCGTCTTCGCTGGCGCGGGTGGGGAAGAGTTCGCCATTCGGCGCCGAAGCGGCCACGAGGTGGCGGCAGCGCAGCTGCAGTTCCAGCGTCGGCGCGGTCAGTGCCACGCGGGCCAGGCGTTCGCGCAGCAGCAGTTGCAGGTGCGCCGGGTCCAGCGCAGCTTCGGCGAGTTCGATGTGCAGCTCGGTCGGCGGCGCCAGCACGCGCTGCTGGCGTTCGTGGCGCATGCGCAGCGTGAAGGCGCCCACGCGGGCCTGGCGCGCCTGCGCCCAGGCCACCAGCCGCGCCAGCAGCACGCTGGCGCCGTGCAGCACTTGATCGGTGGTTTCGGCGCGCGCGAAGAGTTCCAGGCGGCTGTCGAAGACCGCCGGCAGCGTGAGCCACTGGCGCGGGTCGGCCAGCGCGCCGCGTGCGCGGTCCAGGTCGTCCAGCAAGCCGGCGCCGAAGCGCCGCGCCAGGCCAGCGCGTGGCAGTGGGTGCAGGTCTGACAAGTTGTGCAGGCCCATGCCCTGCAGCGCTTGCCAGTGTTCGCGGCCGGGGCCCAGGAACCAGACCGGGGTTTGGTCGAGCAGCGCCTGCAGGGCTTTCAAGTCCGTGGCGTGCACGCCCAGCACCAGGTCGCCGCGGTCGGCGGGGTGCCATTGCGCCAGCAGCGCCGCGCCTGTGGCGGTGGGCGCAGCGGCGGCCTGCACCTGATGGCCCAGCGGCGCCAGTGCCTCGCGCAGCTGCTGGCGCAAGGCCGCCAGGCCACCGAAGAGACGCAGGCTGGCCTGCACTTCCAGCAGCACGGTTTGCGCGTCGTGCAGCGTGACCGATAGCGTGTAGGCCAGCGCCGCATGCGCCACGGCACGCAGCGCGGCGGCATCGCGCGCCGTGTCGGCTTCGGCCAGCAGCAGGTCGGGCGCCAGGGCGAGCGCGGTGGCGCGTTTGGCACCGGGCTGCACGCCTCGTTCGGCAGCGGCGCGGTTGACGTTTTGCACGAGATGCTGCGCGACCAGCGCCACCGGGCGCCGGCGTGCTGCGTCATCCAGCGTGGCGCAGAAGGCCTCCAGCGACAGCTGGGGCAGGTGCAGGGCCAGCCAGAGCATGGGCAAGGCCGAGCACGGCGATCAAGGCAGCGCGCGGCTGAGGTCGGCGGCACCCGGCACCGCCACGGGTGCTGGCCTCAGGGCCCGTGCCAGCGCCGGCGCCGACAGCACCGGCGGCAAGGCCAGCGTGAGCGGCTGCGCCAGCGCTGGGCCGCGGCGCTTGAGCAGGGCCACGCGCAGCAGGTCGGGCCCGGCGCTGGCCAGCAGCAGGCGCAGCGGCGCCGGGCTGGGTTGCGTGCGCAAGGCCGCATCACGCAGCAGGAAGGCCGGGCCGTCGTGCCCCTGGGCGGCCAGTTGCAGGCGCCGCAGCGCGTCGGCCGGCAGGCGCGCCGGCAGCCAGGCCAGCACGGCACCGACATGGCCGCTCTTCAGCGCCTGCTCCAGCGCCCACAGCACGTCGGCAGCGGGCAGGCGCTCGCGGGCCCGGCTCTTGAGTGGGACGCGGCTGTTCACGACGACAAGCTGCCGCATGTCGATGCCCAGCGCCGACAGCGCCCAGGCACAGGGCGCAGCCGGCGGGTCGAACCACATCAGGCTGCGCTGCTGGCGCTGCAGTGCGGCCAGCGCGGGCGCCAAGAGACGCAGTTCGCCGATGCCGGCGTGCGGCAGCAGCAGTTCGGTCAGCACCTGCAGCGGCCAGCCGCCGCCGGGCAGGTGGAAGTCGAGTTCGTCGAAACCGCTGGCCACCACCGCCGTGGCCGGGCGGCCCAGTTGATGGGCGCGCCACAGCGCTGGATGTACCAGTACCGGGTACCCGGTGCCGGCCGGATCTGCAGCAAGCGCAGGGGAGATGTCCACCAGAATACTGTACGCGCATACAGTATCCGCGGCAACCCGCCAGCGGCCCTCAATCGAGCGGTATCACCGTATCCCGCGCCTCGGCCACGCAGCCTTCGGCGATGGGCTCCCAGCCGCGCCGCACCACCACCTGGCGCTGGTTGTGGCAGAACTCCAGCCGCTCGGCGCCGGGCAGGCTGGCCTGTACGAAGGCTTCGATCGATGCCGGCATGCTGACGAGGTAGCGCTTCTGCGCCAGGTCTTCGCGCGGGTGGTCGTCGTCGTGCAGCCAGGGCACCCAGGTCGACACCCACATCAGCGGCCGCCAGCCGACGTCGAACACCGTCGGCTGGTAGCCCTGCGCCTTCAACCAGGCCTGGGCGCGCTCGCGCGGCTGCTCGGTGTCATCCCGCCCGCCGCGCGCCATGGCCAGCAGTTCCACCACCCACTGGTTGCAGTTCTGGTACTGCGGCTTGAAGGGGTAGGCGTTGGCGCTGTAGCGCGCACCCAGCAGCTGCAGCGCCTGGCGGTTGTCGAGCGCGCGGCGTTCCACCTCGACGGCGGCTCCCGGCGGCAGCAGCACCACCGAGACATAACCCAGCGTCGGCTCGTTGGTGCCCAGTACGAAGGCCAGCATGCCCTGGTCGAAGATGCGCGGTAGCCGCTCGTCGCAGGCGTAGTAGAGCTGGCGCACGGCCCAGGGCGTGTCGGCACTGCCCTTCAGGCTGAAGCCGGCATGCGAGTAGCGCACGCCGAAACGCGCCAGGTCCAGGCCCGAACGCGCGATCAGCGCCACGCGCTGGCCGGAGTTTTCCAGCTCGGCCTTGACGATGCTGCCGAAGCGGAAGAGCTTGTCCTTCTGCGCCGCGTCGAGGTCAGCCGGCGGGTCGCACACGCGCAGCGTGCTGGCCTGCGCCGACGCCCCCAGCAAGGCCGCCAGCAGCCCGGCAGCCAAGCAGCGCGCGAACATCGGCTAGAGGGAAACTAGCTTGGTCTGCAGCTCGCGGTGCCGCTCGTCGTCGAGCACCAGGAAGATGGCCTGCTGCGACGCGGCGCGCGTGAACTGGATGCCATAGGGCCGCGGCTTGGCCGTGATGACGTGGCCGGGGCCGAGGTGGCTCTGGTCGAAGGCTTCCTGCGGCATGAAGAGGAAGAACTCGCCGGCACCCTTGTTCGTACCGTCGGCCACGGCCTGCAGCTTCAGCCGCACGGTGCCCGGGCGCTGAGTGGCCGCGGCCACCTCGACGATCCTGTAGTCGCCCTCGGCAACCTTCTCGTCCTTGCCCGAGGAGCTGTTGCTGGACTTCTGGATCGAGTCGGAGACGCTGCCCACCGAGGTGGTGATGCTGTCTGACGCTGCCGACGAGGCCGAGCTCGCGGCCAGCACCGGCGCGGTGCCGAGGGCCAGGAACATGGCCAGCATGG
This sequence comes from Betaproteobacteria bacterium, assembly GCA_031379415.1. Lineage (GTDB taxonomy): Bacteria > Pseudomonadota > Gammaproteobacteria > Burkholderiales > Burkholderiaceae_C > Rubrivivax. The sequence continues at coordinate 27,079 of JANNFE010000192.1, read as the reverse complement.
CCAGGCGGGAATGCTTGTGGATCATGGGAACTCCGAACCGGCTGGGATGCCGCATCATGCCATCGACGTGTTTCCGCTTCGTCAAGCGGCCAGCAAACCCGCTACACGTTCGTGCAGCACGGCCGGCGTGACCTCGGCCGCCGGCAGCGCCGGCCCGGCCACCAGGCCGACGCGGCTGAAGACGCCGCGGCGGAAAGGCCGGACCATCGCCGTGCCGCCTTCGGCACGCGAGAAGAAGCTGCCCCACAGGTTCTGCAGCGCCAGCGGCACCACCGGCACCGGGTGGGTCTGCAGGATCTTCATGACGCCGCCCTTGAACTCGCCCAGGCTGCCGTCCCGGGTGATGCCACCTTCGGGGAAGATGCCCAGCAGGTCACCTTCGGCCAGCACCTGGCGCGCCTGCTCGAAGGCACGCTCGTAGGCCGCGGCGTCTTCCTTCTGCGGCGCGATGGGGATGGCCTTGCCGAGGCGGAACAGCGTGCCCAGCAGCGGCGTGGCGAAGATGCGGTGGTCCATGATGAAGCGGATGGGCCGTGGGCTCGCTGCCATCAGCAGCACGGCGTCAATGAAGCTGACGTGGTTGCACACCAGGATGGCCGCGCCCTCGGTGGGAATGTGCTGGTCGCCACGCACCTTGAAACGATAGATGCAGCGCGTCAACACAAAGGCGATGAAGCGCAGCAGGTACTCGGGCACCAGCAGGAAGATGTACAGCGCCACCACGGCGTTGAGCAGCCCCACCGCCAGGAAGACCTGCGGGATGCTGAAGCCGGCCTTCAGCAGCACACCCACCAGCACCGCGCTGACGATCATGAACAGCGCATTCAGGATGTTGTTGGCGGCGATGATGCGCGCCCGATGCGTGGGCTGGCTGCGCATCTGGATCAGCGCGTACATCGGCACGCTGTAGATGCCGGCGAAGAGCGACAGCAGCCCCAGGTCGGCCATCACGCGCCAGTGCGCCGGCATCGACACGAACTGCGACAGCGTGAGCCCGGCCGAGGGCGGCAGGCCACGCGCGGCGAAGTACAGGTCGACCGAGAACACGCTCATGCCGATGGCGCCCAGCGGCACGAGGCCGATCTCCACATGCCTGCGGCTCAGCACCTCGCACAGCAGCGCGCCGGTGCCGATGCCGATGCTGAACACCACCAGCAGGAGGGAGGCCACCTGCTCGTTGCCATGCAGCACGTCGCGCGCGAAAGCCGGGAACATGCTCAGGAAGACGGCGCCGAAGAACCACATCCAGCTGATGCCCAGCAGAGATCGGAACACGGCAACGTTCTCGTGGGCGAGCTGCAGGTTGCGCCAGGTCTCGGTGACGGGGTTCCAGTTGATCTTCAGCGCCGGGTCTGTGGCGGGCGACACCGGCACCGCCTGCGCCACCGCGCGCCCCAGCACCGCCACGCCCACGCAGCCCGCGGCCACCAGCGTGGCGCCGGTTTCCGGGATGGCGATGAGCAGACCGCCCGCCACCTGGCCGAGCAGGATGGCGACGAAGGTGCCCATCTCCACCATGCCGTTGCCGCCGGTGAGCTCGCGCTCGTTGAGATGTTGCGGCAGGTAGGCGAACTTCACCGGCCCGAAGAGCGTGGAGTGCAGACCCATCAGGAACACGCAGGCCAGCAGCAGCGGCACGTTGTGCGTAATGAAGCCCAGGCCGGTGACGGCCATGATGGCGATCTCCAGGCTCTTCACGAAGCGGATGAGCACCTCCTTCGGGTACTTGTCGGCGAGCTGGCCGCTGGTGGCAGAAAACAGCAGGAAGGGCAGGATGAAGAGCGCGCCGATCACCAGCCCGGCCAGTGCCGGCGGCAGCCAGTCCAGCTGCAGCTGGTAGGTCACCAGCACGGTGAAGGCGAACTTGAACAGGTTGTCGTTGCCGGCGCCCAGGAACTGCACCCAGAAGAAGGGGCCGAAGCGGCGCTGGCCGAGCAGCGCGAACTGGTTGGGGTGGTCGGGGATGGAACTCACTGCGGTCCTCGCATCGGCTGGCGCCGTGACCGGCGGGACTTTAGCCTTCACCGCAGCACCTGCACGCCGCCGGCGAGGCCGGCGCGCTCCAGCCAGGCGAAGACCGAGTCGACCGTCACGGTCTCGATGCGGTCGCTGTAGCGCTTGTCATTCGGGTGGTCGTCGAAGGCGATGTTGGCCGCCGTCATGCGTGCGCCCAAGCGCGTGAATGGCGACAGCTTCAGCGTCGTCGGCTCGTAGCCCTTGAAGCGCAGCCAGGCCTGCGCCTGTTCGCGCGTGTTCGCCTGCGCTTCCTGCGACAGCGCCAGCGTCTCGATGGCCCACTGGTTGCTCTGCTGGTAGTGCGTCGACCAGGGATAGGCCAGCATGTTGTAGGCGCCGGTGTGCAACTGCGCGGCGCTGCGGTTGTCGAGCAGCAGCGGCTTCAGCCGCGCCTGCACCTCGGGCCCGAGCACGGCGATACCGGCCTTGTATTCGTGCAGGTCGTCGAGGAAGAACTCGCCCAGGCCCTGCCGATAGACGTCGGCGTGCGCGCTGCCGCACTGGTTGAGCTTGTGCACCACGCGCCAGACGGCGGGTGCCTTCACGCCATTGAGCCAGCGTCCGTCTTCGCGGTAGGCCAGGCCGAGATGGCTCCAGCGCAGGCCGTACTGGCCAAGGTCCTGCCCGGCGCGCGCCAGCACCACGACATCGGCGCCCGTGGCGTCAAGTGCACGCGCCGTGCGCTCGGCCAGGTCCATGGCGCGCTGCACGGTATGGGCGTCGGGCAGGCGGGCTTCGCAGTTGCGGCCGGCGTGGGCTGCGGTGGTGCCCAGCGCCAGCACGGCCAAGGCGATGTTCAGCGCTCTCATCGCGTCACCCGCTCGTTGTAGAGCAGCGCCTTGCCGATTTCGTTCGGGATGAAGGCGATGGCCTTGCCGGCGGCCGAGAGCACCCAGCCGGTGCTGCAGACGATGGTCTCCACCGCGGCGCCCACGCCCACCGAAACCGCGCCCACGCCCAGGGCGCTCATCGTCACGCTGAAGCGCGCCCCGTCGCTGGCGCGCTCCAGCAGCCACACCGTGCCTTCGGCCACCGCCGAGATGGCGACCACGGTGAAGGCGGCGCCGGACACGATGAGCCCGGCCGGCGCCGCGACCGACACGGCAATGGGCAGCATCGACAGCGCACTGGCTTCCGAGGCCGCGTCGCGGTGGGCGCTGGCGCCGCCGGCCAGGGCCAGCGATGCAACAACTGCGAGGATGATCTTCTTCATGTCCATGATCCTTTGGCGTTAGTTCGCTGCGGTGTGATGCGCGTCATGCGCATCCCGCAGCATCTTGGCCAGCGTGAAGGCGCTGCTGATCAGGAACAGCCAGCTCACGCCCAGGAAGGCCTTGTAGGTTGGGTTGATGTCCATGCGCCACAGGCCCCAGCCGGTGAGTGCCATGGCACCGGCAAAGCCGCCCCAGACCACCCAGCCCCACATCGGCGTGTCGATACGCCGGCCCTGGTTGTCGCGTACGAATTTGCTTAAAGCGAAGGCTGCCGACAGCGTGAACAGGTAGCCCATGAACATGAAGGCGCGGTCCAGTTCCGCCCCTGGCAGCCAGGCCAGGCCGGTGCCGGCCAGGCCGGCAGCGGTGGCAAAACTGGCCCAGACCTGGGCCTTCCAGGCCGGGGTGTCGTGGCGCGGGATGTGCATGGAGATCGCTCGGTGGTTGAACATGACGCCATCGTCGTGGTTTCGATGTTCGGTATCCATCGCCCCAGGGAGCGTGGCTTGCGCTAGGCTTGCCGGTATCGGATGGAGATACTTCAGGAGACATCATGAGCAGCAGCCAGGATCTCATCACCGCACTCAAGGCCGAGTTGCGCCGCGCCGGCCTCACCTATGCCGACGTGGCCCAGGGCCTGCGGATGGCCGAATCCAGCATCAAGCGCATGTTCGCCAAGGGCGACATGCCGCTGTCGCGCATCGACGAGGTGCTGGCGCTGCTGAAGATGGACTTCGCCGAACTGGCGCGCGAAGTGGCGCTGGCCTCGCCGCCGCGCCGCGAGCTCACGCTGGAGCAGGAACGCGCCGTGGTCGCCGACCCCAAGCTGCTGCTCGCCGCCATCTGCACGCAGAGCCAGTGGACGCTGGAGCAGATCGTGGACACCTACCGCCTCAGCAAGCCGCAGGCCGTGGCCTGCCTGCTGGCGCTGGACAAGCTGGGCTTCATCGAGTTGCGCGTCAACAACCGCTACCGGCTGAAGATCGACAAGACCTTCCGCTGGCGCCCCGGCGGCCCGGTGATGCAGTTCTTCCGCCAGCACGCGGTGGCCGATTACTTCGAAGGTGGCTTCGACGGCGCCGGCGAGATGCTGATGCTGGTGCACGGCCAGGTCAGCGCGGCGCAGGCTGCCCTCTTCAACGACCGCCTGCAGCGCCTGGCGCAGGACTTCGCGCAGCAGCACCTGGCCGACCACAAACTGGCCGGCGCCGAGAAGCAGGCCTACACCGTGCTCATCGGCATGCGCTCGTGGCTGTTCGGGCCCTTCCGTGCGCTGCTGCGCGTGCCCGAAGGTGCTTGATCAGACGGCGCGGTCCAGGTGTTCCTTCAGCACTGCGGCGCACAGCGCCACGGCGCTGCGCGCCTCGTCGAAAACGGCGCCCATGGTGATGAAGCCGTGTACCTGGCGTTCGAAGCACACGTACTGCACGCGGTTGCCGGCGGCCGACAGCGCATCGGCGTACTGCCGCCCTTCGTCGCGCAGCGGGTCGTAGCCGGCGGTGAGCACCAGCGCCTTCGGCAGGCCACTCAGGTCGGGCGTCAGCAGCGGCGAAGCGCGCCAGTCGGACCACTGCGCTTCATCGGCGATGTAGTGGCCGCGGTAGTAGGCGATGCTCTCGGCGGTGAGCATGTAGCCCTGGCCGTTGCTGACGTGCGAAGGCGCCACGGCGCGCATGTCGGTGGCCGGATAGATCAACAGCTGGAAGACCGGCGCCGGCGCGCCGGCATCGCGCAAGGCGATGGCCACCACGGCGGCCAGGTTGCCGCCGGCGCTGTCGCCGCCAATGGCCAGGCGCGTCACGTCCAGGCCCAGCGCACCGGCTTCTGCCTGCAGCCAGCGCGTGGCCTCCAGGCAGTCGTCCACGGCGGCCGGGAAACGGTGCTCGGGGCCCAGGCGGTAGTCGACCGCGACCACCGCCACCTCGGCGGCCAGGCAGAGTTGGCGACAGAGCACGTCGTGGCTGTCGAGGTCGCCGATGGTCCAGCCGCCGCCGTGGAAGTAGACGAGCACCGGGTGCACGCCCGCTTGCAGCGGCCGATACAAGCGCAACGGCACGCCGGCGGGCGTCTGCAGCGCACGCACCTCGCCCACGGGCGGCGGCGCGGGCTGCGTGTAGAAGCGGCGCTCCAGGTAGGCGCGCCGCGCCTCGACCGGCGACAAGGTGTCGACCGGGGGCACCTGGCGCAGGGCCATGAGGTCGATCAGGGCGCGGGCCTGGGGGTCGAGCATGTTGGGTTTCCTGGGCTGCAGCGGGCCCCGAATTTGCCACAGCGCCGCTTCTCACCCATGCTTGCCGCAATGAGCCTTTGTCCCTGCGGCAGCAGCCGCCCCTACACCACCTGCTGCGGCCGCTGGCACACCGGCTCCGAACACCTGCAGGCGCCCGACGCCGAAGCGCTGATGCGTTCGCGCTACAGCGCTTACGTGCTGGGCCTGGACGACTACTTGCGCGACACCCATCACCCCAGCACGAGGCCGGCCGAGGCGCTGGGCTTCGATGCCGCCGTGCGCTGGCTGGGCCTGGACGTGCGCTGCCATGTGGCCATCGACGCTGAACACGCCACGGTGGAATTCGTAGCCCGCAGCAAGTTGGCCGGCCGCGCGATGCGGCTGCACGAAACCAGCCGCTTCGTGCGCGAGCGTGGCCGCTGGTTCTACGTCGACGGTGACTTGCTTTGACCCGGCCTCAGGCGAATTCCTGACGCACGCTTTCCGAGCGCAGCCGGCCGATGACCCAGGCCAGCAGCGCAATCGCCGCCAGCGTCACCAGCGCCGCCATGACCTGCGCCGCGGTAGCCAGGCTGCCGAACAGCCCGACCGCGGCCTGCGGCAATACGACGTGACCCAGCGTGTCCTGCACCAGCAGTTCCACCAGTTCATGCTGCAGCCACAGTCCGAACAGGTGGGCTGCGATGGCCAGGCCTACCAGGCCGATGAAACTGCGGCGTGCCCAGTCCAGGCGCAGCAGCAGGCCGACGGCCGAAGCCGCCAGCAGCAGCGACAGCACCGCCGCGGCGGCCAGCACCCACGGCAGGTCGCGCAACAGCCAGCCGCTGACCAGCGGCAGTTCGCGCTGCTTCCATTGCGGCAGCATCGAGGTCACCTCGGCGTATTGCAGCCCGGCGACCACGGCCACAGCCACGGCCAGCACGAGCGCCAGCCACGCGATGAACGTGACGAAGCGCGAAGGGGCACCGACGTTGAGGGTCTTGGGCATGGCCATCTCCAGGAGCAACCCTGGATTCTTCGCCGTGCCCTTCAGAGCCGCACTCCCCAATAAGCGTGGAATCCCACGTTCAAGGGGTCTGTCAGCCGAAGCGCACGGCATGGATGGGCGGCAGGTGCACCGACACCGCCTGCCAGCTGTCGCCCGCGTCGTGGCTGGCCCACAGGTTGCCGGTGGTGCTGCCCATCAGCAGCGAGCGGCCATCGGCGGCGACGTCCAGGCCGTGGCGATAGATCAGGTCGTAGGCCTGTTGCTGCGGCAGGCCGCTGCGCAGCGTCTCGAAGCTGCGGCCACCGTCGCGCGTGCGGTTGACGACCAGCGCGCCGTCCACCGGCACGCGCTTCTCGTCCTTGATGGCGGGCACGAACCAGGCGGTGTCGCCGTGCTGCGGGTGCACGGCCACCGCGAAGCCGAAGCTCGACACCGGCGCCTTCACCTCCTGCCACGAGGCGGCGTTATCCACGCTGCGCCAGATGCCGCAGTGGTGCTGGCACCACAGCACTTGCGGCTGCGCGGCGCAGCGCACGATGCGGTGCGGGTCCTGGACGTTGGGGTTGCCCTGCTGTTCGGGCGGCATGAAGTCGGCGCGCATGCCCTGGCTCTGCACCTGCCAGCTGGCGCCGGCGTCAGGCGTGACCCAGGCGCCGCCGCAGCTGATGCCCAACAGCAGTTCAGCCGGCCGCTGCGGGTGCGGGCAGATCGAGTGGATGCCGGGTTCGGGGTAGCCGCCGCCGAACCACTCCAGGCGTTCGGGGCGTTGCCACAGCGCATCGACCAGTTGCCAGCTGCTGCCGAAGTCATCGCTGCGGAAGAGGCCACCGGGGATGGTGCCGGCCCATACCCTGCCGCCCACGGCTTCCAGCGACCACACCAGCACCAGCTTCCAGGCAAAGCCGGTGGCTTCGGGCGGTTGCGGTGGGAAGCTCGGCGTAGCCACCTCCTGCCAGCTGGCGCCGGCGTCTTCAGACCGGTGCAGCTTGACGCCGAAGTGCCCCAGGTTCAGGGCCGCCAGCATGCGGCCCTGGCCGTCGGGTGGCAGCAGCATGGTCACCGGCTCGCCCAGGAAGCTGTGGCGCGCAATGCGCCAGGCGGCGCCGTCGCGCTGCAGTTCGAACAGGCCCTTGCGGGTGGCCACCCAGGCGCGGTTCGACATGGTCATCCTCCGGAAAGGGCTTGCAGCACGTGGACCGTGCTGTCGGGTTGCAGGGGCTCGGCAAGTGCCACCCGGTCGGTGCAGCGGCGGCCATCGACGAAGACCACCACGTTGGCGCGCAGGTGGCCCTGGTCGTCAAGCACGTAGCCGCGCAGTTGCCGGTTGACGGCGAAGGCATCGTCCAGCGCGGCCCGCAGCGTGGTGGCGGTGCTGTCCACTTCGGGTGTCGTGGTGAAGCGCCGCAATTGCGGTGTGAAGGTGATGCGGGCCACGGCGCGATGATGCGCGAGCGCTCCAGCGCCGTCATGCGGGTTGCTCCTGCACCGTGCAGCGACAATGCGCCGGCCTCATGAACATCGGTCTGATCTGCGCCGCCCTCGCCTTCGTCTGCTGGGGGCTCTTCCCGCTCTACTTCCAGTTCATCGCCCAGGTGCCGCCGCTGGAGGTGGTGCTGCACCGTTCGGTGTGGTCGCTGGTCGTCGTGCTGGCGCTGCTGGCCTGGCAGCGGCGCTGGGCCTGGCTGGGCGAGATCGTGCGCCAGCCGAAACAACTGGGCCTGTTCACGGTCAGCGCCTTGCTGCTGTGGTGCAACTGGCTGGTCTACGTCTACGCCGCGCAGACCGGCCACGTGGTGGAAGCGAGCCTGGGCTACTTCATCAACCCGCTGGTCAACGTGCTGCTGGGCGTGCTGGTGCTGCGCGAGCGGCTGCGCACCGTGCAGTGGGTGGCCGTGGGCCTGGCCGCGGTGGGTGTGGCCTGGCTGACCTGGCAGGCCGGCCGGCTGCCGTGGATCGCGCTGGTGCTGGCCGGCAGCTTCGGCCTCTACGGGCTGATGCGCAAGACGGCGTCGCTCGGTGCCCTGGAAGGCCTGGCGCTGGAAAACCTGCTGCTGGCGCCCATTGTCATCCCGGCGCTGTGGTGGTGGTCGGTCACGCGCGACGGCGTGCTGCTGCAGGGCCTGACGCCGCTGCTCGGCTGGCTGCTGCTGGCCGGGCCGCTGACGGCGGCGCCGTTGCTGCTCTTCGCCGCAGCAGCGCGGCGCCTGCCGCTGGCCACGCTGGGGCTGGTGCAGTACGTGTCGCCGTCGCTGCAGCTGCTGCTGGGGGTGTGGGTCTTCCACGAGCCCTTCAGCGGCGCCCGCCTGGTGGGCTTCGCCTTCATCTGGGCCGGCCTGGCGCTGGTCAGCGCGCACGCGCTGGGGCTGCGCGCCCGGTTGCCTTGGGCCGCCAGCGGGTCCTGAGCCTGCTGCCGCGGCCCAGCACCGCGCTTGTCATAGACAAACCCAATCGATAGCATTTTTGCAATCAATCATCTGATTGCTGCACTGCAAACACAATTGCGCCTGTGGATGCAGCAGAGCCTACCCCGCTGTGTCGAAGACCTTCTGAACCCTGTCATCAACCCATCGAGGAACCCACCATGTCGATCATCAATACGCAAGTTCAGCCGTTCAAGGCCCAGGCCTTCCTGAATGGCAAGTTCGTCGAAGTCACCGAGCAGAGCCTGAAGGGCAAGTGGTCGGCTTTCATCTTCATGCCCGCCGCCTTCACCTTCAACTGCCCCACCGAAGTGGAAGACGCGGCGCAGAACTACGCCGAATTCCAGAAGCTGGAGACCGAGGTCTACATCGTCACCACCGACACGCATTTCGCGCACAAGGTGTGGCACGAGACCTCGCCGGCCGTCGGCAAGGCCAAGTTCCCGCTGGTGGGCGACCCCACGCACCAGCTGACGCGCATGTTCGGCGTGCACATCGACGAAGAAGGCCTGGCGCTGCGCGGCACCTTCATCATCAACCCCGAAGGCGTGGTGAAGACGGCCGAGATCCACGACAACGCCATCGCACGTGACGTCAAGGAAACCCTGCGCAAGCTGAAGGCCGCGCAGTACGTGGCCAAGAACCCGGGCCAGGTCTGCCCGGCCAAGTGGAACGAAGGCGCAGCCACGCTGACGCCCTCACTCGACCTCGTCGGCAAGATCTAAGCAGCCAGGGAACCAGGACACCACCATGCTCGACGACAAGGTCAAGGCCCAGTTGCAGGGCTATCTCCAGCGCATCACGCAGCCGGTGGAGCTGGTGGCGTCCCTGGACGAGCGGCCCGCTGCCGCTGAGATGCGCGCGCTGATCGAGGACATCGTCGCGCTGTCACCGCTGGTGACGGCGCGCTTCGATGGTAGCGATGCACGCCGCCCGTCATTCCAGATCACGCGCGCTGGCGCAGACATGGGCCTGCGCTTCGCCGCCGTGCCCATGGGCCACGAGTTCACGTCGCTGGTGCTGGCACTGCTGCAGGCCGGTGGCCATCCGCCGAAGGTCGAGGCGGAACTCATCGACCAGATCCAGGCGCTGGAAGGCGACTTCGTGTTCGAGACCTGGATGAGCCTGACCTGCCACAACTGCCCCGACGTGGTCCAGGCGCTGAACCTGATGGCGGTGCTGAACCCGCGGGTGAAGCATGTGGCCATCGACGGCGGCCTGTTCCAGGACGAAGTGGAAGCCCGCCAGATCATGGCCGTGCCCAGTATCTTCCTGAATGGCCAGGCCTTCGGCTCGGGCCGCATGGAACTGGCCGAGATCCTGGCCAAGGTGGACACCGGCGCCGCAGCGCGCGACGCCGCCAAGCTGCAGGCCAAGGCACCCTACGACGTGCTCATCGTCGGCGGTGGCCCGGCCGGTGCGGCGGCTGCGGTCTACGCGGCGCGCAAAGGCATCCGCACCGGCATCGTGGCTGAACGCTTCGGCGGTCAGACGCTGGACACACTGGGCATCGAGAACTACGTGTCCGTTTTGGAAACGCAAGGCCCCAAGTTCGCCACTGCGCTGGAAGCGCATGCGCGCGCCTACGACGTGGACATCATGAACGGCCAGCGCGTTACAGCGCTGGAGCCGGCCGCCGAGCCCGGTGGCCAGATCCGCGTGACGCTGGCAGGCGGCGCCGTGCTGCAGGGCCGCTCGGTCATCCTGAGCACGGGCGCACGCTGGCGCAACGTCAACGTGCCGGGCGAAGCCGAATACCGCAATAAGGGCGTGGCCTACTGTCCGCATTGCGACGGCCCGCTGTTCAAGGGCAAGGACGTGGCCGTCATCGGCGGCGGCAATTCGGGCGTGGAAGCGGCCATCGACCTGGCCGGCGTGGTGCGTCATGTCACGCTGGTCGAATTCGCCGACCAGCTCAAGGCCGACGCCGTGCTGGTGAGCAAGCTCAAAAGCCTGCCCAACGTGAGCATCCACGTGAACGCGCAGACCACCGAGATCACCGGCGACGGCCAGCGCGTGAACGGCCTGGTCTACAAGGACCGCGCCACCGGCGTGGCCCACCGCGTGGACCTGGCCGGTGTCTTCGTGCAGATCGGCCTGGTGCCCAACACCGAATGGCTGAAGGGCACGCTGGAGCTCAGCAAGTACGGCGAGATCGTGATCGACGCCAAGGGAGCCACCAGCATGCCGGGCGTCTTCGCCGCGGGCGATGCGACGACGGTGCCCTTCAAGCAGATCATCATCGCCGCGGGCGACGGTGCAAAGGCTGCGCTGAGCGCCTTCGACCACCTGATGCGCAGCCCGGTGGTGGCCGCGGAGATGCAGCGGGAACTGGTCGCCGCCTGAGCACAGCTCAGGGCACTGGCTGGCCCATGCTGGCCTGCCAGACGGCGTACCAGTCTTCGGCGCTGAGCTGTACCCCGAGCGCCGCCACCGCCTGGCGCAGCGCCTCGGTGCGGCGCGAGCCCGTGATGGGCAGCGGCCGCGAAGGATGGCGCAGCACCCAGGCATAGGCCATCGTCGCAAGGCTCTGGCCGTGTTGGTCGGCCAGCGCCTGCAGCACACCGCGCACACGCTGCGCCTGCGCGTCGTCGCCGTTGAACAGCCGGCCACCGGCCAGCGGTGACCAGATCATGGGATGCAGTCCCAGGTCCACGCATTGCTCCAGCGTGCCGTCGGCCAGCGCGCGCATCTGCAGCGGGCTGAACTCGATCTGGTTGGTCACCAGCGGGTGCCGCTTGCGCAGCATCGCCAGCTGCGACGGGCTGTGGTTGGAGACGCCGAAGTGCAGCACCTTGCCCGCCGCCAGCAGGTGGCGAAAGGTGTCGGCCAGCTCATCGGGGTCCATCAGCCAGTCAGGCCGGTGGATCAGCAGCAGGTCGATGCGGTCGGTGCGCAGCGCCGCCAGCGACGCGTCCACGCTGGCCAGCACATGGGCGCGCGAGCTGTCGTAGGACTTCACGGCATGCGCCGGCCGCTGTGGCGACACCAGCCTGATGCCGCACTTGGTGACGATCTGCACGCGCTGACGCAAGGCCGGCGCCAGCGCGAAGGCCTCGCCGAACATCGCCTCTACGGTGTAGCCGCCGTAGATGTCGGCGTGGTCGAAACTCGTGATGCCGAGGTCGACGGCCTCTTCCATCCAGCGCAGCAGGCCGCCGGCGTCCAGGCCCCAGTCACGCGCCCGCCAGACACCGGCGATGATGGGCGAGAGCTTCACGCCTTCAGGTCGCCCGCTAGACTGGCCAGTGTCTCCGGCGTGATGTGCACATGCGCCGGGTAGTGCGTGTGGTCGCAGCCCAGTTTCACACCCGCGCCGGCACGCACGGCCTCGCGCTGCGCGGCTGTGAACTCGAAGCGCGCGAAATGCACCGCCGACGTCTTGTCGGCGTTTTCGCGGTCCAGATCCTCGTCGGCGATGGCGTAAACACGCTCATGCCCTTCGACCTCGACGAACAGCCGGTCTTCCACGCCGATGAGGCGCGCCAGTTCACGCTTGCGCTGGTTCGGATCGGGGAACTCGATGAGCACCGTGGCCTTCCAGTTGTGGCCGTCGGGCACCAGCGGCGCGTAGGCGTCGATCTCGCTCTGCACGCCGTCCTCGTCGAAGATCTTCTCGATGTGCAGCATCTCCTGGATCTGGCGCCGGATGGTGTGCTCGTCCTCGAACTGCAGCGTCATGTGCTCGCCCAGGTGCACGCTGCGCTGGCGCCGGTGCGCAATGGCGTCCAGCTTGCTGGTCTTGCGGATCTTCGAGTACGCCTCCAGCGTGAGGAGGCTGCTGCGCGTGATGCCCGTCATGGCGTGTTCACTCCAATCCATACGCAATACGTACAAGGGACAGCGGATGCCGCAGCGCGGCGGCCGGCGTGCCCGCCTCGGCCATGCCCTGCGCGATGTGGTGGCCGGCCATCGGGCAGTCGCTGCCGATGAAATCGGGCGCGTCCTTGGCCATCGCCTTGAACACCGGCTTGCCGATCTTCATGGCCAGCTTGTGCGTCGGCGTCTTCACGCCATAGGTGCCGGCATGGCCCGAACAGCGCTCCACCGTGTTCAGCTTCACCTCGACCGTCAGCCCGATGAGCTTGAACATCTCCTCGGTCTTCTTGCCGATGTTCTGCACGCGGCCGTGGCAGGGGATGTGGTAGCTCACCCTGCCCAGGGCCGCCTTGAAGTCGGTCTTCAGGAGGCCGTCCTTGTGGCGCGCGATGAAGTACTCGAAGGGGTCGAACATCGCCCGCTTGACGAGCTGCGTGTCGGCGTCGTCGGGGAACATCAGCGGCAGTTCCTGCTTGAACATCAGCGTGCAGCTCGGCACCGCGGTGACGATGGCCCAGCCCTCGCGCGCGTACTTCGCCAGCACGGGCATGTTCGCGGCCCAGGCCCGCGCCACGGCGTCCAGATCGCCGAGCTCCAGCTTGGGCATGCCGCAGCACTGCTCCTTGCTGACGATCTCGTACGGGATCTGGTTGTGGTCGAGCAGCTTGATGAGGTCTTCGCCGATGCCGGGCTCGTTGTAGTTCACGTAGCAGGTGGAGAACAGCGCCACCTTGCCCGGCGTGCGCTGGCCGTTGACGGCCACGAAGGCGGTGTTGTTCATGGCGCGGCCCCAGCGGAAGCGCTGCGGCGCCAGGCCCGGCAACCAGGCATCGGTGTGCACGCCGAGCCGGGCGTCCAGGGCCTTGCGCATGGTCTTCGTGCGGTTCACCGCGTTGACCATGTCCACCACGATCGGGATGCCGGCGAACTGGCCGTGCGTGTCGGTGCTGGCGAGGAATTTCTCCTTGGCGCCGACCTCGCCCTTCTTGTACTTGATGGCCTTGGCACGCAGCATCAGATGCGGGAAGTCCAGGTTCCATGCATGCGGCGGCGTGTACGGGCACTTCGTCATGTAGCACAGGTCGCACAGGTAGCACTGGTCGACGACCTTCCAGTAGGCCTCCTTGCGAATGCCGTGCACCTCGCCGTCGCTGGTCTCGTCCACCAGGTCGAACAGCGTCGGGAAGCTCTGGCACAGGCTCACGCAACGGCGGCAGCCATGGCAAATGTCGAAGACGCGCTCCATCTCCTTCAGGGCCGAGGCTTCGTCATGGAAGTCGGCGCTCTTCCAGGCTATCGGGTGTCGGGTGGGCGCTTCGAGGTTGCCTTCGCGCATGGGTCTGCCTGTGTCAGGTCTTCAAATGGACAAGGGGCACGAAGCCCCTTGTTCGGCAGCTTGCGCTACCGTCGTCAATCGACGAGTGCGTGGTCCTTGGCGATCGCCACACTCGTCAGTCGACGAGCGCGTCGAGCGCCTTCTGATACCGGTTGGCGTGCGAGCGCTCGGCCTTGGCCAGGGTCTCGAACCAGTCGGCGATCTCGTCGAAGCCTTCGTCGCGCGCCGACTTGGCCATGCCCGGATACATGTCGGTGTACTCGTGCGTCTCACCGGCCACGGCAGCGGCCAGGTTCTGGCGGCTGCTGCCGATGGGCAGGCCAGTGGCCGGGTCGCCCACGGCTTCCAGGAATTCGAGGTGGCCGTGCGCATGGCCGGTCTCGCCTTCGGCCGTGGATCGGAACAACGCGGCCACGTCGTTCTGGCCTTCGATGTCCGCCTTGTTGGCGAAGTACAGGTAGCGGCGGTTGGCCTGCGACTCGCCCGCGAAGGCGTCCTTCAGGTTTTGCTCGGTCTTGGAACCCTTCAAGCCCATGTCTTGCTCCTGTGGAACAGCGGTGAACAATCGGTTGGGGTGCCCTGGCTGGGCCCGACCGCCGCGGACGCTAGCAGATCGCCCGGGGCCGGGCCAATACATCGCGGCTATGCCGGGCATAGCCTCGGAAACACCCTATCAGCGCAAACCCAGCAGGCGCAGCGCCAGTTCATGCAGACGGCCCTGCGGGTCAGCCAGGCCCTGAAGCACGGTGAAGTGGTTGGCGCCGGCCAGCGTCTCGCACACCGGCACCGCGGTCGGGCCCCAGACGTCGCGGATGAGGCGGTTCTGGCGCAGGAACTCGTCGCTCTCGTCCAGGCCCACCACGGTGTAGAGCTTGGGGCTGAACTTCGCGCCTTGGGGCCGCGCGAAGAAGGCCGGGCTCAGTCGCGCCACTGCGGCGGGCGTGAGCTTCAGGTCAGCCTGCAGAAACGGTGCGTGCCGCAGCGGCTCCAGGTCGTACAGGCCCGAGATCGACAGCGTACCGGCCACCGGCTGCGCCGGCAGATCGGCTGCCACGTCTTTCCAGCGGCAGCTGAGCAACATGGTCGCCAGATGGCCGCCCGCCGAGTGGCCCACCAGCGCGATGCGCGAGGCGTCACCGCCGAACTCGGCCGCGTGCCGCACCACCCAGGCCACCAGACGCGTCATCTGCAGCGCGATGTGCTCTACCGTCACCGCCGGGCACAGCGCGTAGTTGGGCACCACCACCAGCGCACCGGCGGCGTTGAAGGCGGGCGCCACGAAGGAGTGGTCGGCCTTGTCCAATGCGCGCCAGTAGCCGCCGTGGATGAAGACCAGCACCGGTGCGCCGCCGGCAGCCGGCGTGGTGGTGGGGAAGACGTCCACCGTTTCGCCGGCGCCGGTGCCGTAACGCAGGTCAAGCCGAGCCGGGCCGACGCGGCGCACCAGCGCCGAGGCCTCGGCCCAGCGCGCCAGCACCTGGGCGTGGTCGGGCACGCGGGCGCGGTTGTTGTATTGCGCATCCAGCAAGGCGGGGTCATGGCGATGTCTCAAGGGCTTGCTCCTGCGTCATGCAACGGGCCGCGATGTTAGTCGGCGCTGCCCGGTGGCGGCGGCGCTGCCGCAGGCCGGTGTAAACTGCAAAGTTGGATTGGGGGCGTAGCTCAGCTGGGAGAGCGTCGCGTTCGCAATGCGAAGGTCAGGAGTTCGATCCTCCTCGTCTCCACCAAGATCCCTGGGCGCTGCGCGCACTCGCCACGCAGAGGCTGGTGCAGCCAGTCCCGGTCCCGGAAGCTCAAGGACCGGTGGTGCTCGCCAAGCGCGCTGCGCTGCTGCTGGTCTGGCTGCTGAAGACACCCGCGCCGGCCTGGCGCGTGCGCCCGAAGGTCAGCAGTCGGCTCCGCGCTCGAAGAAGGCGTAGCCCAGCTGGCGCCGCTTGGCGCGGTACATGGCGCGGTCGGCGTGCGTGATCAGCGCGTCGGCGCTGTCGCCGTCGGTCGGGCACACGGCGATGCCGATGCTCGGCCGCACCGTGAGCTCCAGCGCGCCGATCTTCAGCGGTGCCGACACGGTGTCGAAGAGCTTGCAGGCCAGATGACTCAGGCGCTCGCGGCTCTTCACGTCGCGCAACAGGCAGGCGAACTCGTCGCCGCCCATGCGGCAGGCCATGTCCTCGGCGCGGATGGCGCGCGCCAGCCGCTGCGCCACGATGCGAAGCAACTCATCACCCGTGGTGTGGCCGTGCTGGTCATTGATGGGCTTGAAGCCGTCGAGGTCGACGAACATCACGGCCAGGCCGGCCGGCGTACTGTCGCCCGGCGCCAGGGCCTCGGCCAGCCGCTCGCGGAAGAGGCCGCGGTTGGGCAAGGTGGTCAGCTCGTCGTGCTGCGCCATGTGACGCGCGCGGCGTTCACCGGCCCGCGTGCCGGCCAGCTCGGCCCGCACCTGCGCCAGCCGAGCCAGGGCGTCGCGCAATTCGCGTTCGATGCGCCGGTGGCGGCCGCGCGCCTGCGCCAGGCCGACGTGCAACTGGTGCAACGATTGCAGGCAGTCCTGCAGCACGCTGCGCGTGTCGGCGGCGTTGCCGCGGCCGTCTTCGACCGCCTGCGCCATGCGCGCCATGACGGCGCGCGCCAGCATGTCCCAATCCACATCGTCCATGTCGACGCCAGCACCCGTGGGCAGGTCGATGTTCAAGGCCGGCGCTTTCAGGGCGGTGTTCATGGTGCAGCCTTTCTGTCAGGGCTGGCCGGGGTCCGGCGTGGCGTTCGCTGCACGGCAGGCGGGCGCACTGGCACGGTGGTGGCCACGCGGCCCGGCGGCGGCGCGCCTTCGGCCGTGAAGTCAGACTTCTGCTGCGCCAGGCCCGCGGTGGGCGTGGCGGGCGGCACAGCTGCGGGCTTCTTGCGCTTCAAGGCATTCCTTGGCTGACTGCGACTCAGGAAGGCGGTGCGCTGACGCGCCACACCACGTTGCCCACATCGTCGGCCACCAGCAGCGCACCGCGGCTGTCGAGCGCCACCCCCACGGGGCGGCCCCAGGCCTGGCCTTGCGGGCCCAGGAAGCCGGTGAGCACGTCCAGCGGCGGCGCGCCGCTGGGCTGCGCGCCGCTGAAAGGCACGAAGATGACCTGGTAGCCACTGGCCGGCCGGCGGTTCCAAGAACCGTGCTGGCCGACGAACATCCCATGGGCGTAGGCCGCCGGCAGCCGGTTGCCCGTGGCTGCCGCCAGGCCCAGCGACGCGGTGTGCGGGCCCAGCGCGTAGTCGGGCACGCGGGCGCTGGCCACCTTGGCTGGGTCGGGCGGCGTCACGCGCGTGTCGACGTGGCGGCCGTACCAGCTGTAGGGCCAGCCGTAGAAGGCGCCGTCGTGCACGGCGGTCAGGTAGTCGGGCACGAGGTCGCTGCCGAGTTCGTCGCGCTCGTTGACCACCGTCCACAGCCGGCCGCTGCCGGGCTCCAGGGCCATGCCCACGGGGTTGCGCAGGCCGCTGGCGTAGACGCGGTGGGCGCCGCTGGCGATGTCGATCTGCCAGATGGCGGCGCGCTCGTGTTCGGCGGCCATGCCGTTTTCGGCCACGTTGCTGTTGGAGCCGACGCTGGCGTAGAGCGCGCGGCCGTCGACGCTGGCCAGCAGGTTCTTCGTCCAGTGGTGGTTGATGGGGCCGCCAGGCAGCGCCGTCACGCGCACCCCGGGTGTGGTGATGCGCGTGGCGCCCGCCACATAGGCAAAGCGCAGCACCTCGTCGGCGTTGGCAATGAAGAGGGTGTCGCCGACCAGCGCCATGCCGAAGGGCGAATTCAGGCCTTCGAGCAAAGGTGTCTTCAGCTCGGCGACGCCGTCGCCGTCAGCGTCGCGCAGCAAGGTGATGCGGTTGGCGCTGGGCACCGCCGCGCCGGCGCGCTTCATGAACAGGCCCATCACCCAGCCCTTGATGCCGCGCGCGCCATCGGGCCGTGCCGGGGCGTTGGTCTCGGCCACCAGCACGTCACCGTTGGGCAGCACATAGAGCCAGCGCGGGTGGTCCAGCCCGCTGGCGAACGCAGCCACACGCAGGCCGGCTGCCGGCTGCGGCGCACCACCCGCCGGCCAGCCCGTGGCGCGCGCGATGTTCACCGTGGGGATGAGCGTGGTGCGTGGCGCCGGCAGCACCGGCTGCGGGCCGGTGCCGGCCTGCACGGGCAGCGTGGCGGTCTCGCCGCAGCCAGCCAGCGCCATGACGGCGCCGGCCAGGGCCGCGGCCGCGCCCCTCACAGGCGGCCCATCAACATCAGCACCACCAGCACCACGAGCAGCAGGGCCACGCCGCCGCTGGGCCCATCGCCCCAGCCGCGGCTGTGCGGCCAGGCCGGCACCAGGCCGACAAGCATCAACAACAACACGATGAGGAGGATGGTGACGAGACTCATGGCAAGGGCTCCGGCGCGGCCGACGGAATGTCAGCCTCGGGGGCAGCTTAGGCGCCGCAGGCGCGGATCTCGGTGCGCTGGCGTACACCGGCGGCCCCATTTCAGCGCAGCAGGAAGCCCGGCATGGCCAGGCCCGCACGCGCCGGTTCGGCCGTGGGGCCGAGCATGCGCTGCGGCTGCACCCAGACGTCGAAGTCGTCGGCGCGCACCGCGCCCGAGGCCAGCGCCGCTTCGCGCAGCGTGGTGCCGCTTTCGTGGGCCTGCCGCGCCACCTGTGCGGCACGCTCGTAGCCGATGTGCGGTGCCAGCGCGGTGACGAGCATCAGCGAGCCCTGCAGCATTTCCTGCACGCGCGGCGCGTTGACCTTGATGCCGGCCACGCAGTGCTGGCCGAAGCTGCGCATGGCGTCGCTCAGCAGGCGCAGGCTGTCCAGCGTGTCCAGCGCAATCAGCGGCTTGAAGACGTTCAGCTCGAACTGCCCCTGGCTGGCCGCGAAGCCGATGGCCGCATCGTGGCCCATCACCTGCGCGCACACCATGGCCAGCGCCTCCACCTGCGTGGGGTTGACCTTGCCCGGCATGATGGAACTGCCGGGTTCGTTCTGCGGCAGTTCCAGTTCGCCCAGGCCGGCGCGTGGGCCGCTGCCCATCAGGCGGATGTCGTTGCCGATCTTGGTCAGCGCGATGGCCAGCATGCGCAGGCCGGCATGGAAGGCCACCAGCGCCTCGTGCCCGGCCATGGCGGCCAGCAGGTTGTCGGCACGCACCAGCGGCAGCGCCAGCCGGGTGGCCAGGCGCTCGGCGACACGCCGGCCGAATTCCGGATGCGTGTTCAGGCCCGTGCCCACGGCCGTGCCGCCGATGGCCAGCGCATGCACGGCATGCAGCGCGTGCGCTAACGCAGACCCACACAGCGCCAGCTGGGCTTCGTAAGCCGCGAACTCATTGCCCAGCGTCACCGGTGTGGCGTCCTGCAGGTGGGTGCGGCCGATCTTCACCACCGCGCTGAAGGCCAACGCCTTGTCCAGCAGCAGGGTGCGCAGCTCGTTCAGCGCCGGCAGCAGGCGCGACTTGGCCTGCAGCGCCACCGCCACGTGCATGGCGGTCGGAAAGACGTCGTTGCTTGACTGGCCCAGGTTCACGTCGTCGTGCGCATCCACGAAGTGCAGCAGGCGCACCGGCCCCGGCTGCGGGCGGCTGGCCAGCTGCGCCAGCACCTCGTTGACGTTCATGTGGGTCTGCGTACCCGAGCCGGTCTGCCAGACCGACAGCGGAAAGGCGTCGTCGAACTCACCGCTGGCCACACGCTCGGCCGCGGCGGCAATGGCCTCGGCCTTGGGCGCCGCCAGCAGGCCCAGTTCACCGTTCACACCAGCGGCCGCCCACTTCACCCAGGCCAGCGCGTGGATCAGCTCGGCCGGCATGCGCTGCTGGCCAATGGCGAAGTAGCGCAGGCTCAGCGCCGTCTGCGCACCCCACAGCGCCTGCGGCGGGATGTCGACCGAGGCGAAGCCCGTGGCTGCCCCGTTGGAGGCCATGCGCGTGTCGTTCATACGCTCACATGCTGCGAGCGCGGCCCGAGCCCGGTCTGTGCGGTGGCCCACAGAATGGCGGGCTCGCGGCATGCTCAGACCATCGTCGTCTGGTAGCTTGCGCGGTCGGTGGCGTAGCAGCTGCACGCGGCGGCTTCAAGACCGCTGCGGTCCAGCACCGTGAGTTCACCGCGGTGGTACTGGATCAGCCCTTGCCGCTGCAGCACGCCGGCCGCCGTGGTGACGCCGACACGCCGCACGCCCAGCATGCAGGCCAGGAACTCGTGCGTGACGTAGAAGCGGTCGTTGTGCGCGCGGTCCTGGCTCATCAGCAGCCAGCGCGCCAGGCGCGGGCCGATGAGGTGGAAGCGCAGGCAGGCCGCCGAGGTGGCCATCAGCATCAGCCGCACGTACAGGTAGTGGTGCAGATGACGCTGCAGCGCGGTGCTGCGGGCCAGTTCAACGCGGAAGGGCGCCGCCGGCACGCGCCAGGCGCTGCCCGCGCCCTGCACCAGGGCGCGCAGCGGCACGCGCCCGGCACTCAGCACGAGGTGCGCGCCGACCATGCCTTCGCGGCCGACCATGCCGACTTCCACGCTCGGGTGGCCGTCCACCTGCGCCAGCAGCGAGATGACGGTGGTGATGGGAAACCACACGTGGTCCGCCAGGTCACCGGCCTGGCAGATTTCCTGCGACCGCACCAGTTCCACCGGCTCGCACAGCGCCAGCAGGCGCTTGCGGTCGGGCGGTGGCAACAGGGCGATGAGGTGGTTCTCGGGCTTCGGCATCAGAAAGTCCTCATGCAGGCCCAGTGCGGCCCCTCGCCCAGTGTGCGAAGGCGCACGGCCGCGGTCTGTCTTGCAGCGCACACAGCGCGGCCGAGGCTGTCAGACCCGGTCGAGCACGGCCTTGCCGGCCGCCGCGGCCAGTGCACTCACCGCCGTGCCCCAGGCCATGTCCAGCAGCGCCAGCGACAGCGGCCAGCCCTTCAGCGTGGCCAGGTTGGTGAGGTCGTAGGTGGCATAGGCAAAAAAGCCGAACAGCGCGCCCATCATCAGCGTGCGGCCCAGGCCCGTGGCCACGCCGCCCTGCAGCCCGGGCGGTGCCACCGCGAAGATCATCAGCCCGAGTGGAAAGAGCAGGTAGAACAGCCCCGCGGCCAGCAGCTTGGGCGGGTCCACCATCAGGTGGCCGATGCCCTGCTGGTACAGCGGCTTGGCGATGACGCCGAGCCACAGCAGGTCGATGACCACCATCACGATGAAGGTCATGCCGTAGGCCGCCAGCAGGCGGATCACGGCGCCGCTTTCGCGGGCAGCAGGCGGTCGTACTCCCTCTTCACCACCGCGTAGCACTCGCAGGTGCGGGCTTCCAGGCCCGGCCGGTCCAGCACCGTGATGTGGCCGCGCGCATAGCGGATGAGCCCCTGCTTCTGCAGCTTCAGCGCGCCTTCGGTCACGCCTTCGCGGCGCACGCCCAGCATGTTGGCAATGAGCTCCTGCGTCATCACCAGCTCATTGGTCTGCAGGCGGTCCAGGCTCAGCAACAGCCAGCGGCACAGTTGCTGGTCCAGCGAGTGGTGGCGGTTGCACACCGCCGTCTGCGCCATTTGCGTGATGAGCGCCTGCGTGTAGCGCAGCAGCAGGTGCATCAACGGCTGCGAGCGGTTGAACTCGTCCTTGATGGCCTGCGCGCGCATGCGGAAGCCGGAGCCCGCGCTCTGCACCACGGCGCGGCTGGGCGTGGACTCGCCGCCCATGAAGAGCGAGATGCCGACCAAGCCTTCATTGCCGGCCACGGCGATCTCGGCCGAGGAGCCGTTTTCCATCACGTAGAGCAGCGAGACGATGGCGTCGGTGGGAAAGTAGACGTGGCTCAGCGTGCGGCCCGACTCGTACAGCACGTGGCCCAGCGGCAGGTCTGCCCATTCGAGCTGCGGCTCGATGCGGGCCCATTCCTCGGGCGGCAGGGCCGCGAGCAGATGGTTGAGCCTGGGGTCAGAGTGCGTGACCATGAGGCCGCCTTTGCAGTGTTCTCGGCGAGCCTGATGATCGCACTCGCCTCCGCGTCGCACTATAGGCCTGTGGCCGCGCCGGCATCGTTCGATAGCGCACAGACATTGCCATGACCGGGCCTCAGGGTGGGCCGCAGAGCCGCCCCGCCGTCCTGCGCCGCAGGCCGGCCGCGCGCTCGCCTTCAAGGAGACCCATGGGTCTGTTCAACCTGGAACACGGCCCGCTGGCCTACCGCGCCGACTTCATGCTCTACGGCGGTGCGGTCACGCTGCTCAGCGGCGCCCTGCTGGCCGGCGCGCCGGCGCGCCAGGGCCTGGCGCTGGCCGGCCTGGTGGGCGTCGGCGCCGTGGGCTGGACGGCGCTGGAGTACGGCCTGCACCGCTACGTGCTGCACGGCCTGGCGCCGTTTTCGCGCTGGCATGCCGAACACCACCGCCGGCCGCAGGCTCTGATCTGCGCGCCCACGCTGTTCACCGCGGCCTTGTTCGCGCTGCTCGTCTTCGCGCCCGCCTGGTGGCTGCTGGAGCCCTGGCCGGCCTGCGCGCTGACGCTGGGTGTGCTGGCCGGCTACCTGGGTTATGCCGTCACGCACCACGCCGTGCACCACTGGCCGGCACGCAGCGCCTGGCTGCGCGAGCGCAAGCGCTGGCATGCGCTGCACCACCGCGGCGGCCCCTGGGCCTGCTATGGCGTGAGCAGCGACTTCTGGGACCGCGTGCTGCGTTCGCTGCCGCGGCGCTGAGCCGCCAACGGCCTACCGTCCTACACGAGCGGGTTCGACAGCGCACAGACCCTGCCCGGCAGGGCGCCAACACTCGCCTGTCGTTGCAAGGGGCGTCTTCGACGCCGCGCACGGATCCCAAAAACAGGACGCATCCCATGAAGAACCCTCACGCCCTGCGACTCGTCGCACTGGCATCGCTCGGCGCACTGCTGGCCGCACCCGCGCTGGCGCAGGACAGCTACAACTATTTCGGCCTGTCGGTGGGCAAGTCGCGCGCGCGCCTGGACAACCAGGGCATCGCCAACAGCGTCATCGGCGCTGGCCAGACGGCCACCATCACCGGCACCAACCCGAAGGACACCGGCTACAAGGTCTTCGGCGGTTACCAGGTGAACCGCTACCTGGCCTTCGAACTGGGCTTCTTCAAGCTCGGTGAATTCGAGTTCGCCGCCAACACCACGCCCAACGGCACGCTGAAGGGTCAGGTGCGACCGCAAGGCGCCAACTTCGACATCGTCGGCCTGCTGCCCGTCACCGAGAACCTGTCCGTCCTGGGACGCGTCGGCGTGCAGTACGCGCGTGTCCGCGACAACTTCAGCGGCACCGGCACCACCGTCGTCGCCAACCCCACGCCGAGCAACCGCAACGCCAACTACAAGGTCGGCGTGGGCGCCCAGTACGCCTTCTCGCCTTCGGTGCAGATGCGCCTGGAAGCCGAACGCTACCGCGTCGACGATGCGCTGGGCCGCGATGTCAACGCCAACATGTACTCGGTGGGCTTCGTGTTTCCCTTCGGCCGCAGTGAAGCACCGGTGCGGCGCGTGACGGCCGAGCCGGTCTACGTGCCGATGGCCGCCGTCCCGCCGCCAGTGGCAGTGGCCGTGGCGCCGATGCCCGCGCCGGTGGTGGCTTTCGCGCCGCCCGCGGCCAAGGCCATGCCGGTGCGCGTGAGCTTCAGCGCCGAGTCGATGTACGGCTTCGACCGGGCCGAGATCCGCCCCGAAGGCAAGGCCGCACTCGACACCTTCCTGCGCGAGATGCAGGGTTCGAGCTTCCAGGTCGTGGTCGTCGAAGGCCACACCGACCGCCTGGGCAGCACGGCCTACAACCAGAAGCTGTCGCAAGAGCGCGCCGACGCCGTGAAGAGCTACCTGGTCAGCGCCGGCCAGATGGACCCGAGCAAGATCACCGCGGTGGGCAAGAGCGAATCGATGCCCGTGACCAAGGCCGGAGACTGCAAGGGCATGGCGCAGACCGCCAAGCTGGTGGCCTGCCTGCAACCGGACCGCCGTGTGGAGATTGAAGTCTCCGGCACGCGTTGACGGCCATGAGCGCGGCCCGCTGGAGCACCACGTCGCACGGGCAGACGACCGACACCTCGCCGGGGGAGTTGTCTGCGCTGGGAGAGCACCTCGATGTCTGCAGCGCGGCCAGTGGCCGCCTGTTCGGGCTGCGGTGCCAGGCGCAGAAGCTGCACGGCTTCCTGGCGCCGCGGCTCATCAGCACCTTGGTGGTGGTCGCCCTGCTGGTGGCACTGGTGTGGGCGTGGCATTGAACGATGGCCACGCCGGTGCTGCAGCGCCTGGTACCCGAGGCCCCCGAAGCCCTGCGTGAGCTGCTGGACCCGCGCAGCGGCCCGCTGTTGCCACCCGTGCGCGCCGAGATCTTCGGCGCGCAGCGCTTCGCACAGCACGGCCGCAGCCTGGGCGACACGCACCGCGCCACGCGCCAGGCGGCGCGGCGCTCGGCCTTCTTTCCGCGCCTGGCCGGCAACATCGGCATGCTGCGGCGCGCCCACCGCTACATCAGCGCGCAGGCCGCCACCGGCTACGACATCAGCCCGGCCGCGATGTGGCTGCTGGACAACTTCCACCTCATCGAAGCGCAGCTGCAGGCCATCCACGAAGGCCTGCCGCCCGGCTACTTCCGCGCCCTGCCCGTGCTGCTGGACCCGCCGCTGCTGGGCCTGCCGCGCATCTACGGCGTGGCCTGGGCCTTCGTGGCGCACACCGATGGCGCCTTCGACGAAGAGCTGCTCGTGCACTACCTCGGCGCCTACCAGGAGACGCGCGAACTCAGCCTGAGCGAGGCCTGGGCGCTGCCCACCACGCTGCGCGTGGTGCTGGTGGAAAACCTGCGCCGCCTGGCCGAACGCCTGGCCACGCACAAGGCCGCGCGTGAGCTGGCGCACCTGTGCTGCGACCGCATCCAAACCTTCACGCCGCAGCAGCTGGCCGACGTGCTGGCCGTGCTGGCGGCCCGCGGCGTGGGCGGTGTCTTCGTGGCCCAGCTGGCGCAGCGCCTGCTGGACGGCGCGGCCGGACCACCCGCGGGCGCCGCGGCCAGCGCCGCGGTGCTGCAATGGCTGGCCGAACAGCATCCCGAGCCGGCCGCGTCGCAGGCGCAGCAGAACGCCGACCAGACCAGCGACAACCTGAGCGTCAGCAATGCCGTGAACTCGCTGCGCGCCATCGGCGACGCCGACTGGCCCGACATCGTGGCGCGCAGCAGTGCCCTGATGCGGCTGATGCTCGGCTCTCCACTCTTCAGCGCCGAACACAGCAGCACGCGCGACCAGACGCTGCACGGCATCGAGAAACTGGCGCGGCGCAGCGGCCGCAGCGAACTGGCCGTGGCGCAGGCGCTGCTGGCGCTGATGCAGCCCGACCCCGGCGCCGCGCCGCCGCCCACCAACGTGGCGACCTACTGGCTGCAGGGCTCGGGCCGTGCCGCGCTGGGCCGCGCGCTGGGCCTGAACGAAGGGCCGTGGCGTGCCGGCTGGCTGGCCGCGCGCCGCGCTGCGCTGCCGCTGTACCTGGGCGCGCTGGTGCTGGGCGTCACTGCGCTGGTGGACAGCCTGCTCACACACCACGCGGTGGGCGGCTACGGCTGGCTGGCGGCGCTGCTCATGCTGGGCCCGGCCTCCGAGGCTGTGGTCGCGGTGTTCAACCGGCTCATCAGCGAATCGGTGCAGCCCGACCACCTGCCGCGCCTGGCGCTGGGCGAAGGGCTCACACCGCAGCAGCGCGTGCTGGTGGTGATGCCGGTGCTGCTGACCGACACCGCGGCCATCGACCACCTGCTGCACCGCCTGCAGCTGCACCGCCTGGCCAATGCCGAACGCCAGACGCAGTTCGCCCTGCTCAGCGACTACGCCGACGCCAGCACCCAGCACCTGCCCGGCGACGCCGCGCTGCTGGCGCATGCCGTGCAGGGCGTGCGTGCGCTGAACGCGGCCCTGCCACCCTGGGGCGGCGCGCCGCATTTCATCCTGTTGCATCGCGAGCGCCGGCCGAGCGCCAGCGAAGGCGCGTGGATCGGCTGGGAACGCAAGCGCGGCAAGCTCGAACAGCTGGTGCAGGCGCTGGCCAGCGGCGACGCCAGCGCCTTCATCGACCTGGGCGTAGCCTCGCGCCTGGCCGCCGACACGCACTACGTGCTGACGCTGGACAGCGACACGCAGTTGCCGCCCGGCCGCCTGCGCGAACTGCTGGGCGTGGCCGCCCACCCGCAGAACCAGCCGCGGCTGGACGCCTCGGGCCAACGCCTGCTGGGCGGCTACGGCATCCTGCAGCCCCGCATCGCCACGCCGCTGCATGACGCCGGCACGGGCACGGCCTACCACTGGCTGTTTGCCGGTCAGTGCGGCGTCGACCCCTACAGCGCCGCCAGCTCCGAGATCTACCAGGACGTCTTCCACGAAGGCACCTTCACGGGCAAGGGCCTACTGCACGTGGCCACGCTGCACACGCTGCTGGGCGGCCGCCTGCCCGAAGGCCAGGTGCTCAGCCACGACCTGCTGGAAGGCGCGTTGGTGCGCTGCGCGGCGGTGAGCGACATCACGCTCATCGAAGACAGCCCCTTCCACGCCGAGGTAGCGGCGTCGCGCGTGCACCGCTGGACACGCGGTGACTGGCAGTTGCTGCCGCTGCTGCTGCAGCCGCGGCGCTGGCGCCTGCGCGGCGTGCACCGCTGGAAGCTGGTCGACAACCTGCGCCGCTCCCTGGTGCCGCCGCTGGCCCTGGGCCTGCTGCTGCTGGCGCTGAGCGGCCACGGCCTGACACCCGGCGCGGCGCTGCTGCTGGTGCTGGCCGCCTTCGCCGCCGGGCCGCTGATGGGCGCCGTGGCCGGCCTGGCGCCCAGCCGTGACAACCTGGCCAAGCGCCACTTCTATGCCCGCGCCGGCGCCGAACTGCTGCGCGCTGCCGGCGGTGGCCTGTGGCACCTGGCGCTGCTGCTGCAGGAAGCGGGTGCCGCGCTCGACGCCATCGGCCGCGCGCTGTGGCGCACGGTGGTCAGCCGCCGCCACCTGCTGCAATGGACCACCGCGGCGGCGGCTGAAGCCGGCGCCAGCCGCGGCCTGCGCGCCGCGCTGCG
>JANNFE010000191.1:0-24797 GCA_031379415.1 Betaproteobacteria bacterium | reverse complement strand
CAGCGCCGCGGGCTGCACCTGCACCCACCACGCCAGGCACAGCGCTGCTGCCAGCGAAGGACGCACCAGCAGAGCCCAGGCCACAGCGCCCAGCCGCGGCCACGGCGCGACGCCCGGCGCTGCCGCGGTGACGAAGATGAGCACCCCCGCCCAGGCGCCCAGGGCCGCTGCCACGCCCAGGCCCGTCGGGCCGATGAGCTGCAGGGCCAGCACCGCCAGCACGACCTCGCACAGCGTCCACGCGGCGTGGGCGCGCGCCGTGTGCCAGGGCGGGCGCGCCACCATCAGCCAGGCGCCCAGGGCCGTGGTGGCCACACCAGGCACCATGCGCAGCGCCAGCCAGGGCAACAGTGCCACGGCCTCGTGCCAGCGGCCACCCCAGGCCACGGCGTCGAGCTGCGCGGCCCAGGCGGGCAGCAGCGCCAGCGGCGGCAGCGTGGCGATGCTCAGCCGCCGCACCTGTGCCAGCACCAGCGGCCACTGCGCGGCCGGGGCCACGGCGCGCAGCGCCGGCAGCGCCACGCGCGACGCGGTCTGCACGCTGACCTGGCTGGCCAGCGCGCAGGCCGTGAGCGCGAAGGTGTAGACGCCAGCCCAGTGGGCGCCGAACCAGGGTGCCAGCAGCCACAGGTGCATCTGGTCGCGCAGCATCGACAGGCCGGCCGTGGCCTGCACGCCAGTGCCTTCCTTGAGGATCTGCGACGTGCGCCCGGCGCCTGCAAGGTCGTGCGCGGGCGCGGCTGCCGCGGCCCATCGCACCCAGCCCGTGCGCAATGCACGTGCGGCCACCGCGGCAGCGGCGAAGGCCGCCCACCAGGGCATGCCGCCGGCCATCAGCGCCGCCGGCAGCGCGAACTCCAGCGCCACCGATGCCGCCTCGGCATGGCCCACCGGGCCGAAGCGCTGGGCGCGTTCAAGCCGCGCCAGTGCCGTGAACAATGGCGGGTAGCTCAGCCAGTAGGCGGCGGGGTAGACGAAGAGCAGCAGCGCTTCGCCGCCGCCCAGGCGGCCGGTGGCCGCCAGCCATCCCGCCACCGCCGCTGCCACGGCCGACAGCAGCACGGCCAGCGCTGCGCTGAGCCAGGCCAGCCGCTGCTGCGTGGCGGTGTCGGGCATCTGGTCACGGCGCACCAGCGCCGTTTTCAGGCCGCCGTCGAGCAGCAGCAGCCCGGCACGCGCCACGGCCAGCGACAGCGCCCAGTGCGCGAAGGCCGGCGCGTCCATCCAGCGCGCATACAGCGCCGCCGCCGCCACCGCGGCCAGCAGCGCCAGCGCATGGGCCACGCCCAGGCTGAAGACACCGGTGGCGCGCACGGTCGTCATCAGCGGCGTCGTGTCGGCAGCGCCCGCAGGAAGGCCACGCGCTGCGTGTACAGCGGGTCCAGCCGCGCCAGCGCCATGCGATGACGAAGCAGCACCACGGCCGCGGGCAGCAGCAGACCCAGCGCCGCGCCCGCCAGCACCCACAGCGGGATGCGCGGGCTGCTCGGCCATTCCGGCGTCTGCGCGCGGTCCAGGGTCTGCAGCGGGATGGCGTCGGCCGCTTCGTCCACGCGTGCCACTTCGGCCTGGCGCGCCACCGAGTCGGCCAGCGTCTCGGCGTAGCGGAACTCGCGCAGCCTGGCGACGAAGGACCCGGGGCCGTCGTCCTTGGGCGCTTCCAGCCGCGCCAGCTGGGCGCGTTGGGCCGCCAGTTCCGACTGCAACTGCTGGATCTCGGCGCTGCCGTCGGCACGCACGCGGCGGGTGGCCGCCAGACGCACTTCGGTGGCCGTGATCTCGGCCTGCATGCGGCCATAACTTTCGGCTGCGGCGCGCGGCTCGGCACGCAGCGCGGCGCGGTCGAAGCCGCTGGTCTGCAGCTTGCGCTGTGCCTCGTCCAGTGCGGTGCGCGCGCGCGCCAGCTGGGCGTCATAGAACTGGCGGCGCTGGCGTGCCTCGTCGAGCGCAAAGCCGCGCAGCACGGCGCGCAGCTCCTCGACGTACTGGTTGGCCATCGCCGCGGCGCGCGGTGCCAGCTCGTCCTGCACGGTGATCACCACCACACCGTCGCGGCGGCCGACGCCGAAGCTCACGCGCCGCGCCAGCTGCTGCTGCGCCGCGGTGCGGAACGGTGTCTGCCAGGCCTGCTGCAGCTGGAAGCGCTGGATGATGCGGTCGGACATCGTCTGGCTGCGCAGGATGGTGACGTACAGGTCGATCGCGCTGCCGCCGGGTCCGGACAAACCGGCCAATGCCGGCAAGGCCGCCTGCAGCGCTGAAGGTGACGAGCGCAGCAGCGGCTGCACCGCAAAGCTGGCCTGTGCCGTGAAGCGCACCGTCTGCAGCAGACTGGCGCCTAGCCCCAGCGCAGCGCCGAGCATCAGGCTGGCCAGCAGCCACCAGCGCCGCCGCCACAGCGGCAGCACAACTTCCAGGACACCGGCGCTGGCGGCCGGTGGCGTGGTGGCCGCCGGCTCGGCGTCGGCCAGCGGCGCAGCGCGGTCGGGGCTCATCGGAAGGTGCGCAGTGCCGCCAGGCCCACGCCCAGCTGGTAGAGCACCTGCGTCCAGTCCTTGGCACCCTGCACGAAGGTGCCACGCGCCACTTCCTCGGGCACGAAGACGGTGTCGCCGGGCAGGGCGGCCTGGCTCTCGAAGTCGCGCGTGCGCGACCACCACGCGTTCTGGCTGGCACTGAGCACGCTGCCGTTGGCGCGCACCACAAAGGCCGAGCCGTAGTCGGCGCCACCCGTGGGCCCGCCGGCGCGCTGCACGTAGTCGCCCAGGTTGCGGCCGGCGCTGTGCAGGAAGCTGCCGGCATTGAAGACACTGCCGAAGACGCCCACGCTCTGGTTGCCGGGCGGCAGCAGGATGCGGTCGCCGTCTTCCAGCTCCACCGGCGGCAGCGTGGTGGACTGCGGCGTCACTTCCAGCACCACGCGGCCCTCGGGCCGGCGGTCGCGCAGGCGCGCCAGCAGCTGGCGCGCCGAGGCATTGGCGTCGGCCGCGGTTTCGTCGCGCGAAGGCCGGCTGGTGGCACTGCGGGCGAGTTCGGTCTCCAGCTCGCGCAGCGCGCGTTCGTAGTTCACTTCCTGGGTCGCGCGCACGCTCTCGCGCCGCAGGGCGGTGCCGTAGATGAAGGCCGCGGGCGTGGGCCCGCCTGCGGCGCTGATGGCATCGGCCAGCGTGGCGCTGGCCGGCAGCAGGTACTCGCCGGGTTCACGCACCTCGCCTTCCACCAGCACGCGCTTGTTGCGCAGCTGCGTCGGCGCGCTGGCGCTGACCTGCGAGCGCACGCGCAGGATGTCGCCGTCGGCCAGCGGCGTGGCCGCGTCGCGCGGCAGCGCCACGGCCACCGCGCCGGCGCCGTGACGGTCGCGCAGCCGTTCCACCAGTACGCTGCTGCGCTCGGCCACCGAAGAGAAACCACCGGCGAGGGCCAGCACGTCGGCCACCGTCTCGCCGGGCTGGATCTCGAACACCGCGACGCGGTTGACGCTGCCCAGCACGGCCACCTGCGGGCCCAGCGGTTCGACATAGAGCACGTCACCGGGCTGCAGCAGGCGGTCGTCGCGCCGGCTGCCTTCGCGCAGCAGCGAGTAGAGGTCGAACACGGCCACCGGCTGGTCATTGCGCAGCAGGCGGATGCGGCGGAAGCTGCCGCCGGCCGAAGGGCCCTGGGCCGCGGCGATGACGCTGGAAATGGTGCTCAGCGCCGGCACCACGTAGTCGCCCGGCCGCTCGACGAAGCCGGTGATGTGCACGCGTAGCGGGCTCACCTCGGTGACGGCCGCGGCGAGCTCGAAGCTCTTGAACACCTGCGACAGCCGCGCCTGCAGCAGGGCCGGCAGTTCACCTGCGCTGCTGCCGGCCACGGCCACGGCGCCGACGCGCGGCAGCGTCAGGCGGCCGGCGCGGTCGACGCGCAGCTGCCACTGGGCGTCGATGCTGCCCCACACCGTGACCGAGACCTCGTCGCCCACCTGCACCACGTAGCCCGGCGGCACGCGCGCCGGCACTTCCAGCTGGCCCAGCCCGCCTTCGCTGCGCGCGGCCGGGGTGCCCAGGCGCCAGACGGACCGGCCGCCGTTGGCTTCGCTGGCCAGGCGTTCGAATTCGCTGGGTTCGCGCGGCGCATCGGTGGCGGCTTCGCGCATCGACGGGGGCGCCGCGCGGCCGGTGGCGGCGGCCCGTGCAGCCGCGCCGGAGGCAGCGGTTGCCGGTGCCGAAGCCGCCACCGGGGGCGGCAGCAGCCGCGTCACCGGGGGCACCGTCTGTGCCCATGTCGATACCACCGGCAGCAACAGGCCGAGTGCTGCCTTCAGGCAAGCGGCACGGGCACCGCAACAACGATCAGCCATGATGAACAGCAGGCCCTGGCGCGCGGGCGGAATAAGACGATCCGTTCACTCTAGCGAGGCAATATTTCAGTCATGTCACTGCCTTCGACAAAGAGCCGTTCGGGCCATGCCGGCGGGCTCGCTGGAGTACCTCCGTGCTGCGCACTCCGGGATTCGCCCTTGGGACGGCCCGGCGGGCTCATGGCGCACCCGGCTTGCGACATTTCCCGGCCTTGCGTTCTTCTTCGCTGCAGTTCTCCTGCTCGGGCGCCTGCCCCAGGCCCAGCAGTTCGACGGTCAGCAAGGCATTGCGTGGCCGGGCTTCCTGGGCCTGCGGTGCCGCGTTGGCGGCACCGACCTGGTTGTCGGTGTTGGCCGGCGGCGGCGCCACATTGACAGGCGGCGCCGCCACCACCGCCGCCGCGCCGCCGACCGATGCCGACTGCAGGTTGTCTGCGCCGCGGATGGTGGAGCCCAGCACCACCGAAGGCGCGCGGATGAAGGCGTCCAGCGCCAGGATCTCACCGAAGGCCGCGTACAAGCCGATGGTGCCGCTGCGGCGGCCCAGGTTGTCTTCCAGGATGGCCAAGCCGCTGCCGGTGGTGGTGGCCGGCACTTCGAAGACGATGCCGTCCACCGAACGCCGTGCGGCCAACGGCGGCGCCGCCACTGCGGTGTTGGCGCCGCGGCCGGAGTCGATGTCGCCGTAGGAAGACCAGATGGTCATGTCGCCCTGGCCGACGATGAAGACACGCTGTGTGTTGACCTGGAAGTCGTTCTTTGCCAGGCCGAAGATGTTGCCGCCGCCGAGCGTGATGACGCCTTTGGAACGTGTGCTGCTCGACTCCTTCAGCCCCACGTTGATGGCGCCACCGGCGTTCACCAGCGCGATGTCGCCACCGCGTTCCGTGACCACGGCGCTTTGCGTCAACGCCATCGTGCCGGTGTAGCCGAACACCGGCACGCGGCCTGGCCAGAGGGGCTCGCCGACAAAGCTGCCGGCGCCGGCCAGTTCAGCGGCCTGGAAGCCCTGGTCATAGAGCACCAGCCGCATGGGCAGGCTGCGGCGGCCGAACCGCGAGGCCACGGCACCGGTGGCCGCCGTCTCGCTGGCCAGCACCTGCTGGCGGTAGGCCTCGAAGCGGCGGCCGCTGAAGTCGCCGAGCGCAGCGCGCCAGGCCAGCACCCGCGGGTCTTGCGGGTTCTGCGCAGCCAGTGCGTCGAAACCGGCGGCGCTGCCGCCCAGGCCTTGCGCCACGGTGTCGCGCCAGCCGCTGCTCACCTGCGCGAGGCTGGCCACGCGCGCGGCCACCGTGCTGTCGAGGTTCAGGCCGCCGAAGCTCAGGGCGCGCAGTTCGTTCAGGTAGGCGGCCAGATCGGCTCCGGCCAGCACGTCGCGTCCGGGCAGGGTCAAGCTGCCACCGGCCGCCAGCGCGGTATCGCCGGCCTGCAGCACCTGCGCCTTCTGGCGTTCGAAGGCCACGCGCAGGCTCTCGGTCATCTGCGCGGCGGTGGGCGGCGTGCCGCTCAGGTAGATGGCGCCGAACTCGGCCGCCAGTACCTCGCGGCCGAAGGCCGCCTGCGCTGCGGGCGGGAAGTTGCGGAAGAGGGCCAGCGCGGCTGCGTAGTCGAGCGCAGGCTGCTGCAGCGCTTGCCGCACGGTCGCCAGCAGGGCATCGCGGTACTGCACGGCGCGCGTGCTGTCGCCAGCCAGGAAGGTGGCCTCGAAGATCGCAAGGTCCAGACGGCCATCGGCCGCCGCCGTCAGCCGCACCGCAGCACCCGCCGCCGTGAGGCCGGGGTTGCGCTGGTTGCCGATGGTGGTGATGCCACCCGAAGCGCCCAGATCCACGTCGCGTCCGGCCGTGACCTCCAGCGCACCCGGGCCGGCCATCGTGATGCCCACATTGGGCAACGCGGCGATGAGGTCGCGGCCAGCGCTCACCCGGGTCAGGTCTTCCGCGCCGAGGTTCTGGCCCGTCAGTTGCAGGTCGAGGATGTCGCTGCCGGCGTTGATGAGCGCCGGCTTGGCCAGGTTCAGGCGGCCGTTGCGGTAGTTGCCATTGGCGTGGATGCGCACGGGTTCGGTATCGCCCGCATGCAGGCCGGCATGCGGCAGCGTGTCGGCCAGGGTCGGCGTCACCAGCCCAGCAAGGATGCTTGCGCTCGCCGAGGTGAACGGTACCGGGTTGCGGAAACCGGGCCACAGGGCCAGTTCGCTGTCGGCCATGGCCAGCATCTGGCCCTGCACGATGTCGCCGCCGGACCACAGGCGCAGCTCGCTGCGCGCTGCCGGGTACAGCAGCGCGGCGGCCGCGGTCAGGCTCAGGCTGCCACCGGCGGCCGTGGCGCGCAGGGTGGCCGGCTGCACGGCGGCGTAGCTGCCGACGCCGGTGACCAGGCCATAGGCCTCGGCGCGCGAGCCGCCGAGCGCGGCCAGGGTCAATGCGCCGGCGTTGGCCGAGAGGTCCAGCGCCGCGTTGTCGCCCCAGCTGTAGAAGAAGCCCGATGCGCCCTGGCGCGCGTCGGCCGTGGGTGCGGGCAGGGCGGTGGGGTTGAAGGCGCTGGTGGTGGTGAGGCTTTCACGCGCCGCCAGTCGCCACTGGCCTTCCATGAGCGCCAGCACCGGTTCCTGGATGCGCGTGTTGGCGCTGGCGCTGGCGATGGCGCCAGCGGCGCCGATGCGCCCTTCGCCGCGGCCCACGAAGTACTGACCACCCTGCACGTTGCGCCCGGCGCGCAGGTCGAGATCGCCACCGTTGCGCACTTGCAGCCCCGCCGTGGCGGCTTCGCTGCTGTCGGCCCAGCCCTGCGTGGGCACCATGGCCTGCAGGTTGATGATGTCGCGCCCGGCGCTGGCGCTCAGGTCGCCACCGCCGAAGGAGCCCAGGGTCTGGCGCAGGCGCGTGAACTCGCTCCACCACGCCAGGCGGCTGGCGTTGTTGTAGAGCCCCTCCTCGCCTGCCAGGGTGCTGGGCAGGCCGCTGCGCCAGAACCAGTTGTTGACGAGTTGCGTCGCTTCGGGCGCGCTGATGTCGCGGCCGGCCTGCAGCGTGAGGCGGCCGCCCTGTTCGGTGAGCACCGGCTTGCCCAGGCCGGTGCTGGCATTGCCCTGCGCCGCGAAGAGTTCGGCCAGCACGTCGCTGCCGCCGGTGAGGCGGCGGCCGGCCACGTAGGCCTGGCCGGCAGCCGGCGTGCCGGTGCCGAAGGCGATGTTGCGGCCGGCCACCAGGTCGATGGACCCGGCGCCGGTGCGCACGAACTGGTTGCCGGCGACGCTGAGATTGCCGGTCTCGGTGTTGCCTGTGCCGAGCGCGCGTGCCGCCAGCGGGTTGGCGCCCGTCAGGTCGGCGCCGGCCACCAGGCGCAGCGACCAGTCGAGCGGGCTGTTCTGCAGCAGCACGCCGGCGGCGGTGGCGGTGGTGAAGCCGTCGCTCAGCGCAGCGTTGATGGCCAGGTTGCCGGCGGCACGCAGCGTCAGGTAAGCGGCGTCCTCGTTCGGGCGCCGGCTGGCGACCACGGTGTTCTCGGGGTCCTTGTTCAGCCAGGCGGCGCTGACGGCCAGGTCGCCCGCAGCGCGCACTTCCACGCCCGCACGCAAGGCCACGCGCCCGGCTTCTTCGGCGCCCACACCCAGGCCCGCCAGCAAGGCTGGCGCAGCGTTGCGCAAGGCCGTGCTGTCGGCCCGCACGGTGGCCTGGCCCAAAGCGCCGGTGGCGACGTTGGTGGTGGCGGCGATGCTCGTGATGTTGCGCGCGGCTGCGCCCGTGCCGACGGTCTGGTAGACGCGCACGGCTTCGATGTCGAGCTGCGCGGCGCGCAGCTTGGCGGTGGTGAGCGGATCGATGGCCACCGAGGCGTTGTCGCTGCCGAGCGTGGCGCGCAGCACGATGCGGCCGTCGAGCGCGTCGTCGCCGCGCGCGTCAACCTGCGCGTCGGCCGCCAGGCTGATGCGGCCACCGCCGCTGCCCAGCAGCACGTCGCCGCCGTTGGCGCCGTCGCGGCTGGAGCGCGCGTCGATGCGGCTGCCGGCGGCCAGCTGCAGGTCGTTGCCGGCATGCAACTGCACCATGCCGCCGCTGGCTGCGCGGGCGTCGAGGATGGCGCCTTCGACGCGCAGCCGGCCGGCGTCGGCACTCAGGGCAATGCGTTCGGCCTGCACGTCGTCCGTCAGCATGACATCACCGCGGCGCACGCGCAGCCACCACTCGCGGTCGATGCCGCCGTCGCGCGCGCGCAGCGCCAGCGCGTCGGCGCTCGGCAGCGTGGCCACGTCGACGGCAAGGCTGCCACCGCGGTCGCCGGCGCCGCGGCCCGCCTGGCCCCTCAACTCACCCGTCAGCTGCAGGCTGCCGCCCGCGCCCGCCGCGTTCAGCTCGATGCGGCCGGCGTCGCCGGCCGTGCCGCTGGCGCGCGTGGCGGCGCTGACGTCCAGCCTGCCGGCCACGCGGATGCCACCTTGCGCCGCACTGGCCCGCAGCGTGCCGGCGGTGCCGAAGGCTTCGAAGCCATCGAACACCGGCAGCGCGAAGCCCGCCACCGACGTGATGGAGCCGGCGCCGAAGCTCAGTGCGATGGCTTCGTCGGCGCTGCCGCTGGCGGCAAGGCTCAGCACACCACCCGGCAGGTCGAGCCGGCCGTCCTGCTGCAAGGTGAGCGCCTGCAGGTTGACCCTGGCGCCCTGGCCGACGCGTTCGCCCAGGCTGCGGCTGCCGGCCTGTGTCAGCACCGCCAGCGTGCCGGCATCGGCGACCAGGCTCTGGTCGGCGCCGGTGGTGGCCGTGACGCGCGCCGCGGCCAGCGTCAGATGGCCCTGTGCGCCCGTGCTGCCGCTGCCCTGCAGCACGATGTCGCCGCCGGAGCGCAGTGCGGCATCGGCGTAGGCCAGGCTCACCGCGCCGGGGCCGAGGATCAGGCCGCCGGTCTGGCCGTAGCGCAGCGGTGGCAGGGCCTGCAGCAGCAACTGGCCGCTGCCGGCGCCCACCGTCGCCTCAGCGCTGGTGTTGCGCAGCACGATCTCCTGCGCCGCAATGTCGGTTCGCACGGCCTGGCCTTCGCTACCGGCCAGTCCGCGCAGCACCGGGCTGTCGAGCACCAGCCGCTGGCTCACCACGCTGGCTGGCGAGCTGGCGTCGCCGGGCGTGGCGCGGCGCGCCCAGTCCTGTTCGCCGACGAAGTCGATGCTGCTGAAGCTGCGCAGCGTGAGCGCCGGTGCGGCGCGCGCCGTGTCCAGCAGTTCGCCGGCCAGCACGGTGGCCCGCGCATCGGCAGGCGCACCATCGCCGACGATGACGCGGCGCGCCGCGAGGTTCAGGCGCGTGGCGTCGAGCTGCGTGCTGCGGTCGGCGGCCAGCACGCCGGTGGCTTCCAGGCTGAGTTGCGCGCCCCGCAGCACGCTGCCGGCGCCGACGGCCAGGTCACCACCGGCCAGGGCAGTGCCGCTGCGCTCGACGTCGAGCGGGTTGGCGCTGACGATGGCCCGCGCGCCGTCGCCGCTGGCCGTGAGCGTGCGCGCGCCTTGCGTGGCGGCGTTGCTGGCCGCGATGCGGGTGCCCGGCGCCAGGTCCACGCGGCTGCGCGCGGTGAACATGATCTCCTCCACCGCCAGGGCCTGCGTGCCGAGGTCCACGGCCACGGCATCGGCCAGCGCGCCGTCGATGCGCCAGGCGGGTGCGGCAGCGTTGCCGCTGGCGGCTGCCAGGGCCACGGGCGTGCGCAGGCCACCCAGCAGCAGGCTGCCGGCGCCACTGTCGGCCAGTACCGCGCTGCCGACCGTGAAGGCATCGGCAGGCGCCTTGGCGACATCGGCCACCAGCGCTACCTGGCGGGCCGTGAAGTCCAGGCGTCCGGCGCTGCCGCCAGCCGCATCCAGCGCAAGCGCGGCCTGCCACAGCGAAGCCGTGCTGCCGGTCATGGTCAGCTGCACCTGGCCGCCGTCGGCGGGCAGGCCGCGCTGGTTGACGCTGCCTGCCGTGCCGCCGAGCAGGCCGCCGATGGCGGTGAGGCGCACTTCGCTGCGCGCGTTGAAGGTGGGCGGTGTCTCGACGACGAAGCGCTCGCCGGGCGGGCCAGACGACATCCCGCCAGCGCGCGTGATGGTGCCAGTGACCACCACACCCCGATCGTCCTGCACGATGGGCGCTGTGAGCTGCGTCTTGCCCTGGTCGGCGGCGCGGCGCACCAGGAAAGCGCCCCGCGGCAGCTGACCGGCCATCAGGGCATAACGCGCCGGCAGCAGGGTGTAGCGGCCCGGGGCCAGACCCGAACCGGCCATCGTCACCACCAGCTCGCGGCGCTGCTGTGCGTCGCCCAGGCGCCCGCCGCCGAGCGCCAGCGCCTGCGTGCCGGCGTAGTCGGGCAACACGGCGTACTGGCCTTCGGTGAGGAAGGTGTCGGTGCTGCCACCGACGCCGCGGAAGAACTCCCAGGCCAGGATGTCGCCGCCACCGGCGGCGCTCACCGTGGCGCCAGCGGCGGTGTCGAAGTGCCCGGCGCTCAGGCTCACGCCCTTGGCGCGCGGCAGCTCGGTGCCGAAGAGTCCACTGGGCAGCAGCCATCGTGAGGTTGTCGGTGCTGCCGTAAATCTGCGCCAGCCCGGCGCCCGACACCGAGGTCAGGCTGCCGTCGGCCAGGCGCAGCGTGCGCTCGGCGGCCAGCGTGATGCTGCCGAAGGGCTGGTGCAGCACGCCGCCTTGGTCGATGGTGGTGGCGGTCACGCTCAGTGCGCCGAAGGCCGACAGCGGCGGCAGTGCGCCGGCCACCGGCGCCGGCCCGCGCACGCTGAAACGGCTGCCGGCGTCTAGCGCGTCGGCGGCCAGCAGGCCGTTGAAAGCGAAGCCAGCGCCCGACGTGGCATAGACCTGGCGCGCCGCCAAGGTCAGCGCGCCGGCAAAGTTCAGCGAACCGCGCAGCGCTGCGGGGTCGTTGAGCTCGGCCGTGCTGCCGCGGCCCATCAGGCGCAACTCACCATCGGCTCCGGCGTCGAGTTCGACGCGTGCCCAGCCCTGCAATCCGGAGTCGCCCACGATGTCGATGCTGCCGGCTCGCAGGCGCAGCGTGGTCGTGTCGTTGGTGGCGGCTTGCGCATTGCGGTCAGCGGCCACGCGGCCGTTGACAGGGGCCACGCCGTCGCCCAGGGCCGCGGTGGCGGCCGACAGCGCCACCTGCACGCCGGGCCGGGCCCGCAGCGCCGGCGTGTCGAAGGCCAGGTGTTGGCCGAGCGTGAGTGCCAGGCCGGTGTCGAAGCGCACCTGGTCGCCGGCCGCCAGGCGCAGGCTGGCCCAGCCGGGCGCCGTGAGCAGTGCCGCCGGGGTGTAGCCGATGCCGTTGTCGAGCGCGGCGTTCAGGTCGTTACCGAAGGCCGCGCCACTGGCCTGCAAGGGGCTGCCGCCGGCACTGATCAACAGTTCGCGAGGCTTGGGTGTGGCCCCGGGAATCGGCAGGCCGGCGGCCGTGACCACGGTGCCGGGGTACCGGCGCTGCGAGTCGGTGGCGGTGACGACGCCACCGGCGCCGACGGCCAGATCGAGCGTGCCGCCGTCGGCCAGCGCGCGGCCCTGGGCGTCGCGTGGCGCCTGGGCGGAAATGCTGCCTTCGAGCACATAGCCTTCGGGCGTGCTGAGCCTCAGCGTGCCGGCGGGCTGTGCCACGGTGGCTGCGCTGCCGCCCACGTCCAGCGCCGCGGCGGCGCCGTCGAGCACCAGCCGCGAACCAGCGGCCGCCACCACGTAGCCGCGCTGTGCGGCCAGGGCAATGGTGCCGCCGCCGAAGACCGTGCCCGTGAGGCCGGTGCTGGCAGCCGTGCTGCCGGGTGTGAACGCCGCGGCCGAGCTGCGCCGCAACTCCGCCGTGCCGGCCACCGTGAGCAGCGCGTCGGCGCCCAGCCACAGCGCCTGGTCGGCCAGGAAGCCGACGGGGTCGCCGCTGCCGGCCGAACTGGGGTCGGGCGCCGTGCCGCGCTGGCCGACGATCTGCAGATTGATCTGGCCGCCGGGTGCCGCGAGCTGGCTGGTCTGGCCAGCACTGCCGCCGCGCGCGCCAACGTCCAGGTTGCGCGTGGCACTCAAGCTCAGCGTCGCGCCGGGCTCCAGCACGATGCTGGCGCCGCGCTCCACGCTCAGGCTGCCGCCCACCTGGCCGGCGCCGGTTCCCAGCGTGCGCGACGCCGCGAAGGAAAGGCTCACGGGGCTGCGGTCGGCCACCTGCTCGTCCACGCGCTGTGCCGTGGCCACGCTGTCGGTGATGCGGCCGCTGGGCGCATGGCGATAGCCCGCGGCCAGTTCCCAGTTCAGCAACTGCGGTGCCAGCGCCGTGCCGGTCGCCAAGGTGATGTCGCCGTAGGCGTCGACCGCCACATGGCCGAAGCCGCCGCTGCCGAAGAAGGCAGGGGCGAGCGCGAGCCCCGCAGCAGCGTTGCCGCCCACCACCAGGCTGCCTGGAAGGCCCAGCGTCAGGCGGCCACCGCTGGCGAAGTCGAAGCCGCGCAGGCGCGCGCCTTCGATCTGCAGCTCGGCCGGCACGCCGGTGTCCAGGCGCGCGGCGTTGAGCGCCACGCTGCCGGCCTTGCCACGCGCCAGCGCACCCGCGGCCGAGAGGCTGGCGCCCGCCGAAACGTCGATGCCGGCGCCGGCTTCGAGCAGCACCGAATGGGCCGAAGTCAGGGTGACCCGGCCACCATCGAGCTGGGTCTCCTTGGGCATGCCGCCGAGACCTCCGCCAACGCTGAGCTTGGTCCACAGGCCTGCGGTGTCCAGCAGCGTGGCGCTGCTCAGGCTGATGTCCTCACGCCCCGCCAGGCCGGGCTGGCTGGCGCCCAGCGTGCGCAGGGTGATGGTGCCACCCGGTGCGGTAAACGCGCCGTCCAGGGCGATGCGGTGGGCTTCCATCTCCAGGCTGCCGCGCTGGCCCAGGGCCAGCGCGACGCCCGGTGCGCCGGTCTGCGTGATCTCCTGCGCGCGCAGCGCCAGCGCGCCGAAGCCGCCTTGCTGCACCGCAGCCAGCGACAGCGCCGTCGTCGTGGGCAGGCCGGTCACGGTGGCGCCGAGCGGGTCGCCGAAGATGGCGTCACCCACGGCAGCGCTGGCACCGGGCAGCAGCGTGATGCCGCCGAGGTAGAAGTTGCCGAGCACGCTGTTGCCGAGCGACAAGCTCGCCGCTGCCGCGCGCGCTGCGCTGCCGGCCAGCTGTCGTTCACCCTGTACCACCTGGCCCGCCAACTGGCCGGCCACGGCCACGACGCGGCCGTTCAGTTGCAACGCGCCGCCGTCCTTGCCCTCGGTATAGGCCGGCGAGAAGGTGGCCTGCGTCGCGTCCAGCACCCCGTCCACGGCGCTGCCGGCCTGCACCGACCGGAAGAGCACGGCGCGGCCGCGCTGGTCGACGAGCGTGTTCTGCAAGGTCGCGGGCCCGACCTTCACCGAGCCGCCGGAGACGTCGAGCCTGGCGTCTTCACCCACCACCACCGTGCCTTCGCCGGCGATGCGGATGCTGCCGCCCACGGCAGCGCGTTCGGCGGCCGTGCGGCCGGTGCCGGCGGCGGCGCCGCTGACGTTGGCAGCGCTCACCTTGCTGCCGTCGCGCAGGTCGAAGAAGACCTGCTCGCGGTAGAGCGGGCCGCTGCGCTGCACCGGCGCGTCGGCCAGTTCGATGCGGAACAGTCGCTGGCTGGCCTGGTTGCGCTGGCCGTCCACCGGCACGTCGCGCAGACCGGCCACGCTGATGTGGGCGCCCGGCGCCACCACGATGCGGCTGGCGTCGGCGTTGGCCGACAGCGTCGAAGGCGCGTTGTCGAAGGTGGCCGGGCCGAGCTGGGCCTGCTCGGCGGCCAGCAACTCGATGCGGCCCGCCGCGGCCTCCAGGCGAGCGCCCGAGGCCACCGCGATGGCCGCGCCCTCGACGCGGATGCGCGATGGGTTGAAGACCTCGGCGTCCAGCTGCGTGGCCGCGCTCGTGCTCGGCTTGACGGCCGTGACGCTGCCGGCGGCGATGTCCACGGTGCCGAGCTCGGCACCGACGCGCGCGCGGCCGCCGGTTTCCAGCGCCAGGCCCCAGCGCGTGGCGCCGGCGCCGGCGTTGACCAGCTGCGTCGTTGCCATGGCCTGCAGGTAGATCGCGCCGTTGGCGCCCTTCACCGCGGTGGTGGCGTTGATGTGCCCGGCCTGGCGCACCGCCAGGCCCACCAGGTTCACCGTGCCGCTGTCGGCGCGGATCTCGTCGATCTTTTGCGCCAGCCCTGCCGTGCTGCCGGCCGCACTGTTTTCGGCCAGCCCCAGGCTGGTGTCGTTGCGCGTGGTGCTGCCCTCGGCCTTGATGGCGTCCACGGCGACGATGAGCCCGCGCTGCGCAGGGTCGGCGCTGCTCATCAGGTAGACCTTGTCGCCGGCGGCCAGCACGGTCTGCCCGCGCGGCGTCTCGATGCGGCCCTGGTTGACGACGCGCGGCGCCACCAGCAACACGTCGCCACCGGCGGCGCTGCGGATCTCGGCGCCGGCCTCCACGCTGATGAAGGCGTCGAGCTTGGTGGCCTTGTAGTCGGTGCCGTCGGTGCCCATCACGGCGCTGCCGTCGGTGACATCGCGCAAGCCCCGTTCGAACACGCTGTCGGCGATGGCGTTGGCCGTGGCCACGAAGCGCCCGGTGTCGACGCGCGCGCCGCGGCCGAAGTACACGCCGTTGGCGTTGAGCAGGATGACTTCGCGGTCGGCGGTGAGCGAGCCCAGGATCAGCGACGGGTCTGCGCTCCAGATGCGGTTCAGCGCCGACACGTACTTCGCCGGATCCTTGTCCTGCGTGAAGTGCACGCGGCGGCCGGCGCCGATGTCGAAGCTGTCCCAGTTGATCACCACGCGTTCGACGCTGCCCTGGTCGAAGGTGGCGGTGTTGCCGTCCACCGTCCACTTCACGCGGCCGGCATCGCGCAGGTCGCCCGAGGCGCCGCCCTTTGCGGGGTCGTAGGCGAAGGGCCGCGGCGTCGGGTTGATCCGCGAGCCGTCGGTCTTGAAGGTGCTGCCATAGGGTTGCGGCAGCGGCGCCGCGGGTGCCAGCAGCTTGCTCGCAAACACCACCGGCGGTCGTGCTGGCGGCGCGGTCTGCGCGTGCACCACGGCCAGCGGCAGCAGCGCGGCGGCCAGCAGGCCCAGCCCGGCCGCGCCTGCTTCACCGGCCGCGGCCTTGCCACCGCTGCGGGCATGTTCTGCGACCGCCACCCGCATGCCGTGGCGGCGGCTGAAGACCAGGCGATGCAGGTGCTTGTTCATGGGCGTGGTGGGGCTCTCAGAAGGACTGGCGCAGCGTGAAGTCCCAGCGCTGCGAGCGGCCGGCATCGGCGCCGGTCAAGGGCACCTGCAAGCCGCTGGCTTCGCTGCGGCGCGTGTCCTTCAGGATGCGCGCCCAGCTCAGGCTGGCCGACAGGCCGAAGTTGCTGGCCACGCGCAGGCCCAGCCCGGCGCTGCCCAGCTGCACGTTGTCGGGCTCGGTGGGCAGCGCATACAGGCGGCGCAGCGCGGCGGCGTCGACGAAGGCCAGGCCGGTGAGCGACAGGCGCGGCAGCGCTGCCCAGCCGGGCGTGGCGAGTTCCACCCGCAGCGCCGCGCCCAGGTCGCCCGACTGCTCGCCTTCGTAGTAGCCGCGCACCGAGTCCTGGCCGCCGTAGACCAGCTGCTCGGCAGGCACCAGCGGCGTGTCGGCGAACTGGCCCTGCAGCCGCGCCAGCAGCGACCAGCGGCCCAGCGGCTCGCGGTGCGTGAGCGTCAGGCCGAAGACCTGGAAGCCGGCACTGGCCTGCGCGCGCTTGCATTCGAACTGGTCGCGTGGGCTGCCGAAGCAGTCGATGCTGCGGCGGTTCAGGCCTGGCGGGCTGACACTCAGTTCGGCCTGCAGGCTGCTGCTGCGGCCGGGTTCGGTGGCCGTGAGTTGCAGCTCGTAGGCCAGGCTGAAGCTGCTGTACTTCAGCGGCGGTGTCTCGGTGTCGAAGCCGGCCACGTCGACATTGCGGTCGCGCAGGTTGCGCAGCGTGGCGCCCCAGGTCAGCGCGTGGTTCAGGCCATCGAGGCCCGGCAGTTCGTCGCGCCAGCGCGCGCGCCAGGTCTGGCCGCGCGAGATGGTGGCGCCACCCAGCGCCGTGGGCGTGTTGCTGTCGGAGTTGACGAGCAGCAGGTAGAGCCGGTCACCGCTGCCGCCCAGCGGCAGGTGCCAGCTGTAGCTCTGGATGTTGGCCTCACTC
The DNA here is from genome assembly GCA_031379415.1 of Betaproteobacteria bacterium. Taxonomy (GTDB): domain Bacteria; phylum Pseudomonadota; class Gammaproteobacteria; order Burkholderiales; family Burkholderiaceae_C; genus Rubrivivax. Next base: position 8,256 of record JANNFE010000191.1, on the reverse strand, counting down.
GGCCGTTGCGGCGAGTAGAACCAGTTGAAGCCCAGCGAGTGCCCGCGCTGGAAGACGTTGTCGTAGCTGAGCCCGGCCTCCAGCCGGCCGGCGCGGGTGTTCTGCGACTGCTTGCTGTTGAGCTCGGCAAAGCCGTGCAGCGGCAGGCTGTCCTGTAACTTCAGTTCGACGGCCAGGGTGCCCGGCCGTTCGCCGGCTGCGAGCAGTGGCGTGATCTCGCGGTCGGCGCTGGCGCGCGACAGCTGGCTCAGCTCCTGCTGCATCTCGTTGAAGTTGGGCACGCTGCCCGGGGCCAGGCTGGGCACGGCCTCGCGCACCTGGCTCGGAAGGTGGTACATCGCACCGGTGATGCGCAACCGGTCCACCGTGGCGGGCACTACGCGCAAGCGCACTTCGCCGCCCGCACCGTCCACGCGCTGCGGCGGCAGCTGCACGCTGACGCTCAGGAAGCCGGCGTCCTGGTAGGCCTTCTCCAGCGCGCGCCGTGCGCCTTCGGCGTCGGCCACGGTGCGGCCGGGGCCCATGAAGGCATACACCGCGCGCTCGATGGCGGGGGCGCCCAGCAGGGTGTCACCCTCGACCACGAACTCCAGGATGTCGAAGGTCGGCGTGGCGGTGGCGGCCGGCTGCGCGCGCACGGGCAGGATGACGAGCAGCAGCAGGACCAGCAGGCAGCGGAGCATCGTCACGTCGGGGCGCTGAAAGCAAAACGTCCCGTGTAGGGATCGGCCGGAAAGACGCCGCCCGCGGCAGCGGGCGGCAAGGCTTCGACCGAGTGCGGCATGCCTGGCGTCAGGCGTGCCGCAACCCGGCTCAGTTGGAGACGTTGCCTTGGCAGCTCAGGCCGCCCTTGTTGTAGCCATTGGCCAGGCTGATGGGGTCGATCAGGCCCACGCCCAGCGGCAACGCCAGGTTGCCGAAGGCGGCCTTGACGTCGGCCCAGTAGTTGTCGCCAGCGGTCTTGTCGACGTCGCCGTCCAGCGGCGTCTGGAACACGGCTTCGAAGTAGAAGTCATAGCTGCCGTTGATGACGGGCGCGCGGTTGGTGATGCCGGCCGAGGCGGGCGTGGCGTTCTCGCCCAGCGCCGCGCCCTGCACACGCAGCCACTTCCAGGTCTGCGCCGTCTGGTTGTTCTCACCCGACACGACGCCGATGCTGTATTTGCTGGTGTCGTTGAGCACCGTGCGCACGTTGCCGGTGGAGCCGAGGCCGTAGACGCGCAGCAGGGGGCTCACCAGGGTGCCGGTGGAAGTGCCCTGCGGAACGACGGCGATCGTCGCCGTCGAACACGGCAGGCCCAGGAAGTAGTTCTGCGCCGCCGACTGCGTGCCCGAAGTGTCGACCCGGCGGGCGTAGCCCAGCTCGGTGTTGGCAGGCCCACCCAGGAACGCAGCGCCGTTGGAGGCGGCAGCGTTGAAGGGGTTGTCGGTCATGATGGTCGCCATCTGACCCTTGCTGATGCTGGGGACGCACTCCAGTTGGCCCGTTGTCGTCAGCGCATTGCCCGCGCCACAGCTGGCGGGGATGGGCTTGGACACCGTGGCGCTGCCGGCCGACAGTTGCGCGTTGTACATGGCCACGTACAGCGGCTGCGACACCGCGACGCCGAAGGCCTGGGCCACGCCCAGCGCCTGGCCCGGGGTCACGACATTGGCGCCAATGGTGGTGCCCGGGAAGGCGGTCGGCTGCGTGTCGAGGACGCCACCGAGCAGCGGACGGTACACGCCGGCCGGCAGGTTGGAGTTGGTGGCCGGGTTGAAGAAGGCCAGCGGCTGGAGGTTCACCTGCAACACGGCGGCGAACGAGCCCTGGTCGCCGTGGTAGCGGATTTCCTGGAACGGGATGTTCGGGCTGAAATCGGCGTAGGTGGCGGTGGCGTAGGTGGCCAGCGTGACAGCGCCCGAGGCGCAGACGTAGGCGGCGAAGTTGTCGTTGGTGGCCGACGACTGACGCAGCTTCGACACGGTGTACCCAGGGTTGTTGGCGGCGCAGACTGCATTCAACGCCTGCTCCTGATTGCCCTGCACGGCGGTGGCGCCAGCGCTGTAGGCGATGCGGGTGGGCGCTGCCGCAAAGGCGGCCGTGCCGGTGGCCAGGGCGACGAGGGCCATGGAAATCTTCGAAAGGTTCATGTGCTTCTCCAAAGGATGGGGCGGGCGTGACACGGCCTGAGCCGGGTCACTCATTTCTGGGTTCGGGGAGCGGCGCCTGCAGCGCCGCGCGATGGGAAAGCGGGCGCTCAGACCCTGCGACGGCGCACCATGAAGCCGACGGCAGCCAGGCCGGCGAACATCATGGCGTAGGTGCCGGGTTCCGGCACCGGCACGGCGTAGGTCAGCGTGCCGGCGCTGGCGTCGAACAGGAAGGTGGCCGGCGACGAGGACAGGCTGTCGGTCGTGTTGACCTGGCCGAGCTGGACGACCACGGGGTTGGCCACGAGCTGGTTCAGGCGCTGGAAGGTGCTGGTCTGGCCGTTGGCGGTGAGATAGGACCAGGTCAGGTTGCCGCCGAAGTTGCCATTCATCGTGGAGTTGCCCTGGTAGGCACCACCGGACACGGCCGTGCCTGCACCCTCGGCATTGGTCGGATGCGTGCCGGTGTTGTTGACGGGGGCGTAGTAGTTCGCTGTGTTGCCGATGATGTTGCCCACTGGGCCGGAAGTGGCCATGTTGGTCATCTGCAGCTGGGTGGCGTTGCCGCTGGCCAGCACGCCGCGGCCGGGGATGGTGCCGCCGTTGACGCCGTCGACGCTGATCACGCCCCAGCGGGTTTCATTCGCCTGCGCGGTGGCCAGGTAGTCGGTGAAAGCCGCGCTCCACGCGAAGTCGCCCACGGTCGCCACGCCATTCAGGGTGCGCGTGTTGGTGGTGAAGTTCCAGACGATCTCGGTGCCCGGGGTGTTGTAGACCGAGCCTTCGATGAAGTCGGAAAAGTTGTAGCCCAGATCGACGGTCAGCGAGATCGGCGAGCCGGTGTTGTCGATGGCCACGAAGGCCACGCTGCCGTTTTCCTGCGGAGCCGACGTGCCGCCGATCAGCGACGCTTGCGCGCCGCCGGCTGCGATGACGGCCAAGGCGGCCATCAGTGCGTTCAGTTTGAGGGTCATGTTTCTCTCCTGGTTGATTTCACTTGGTACGGCCAAGGACTCCCGGCCTCCGTGATGCACTCTAGAAAAGCTGTATGTCAGGGCAGCGGTCGAGCCCCGGTTCGAGGTGGTCCGATCAGGCCGCTTCGTACCAACCGTTTCAACTGCCGGAGAGCTTCTCTCAGCGACATGACGGTCTGATCTCCGGGCCGGGCCTGCCCATGGTTCGTTCGGCTCATCGCTGACCCGCGCGGGTGCTGTCGGCACCGGCTTCGATGAGGCGGCTCATGGTGTCCAGCTGGCCAACGCCGGCCGCCACGTCGAGCGCACTCTCGCGCTGGCGGTTCAGCAGTTCGATGTCCACGCGCAGGCGCAGCAGTTCGTCGATCACGTCCGTGTGCCCGGCCAGGCTGGCCAGGTGCAGCGCCGTCTGGCCGCTGCTGCCAAAGCGCGCGGGGTCGGCGCCGGCCCGCACCAGCAGGCGCACGGTGCTGCGGCGGCCGGCAAAGGCGGCGGCACCCAGCGCAGTGTGGCCGTCGTCGCCGACGCGGTCGAGTTCGGCACCGCGGCGGACCAGTTCGCGCACGATTTCGTCCTGGCCGGCGCGGGCGGCCAGCACGAGCACGTGGCCGCCTTGTGCATCACGCGGATTGGCGTGCGCCTGGCCCGACTTCACGAGCTGCAGCACCTCGGCCCAGCGACCGTTGCGCGCCGCTGCCAGCAAGGCTGCATCGGCCTCGCGCAGGCGCGGTGGGCCGTAGCGGTCGGCTGGACGCAGCCGGCGTTCCCATTCGATGGCATCGACAGCCTGGCCGCGCGCGGCGGCGGGCAGCGGCCGCGCGAAGGTGCCGAGGGCGCGGTCGTCGTCCTGCGCGCGTGCGGCGCTGGCCAACAGCAGGCCGGCGCACAGCAGCAGAAGCAGCCGCACAGGGCGCGGCGTTCGGACTTCAGGGCACACGGATGTCTGCCGGGGCGGCCGGCTTCAGCGCTTGCTGGTCGAGCTTGTCCTGGTAGCCCTGGCTCAGGTTCTCCAGCTGCACGCGCTTGAACTGGAACAGGGGTTCGACCTGCGCCGTGGTCTCCAGCACACCCTTGTCGAGCCAGCGCTGCAGCAATTCGCGGCCCAGACCGTGCAGGGCCTGGTTGTTGGCGATGCAGGTCTGCAGGCCCTGGGCCTGCGTGCCGTGGCGCGCTTCCAGCTCGGCGTAGCCGGTGTTGCGTTGCGCCAGGCTGCGCTGCAGGCCGGCCTGCTCCTTGCGCAGTGCTTCCAGTGCGTCGTTACGGGCCTGCAGTTCGGTCTTCAGGCGCTCGGTGTCGGCCTGCAGCGTGGTGTGGTCGCTGCGCAGGGCGGCCAGTTCCTTCTGGGCGTCTGCCGCCAGCCGCGCGCGCTCGGCGGCGCTTTGCTGCACTCGGCGCATGCCGGCCGACGCGGCGTCGAGTTGCGCCCGGGCCTGCGCCTTCTCGGCTTCGGCACGCTGCACCGCCTGCTGCTGCGCCGCCTGCTCGGCCTGCAGCTGCTGCACCTGCTGGCGCAGCCGGCGGATGAGCTCCTGCTCGCGGCTGGGTGCCTGCTGCGCAAAGGCCGACGCGGCCAGCAAGGCAAGCGCGGCGCCCAGCAGCAGGGCGGAGAGGCGCAGGCCGTGCATCGGTGTCGACTCAGAAGCGGACATTCATGTCCACCTGCATGGCGTCAAGCTTGTAGCGGTCCTTCAGCTCGGGCTGGACGGTCGGTGACGAGATGGTGCGGCCGCTGAGGTAGCGCAGGGCCAGTTGCGTGTCGCGTGCCAGGCCGTAGGTGGCGCCCAGCGTGATGCCGCGCACGTTGGTGCCGCCGCCTGCGAGGTCGCTGTCGACGAAGGCGTCGGGCACGGCGTCGCTGCCGAGCCAGCGGTAGCCCAGGCTGACCTGCCACTCCTTCGCGTTGCGCACCTGTTGCGCGCCCAGCGTGAGCCGCGCCGCCACGCCGAAGACGCGTGCGTCGTCGAGGTAGACGCCAGTGCGTTCGATGATGTCCTGGCGGCCGTAGTCGGTGTTGCGCACCACCTCACCCGAGAAGCCGACGACGAAGGGCGCGAAATGCGAGAACTCGGCCGCCACCGTCAGCGCCACTGGGCGGAAGCGCGCCGCCAGGCCCCAGCGCGCCTTGTCGGGCGTGAGGCCGGCCTGGATCTCCAGCGGGTTGTTGGTCAGGAACAGCGTGTTGCCACGCTGGCGCAGGCCGGCTTCGTACTCGTACTGGCCATAGCTGCGGCCGGCGCCGCCGACGGCGTCGTAGTCGGGGTCGATACGGCCCTCGAAGCCTGCGTAGCGGTACTGCGCCAGGCCGAAGCGGATGCGCGTGAGCGGGCTCCATTCCCACTGCGCGCCGATCTGCGCGCCCACCAGCGTGCGGCCGCGCCGCGGCGGGCTCTGTTCACGGATGGGGAACCAGCCTAACGTGGCAAAGGGCTGCAGCGTGTCATTGGCGCGCCCGGGCAGCTTGAAGCCGGCGGCCAGGCCGTCGAAGCTGAGGTTGTCGCTCCACACCAGGTCGGTGCTGAACCAGGGGTTGGGCAAACGGCCGGCGCTCAGGCTCAGCCACTCGGCCGGGTCGTACTTGAGGTAAGCGCGGTCGAGCAGGAACTGGTAGCGGTTGAAGTTCTGACCCAGCGTCTGGTTGGTGGACACGCGGTCGGTGGCGCTGCCGGTGGCCAGGCGGAAGGCCACCGTGACCTCGTCGTTGACCTTGGCGTTGATGCCCAGCCTGGCACGCAGGCGCAGGCGGTCGCGGTCTTCCAGCGTGTTGGCGGTGGGCAGGCCGGCGGCGGTGCCGGCCGCCCGGTCCACCACGCGCGTGGTGCCGCCCAGCGACGCGGCCAGCAGGTCCTGCGGCGACGGGTTGTCGCCGGCCGGCCGGTCGCCCTGGGCGCGCACGCGCAGGTCGCCTTCGATGGCGATGCGGTCTGTCCACTCGGCGGTGGCGTTGGGCACGCCCCAGCGTTCCAGGCGCGCGCGGGCCAGCACTTCCTCGCGCAGTTCGTTGCGGATCTGGTCGCGCACCACCTGCGGCACGTAGGGCACGCGCACCACCGGCGGCTCGGGCTTCGGCGGCTCGGCCGCGGGCTTGGCGGCCTGCGCCACGGCGGCGTCGGCGCGTTTCCTGGCATCGGCGATCAGCGTGTCGGCCTTTTCGCGCGTCAGCACGCCGGCCTGCACCAGGGCTTCGATGAGCGCCAGCGTCGTCTGGCGCAGTGCTTCCAACGATTCGCGCTCGCCCTGGGCATGGGCCGCGTGCGGCAACGCCACCGCCACGGCGAGCGTCAGCCACAGCAGACCCTGCCGACCGCCCGATCGGATCTTCGAAGGCATGGGCTTCATCCCAGCAGGCGGTTGGACACCCGCAGCCGCAAGGGCTGCGGCAGCCGCTCGGGCGGCGGGCTGCCGGTGCCGGAGAAGCGCCCCAGGGCCTCGCGCAGCGCCTGGTCGGTCTGCACGTCGCCCGTGCTGCCCACCAGTTCGGCGCGCTGCAGGGTGCCCGCCGGGCTCAGCCAGAGTTCGACGCCGACCTGGTAGTCCAGGCGCTTGATGCTGCGGTCACGCGCCAGGAATTCGTTCAGCGCGCGCGTGGTGGCGTTGGCGTAGCTGTTGGCGGCCAGGCGCAGCGCCGGGTTCTCGGCCGGCGCGCCGCCGATGGTCTGGCCCTGGCCGAGCGGCTGGCCGCTGTATTCCTGGCTCACGGCGCCGGCGGTTAGGCCGCTGCCGGGGCCGTCGCCTGCGGCTTCGTCGCTCTTCAGCGCCTGCGCCTGCGGCACTTCTTCGGCCTTCGGCGCTTCGGGCGGCGGCTTGTCGTCGGCCTTGGGTGGCGGCCTGTCCTCGGGCTTCGGCGGTGGTGGGGGTGGCGGCGGCGTGTCGGGCAGCAGCTTGACGATCTGCTGGCGGCGCTGCGGCTTGTCGGGTTCGTCGCTGCAGCCGGCCAGGCACAGCGCCAGCACGCACAGCAGGGTGGGGGGCAGGCAGTTTTTCATGGGCTTCAGAAACCGATACGGCCGGTGGCGATGCTCATCGCCACCTCGGCCTCGTTGCACAGATCGATCATGGCCACCACGCGCTCGTAGCGCGCGCGGCCGTCACCCTGGATGACGACGGTGGACTTCGCATCGCGGGCGCGGATGGCCTGCAGTTCGGCGAGCACGGTGGCGTCGGGCTTGGGCACGCCGTCCAGACGCGCGCCGCCGTCGGGGTCGACGCTGAGCACGTGCACCGGGTGGCGTTCGGTGGGCGGCGTCGCCGACGGCTTGGGCAGGTTCAGCGACACGCCCTGCACCGAGGCCGTGGTCATGAGGATGAACACGACCAGCAGCACGTAGGCCAGGTCGAGCATGGGCGTGACGTTGATCGAGTCGTAGGGCTTGGCTTCGTCGGGGACCTTCATCGCGGCTCCCTGCTCAACCCGGCCCGCGCTTGGTGACCAGACCCACCTGCGCGATGTCGAGCTTCTTCACGGCGGCCAGCACCTCGCGCACCTTCTCGAAGGGCGCAGCAGCGTCGCCCTTGATGACCACCGGCAGGTTGGGGTTGCCGGCCTTGTACTGGGCCAGCAGCGAAGACAGCTGCTCCAGCGTGACCGGGTAGGCGTCAAGGTACATCGCGCCGTCGGCCGTGATGGTGACGGCGCGTGTCTGCGGCCTGGCCAGGTTGCTCACCGTCTGGGTCTCGGGCGCGGCCACGCGCACGCCCTGCACCGACGCCGTGGTCAGGATGATGAAGACCACCAGCAGCACGTAGGCCAGGTCCAGCATCGGCGTAACGTTGATGTCGTCGTAAGGCTGGTTGTCGGCCTTGATGTCGGCAGACATGTCAGTGCCTTTCTGGCGGCAGCGTGATCATGGCGTCAGCGGTCGCCATAACTCTCGGCCACGCGGGTGACGAACTCGTCGACGAAGATCTGCATGTCCGTCGAGATGTTCTTGATGCGCGCCGCCAGCCAGTTGTAGCCAAACAGCGCCGGGATGGCCACGCCCAGGCCGGCCACCGTGGCCAGCAGCGCCGCGGCGATGCCGGGTGCGATGGCATTCACGTTCACGTCGCCGGCCGCGGCAATGGCCGCGAAGGTGATCATCACGCCGACCACCGTGCCCAGCAGGCCCAGGAAAGGGCCACCGGAGATGGCGATGGTGAGCAGCACCATCAG
>JANNFE010000183.1:0-16885 GCA_031379415.1 Betaproteobacteria bacterium | reverse complement strand
CAGCTGCAGCACGGCGGGGCGGGCGAGTTGGCGCGCCAGCTGCAGGCCGCCGCTGACGCTGCGGTAGCAGGCCAGTTGTGCCTGCGCTGCCACCACGCAGGGATCGCCCTCGCCGATGGCCACGTTCCAGCGCAAGGCCAGTTCGCGCCAGGCGATGGCGGGTTGGGCGTGCGCGGCAGCGAGCAGGGCTTCGGGGGCGTCGAACACCGGCGCCGATGCTGGCAGCGCCGCGGCCACCGTTGCCGCCGAAGCCACCGGCGCTGGCACCACAGCGGCCGGCGCGGCAGCCGTCATCACCGGGCGCGCCGGCCACAGCGCCCAGGCCGCAGCGCCCAGCGCCAGCACCGCGGCCGCCGCGCCACCGGCCGCCCAGGCCCAGCCCGGCGCAGCGACTGCCGTCCTGCCGAAGACCTCGCGCGCCGCCTGCTCGACGGTGCCGGGCTCGACGCGGCTGTGGCTCTGCGAGTAGGCGCCCAGCAGCGCGCGGTCGGCCAGCAGGTTGATGCGCCGCGGCACGCCACCGCTCAGTTCGTGGACGCGCGCCAGCGCCGCCTTGCCGAAGGGCATGCGCGCCTGCGGCCCGGCCACGGCGAAGCGGTGCTTGATGTACTGCTGCGTCTCGGCCTTCGACAGCGCGCCCAGGTGGTAGCGCGCGATGACCCGCTGCGCCAGCTGTTCCAGGTCGGGCCGCGCCAGCAGGTCGCGCAGTTCGGGCTGGCCGATGAGCACGATCTGCAGCAGCTTGCGCTCCGAAGTCTCCAGGTTGGTCAGCAGGCGCAGCTGCTCCAGCACGTCGGCGGGCAGGCTCTGCGCCTCGTCGATGACGAGCACGGCCTGCCGGCCCCGCGCATGGCCCTCCAGCAGGAAGGCGTTCAGCGCATCGACATGCGCCTTCACGCTGTCTGCCGGCTTCGGTGGCGGCAGGCCGAATTCGCCGCACACGGTTTGCAGCAGTTCGGTGGCCGTGAGCTTGGGGTTGAAGACGTAGGCCACCGTGCAGTGGGCCGGCACCTGTTCCAGGAAGCAGCGGAAGACGGTGGTCTTGCCGGCGCCGATCTCGCCCGTCAGCAGCACGAAGCCGCCGCCGCCGCCCAGCCCGTAGAGCAGGTGCGCCAGCGCCTCGCGGTGCTGTTCGCTCATGAACAGGAAACGCGGGTCGGGCGCGATGGAGAAGGGCTCCTTGTTCAGCCCGAAGAACGGCGCGTACATGCACTGAGGATAGCCGGGCGCCCCGGCGCAACTGGCAGGGCGCACGCCCCGGGGCTCGATCGGACCAGATGTATCGACCGGTCGCAGACGTGACACAGCTCACGATTCGGAGGTCCAGGTGCACCGCAGCGGAGATACTCGCGGCTCGCGGTGTAGCCACACCGACCCAAGCTGACACCCGAGACCACCCTTGGACGCCCTTGCCGCCATCCGCCTGCTGCTGGTCTTCGCGCACCTCATGCTGTGCGCCTTTGCACTGCACGCCGTCATCAGCACCGACTGGCGCCTGCTGCGTTCGCGCATCAGCGCCACCGGCCTGCTGCGCGCCCACCACCGCGTGGTCTGGCTGCTGCTGGGGCTGTGGCTGAGCGGGCTGGCCATCGTCGGCATCGACACCGGCTTTGCCCTCGACGCCATCTGGGCGCGGCCCAAGCTCGTGGCCAAGCTGCTGTGCGTGGGGCTGCTCACGCTGAACGGCGTGCTGCTGCGCCTGTGGTGTTTCCCGCGGCTGGCCGGCCGCCAGCCGCTGCTGCCCGTGGAAGCGATGGCACTGATGAGTTGCGGCGCGCTCAGCACCACCAGCTGGCTGATGGCCGCCTTCTACGGCATTGCGCGCCCGCTGCAGGACTGGCCGCTTCAGCACAGCCTGGCCATCTACTGGGTGGTTCTGGGCCTGGCCCTGCCGGTGGCGATGTCGCTCGCCGGCCGCCTGCACCGCGGCCGCGAGCAGGCGCGCCGTGCTCCACAGCGGCCCGCACGCAGCAAGGCCAAAGCCGCCGAAGACGCCGCCGACGCAGGCAGCAGTTCTGCCATCCCCGCGCGCTGAGCCGGCCTCAGGTGCGCCAGATGCGCACCGCGTCCGTCGCCAGCTGCCAGGCGATCTGCCGCCAGGCCCTGCGCACCGCCTGCAGCAGCAGCATCGCCGGCTCGACACGCGGCGCCAGCACGCGCAGCACCAGCACCGAAGGCTGGAGCGCCGTGACCCCTGCACGTGGCGCCAGCTCGTGGCCCGCGATGGCTTGGCGCGCCGCGTCCAGCAGCGCGTCACGTTGCGCGGCGGGCAAGGGCTCGCCGGCGGCGAACCACATCGTGGCGAGCACGGTCTGGCCGTCCCAGCCAAGCGGCGAGCGCAGCAACAACGCGTCGCCGGCCGCGATGCGCGCGCGCTCCAGCCAGCGGCCCGGCAGGTCCAGCGTCTGACGGAAGCAACCGGTCCGGAAGGGCTGGCCCGCAGCGGCCAGGCCCAGCGCCAGCAGGTCCCAGCCCATCATCTGCGCGCCGGGCGCCAGTTCAGCCCGTACATGGTTGTGGGCCAGACAACCGCTGTAGGCGATGGTCTCCAGCGGCAGCCATTCCAGCCGTGCGCCGCCAGCCACCTGCAGCGTGGCGCGCTGCAACGCCGCAGCGCCTTCGCTGCGGTAGAAACGCGTGGCGCCGGGCGTGGTGATGAGGGCATGCGTGCCGGGCTCCAGCCGCGCCTCGATGTGCAGCTGGTCGCCGGCCACCACGCCGCCGGGCGGGTGCAGCACCACGTGGTGGCAGATCGCCGGGCCCTCGGGGTGCAGCGGCTGCAGCACCCGCAGCGGGCCGCTGTGGATGTCGTGCGCGACCGTGCGGCCTGCGGCCAAGCGGTAGTGCAGCTTCAGCTCGCCGCGCCAGCCCTCCTGAGCCTCGGACTGGCCACTCACTTCTCTTGCCAGAAGCCGCGGTGCAGCGCCGCGATCTCTTCTGCCGCGTCGGGCACCGGACCGGTGACGTGCATGGCCTTCTGGCCAGCGGCGAAGACGCTGCGGCAGGGCAGGTTCAGCGTCGGGTTCTCGGCGTGCCGGCCGGTCAGCTCGAGCAAGTGCGTCTCGCTCAGGCCGTAGACCAGGCGGCCGATGTGCGCCCAATACTGCGTGGCGGCGCACATCGCACAGGGCTCCACCGTGGTGACCAGCGTGCAGCCCCACAACAGCTTGGCGTCGAAGCGCAAGGCCGCATCGCGCGCCAGTTCTGATTCGGCATGGCGCACCGTGTCGACGTTGCCCTGCTCCAGCAGCACGGTCTCACCGTCAGGCGCCACGAGCACGGCGCCGAAGGGGTGGCGGCGCTCGGTCATCGAACGGCGCGCCACCGCGTTGGCATGGCGCAGATGCCGCAGGACCTGATCCTGCGTCATGCGCCCTGCGTCCCGCGGTGCGCCCAGCCGGTGGTGCGCTTCTCGACCCAGCTGAACAGCTCGTACATGGCCATCGCCATGGCGCCGATGGTCACCAGGCCGGCAAAGGCCAGCGGCATGCGCTGCTGGCTGCCGGCGCTCTGCATCAGGTAGCCGATACCGGAGTCACCTGCCGTCATCTCGGCCAGCACGGTGCCGACGAAGGCCAGCGTGATGGCGACCTTGAGCGAGGCGTAGAAGTAGGGCATGGAGCGGGGAAGGCCCACCTTCACCAGCACGTCCCAACGCCTGGCGCCCAGCACGCGCAGCACGTCTTCGAGCTCGGGCTCCAGCGTCGCCAGGCCGGTGGCGATGTTCACGGTGATGGGAAAGAAGCTGATGAGAAAGGCCGTGAGGATGCCAGGCCCCAGGCCGATGCCGAACCAGACCACGAGGATCGGCACCACCGCCGCCTTGGGCACGGCATTGAAGGCCACCATCAGCGGATAGATCGCCGTGTAGGCCAGCCGGCTGCTGCCGATGAGGAAGCCCAGCAGCACACCCACCACGATGGCCAGCGCAAAGCCCAGCATCGTGACCCAGAAGGTCTTCCACGCCGCTTCCAGCAGCGCCGAACCGAACTCGACGAACTGGCCGGCAATCTGGGTCGGGCTGGGAAAGATGTACGCGGGCACGCTGAACAGCATCACCACCAGCTGCCACAGCAGCAGCACGGCCAGCAGCAGCACCAGCGGCGACCAGCGCTCCATCGTGCGCGTGATCTTCATGGCGCCACGGCCACGCCTGACTTGCCGATGGTGTTGCGGACGGCACCGATGTGGCCACGCAGTTCGTGCACGATGTCGGTGAAGGCCGGCGTGTAGGTCACCTCCAGGTCGCGCGGCCGCGGCAGGTCGATGTGGCGCTGCACGACGAAGCGCCCCGGGCTGCGGCTCATCACGTAGACCGTGTCGGCCAGGAACACGCTCTCGCGCAGGTCGTGCGTGACCAGGATGACGTTGAACTTCTGCGCCGCCTGCAGGTCGCGCAGGATGCACCAGAGCTCTTCACGCGTGAAGGCGTCCAGCGCACCGAAGGGCTCGTCCAGCAGCAGCATCTTGGGCTCGTGCACCAGCGCGCGGCAGATGCTGGCGCGCTGCTGCATGCCGCCCGACAGCTGCCAGGGAAACTTGCGCTCGTAGCCGCCCAGGCCCACGCTCTTCAGCAGCTCCACCGCCTTGGCCTCGAACTCTTTCCGCTTTGCCTTGAACTGGCTGCGGTAGGGCTCGACGATCTCCAGCGGCAGCAGCACGTTGTCGAGCGTGGTGCGCCAGGGCAGGAGGCTCGGCGCTTGGAAGGCCATGCCGCTGATCTTCAGCGGCCCCGTCACCGGCTGGCCGCCGATGCGGATGCTGCCCTGGCTGGGCATCTTCAGCCCCGTGGTGAGCTTCATGAAGGTGCTCTTGCCGCAGCCCGATGGCCCGACGATGGCGATGAACTCACCCTGCTGCACCTGCAGCGAGATGTCCTCCACCGCGTACTGGCCCTGGGCCAGCAGTTCGTCGTTGTAGGCCAGCCAGACGCTCTTGAAGTCGACGAAGGCCATGCGCGGCCCTACTTCTTCGCCACCGGCGGCAGCACGTTGAGTTCGGCCTTGGGCGGCAGGAAGGCGTCGGTCCACACCGCCGTGGGGTCGATGCGCGTCTTGGTGCCGAAGGCGTCGCTGACCTGCGAAGCCATCAGCGCCAGGCGCCCGGGCACGACCACACCGAAGCCTTCGGCGCGCGCGTCGGGGCTGGCCACCACGCTGTCGATGGCCATGCGCAAGCGGCGCTTCTCCAGCTCGACGTTGATGATGCCGTCGCGCGCCTTGACGTACTCGATGGCCGGGTCGGGGCTGGCCATGACTTCCTTGAGGCCCTTGAGAAAGGCGCTCAGGAAGGCCTTCACCGCCGCCGGGTTCTCCTTCAGCAGCTTGGGGCTCGCGATGATGACGTTGCCGTACAGCTTCACGCCGTAGGCCGGATAGGGCAACACGACGATGTCTTCGGTCTTCACGCCGCGCGCTTCCAGGTTCAGCAGGCTGGTGAAGGAAAAGCCGGTGATGGCCTCGATCGCGCCCTGCACCAGCATGGTCTCGCGCAGCGGCGGGTCCATGCTGGTCCATTGCACTCCGCTGATGTTGTTGGCCTTGGCGAAGATGGGGAAGGCGCGCCGGCCGGCGTCGAAGCCGGGCGCGCCGAGCTTCTTGCCGTTCAGGTCCGAGGGTTTGCTGATGCCGCTCTTCTTCAGCGCCAGCACCGCGGCGGGCGTGTTGTTGTAGACCATCAGCACGGCCACCGGCTTGTTCGGCGCGTCGGGGTTGTTGGCGTGGAACTCCATCAGCGCCGCCATGTCGGCGAAACCCATGTCGTAGCTGCCGCTGGCCACGCGCGTGACGGTGCCGCCGCTGCCGTTGCCGGCGTCGATGGTGACGTCCAACCCCGCGGCCTTGTAATAGCCCTTGGCCTGGCTGGCCAGGAAGAGCGCGGCCGGGCCTTCGAAGCGCCAGTCGAGCTGGAACTTGATGGGCGTCTGCGCCCAGGCGGCCAGCGGTGCGAGCGACGCGGCCAGCAAGGCCGTCTTCACGGCCAGGCGCCGCAGGGGGTGAAAGCTCATGGATGGGGCTCCGAGGGGGTGGCGTGCCGGGCAGGCCCGTGGCAGGTGATGAGGCGTGACGCAAATTCTGTGCGCGGGCCTCGGTGCACCGACATCGGGTGAAACCGCCAGCCTACCCAGACGCAGCGCGTGGCGCTGCACCGAAGTGCCGGTCCGGGGCACCGGACCGGGGCGACTGCGCCCCGGCGCCTTACCCGCTGAGCACGTCCAGCAGCGTGCGCGCCACCACCCGCGTGGCGCCTTGCAAGTCGCTCAGCACCAGGTGCTCGTCGGCCCGCTTCGCGTTGCTTTCCAGCACCGTGCGCGGACCGGCGCCGTAGATCACGGCCGGCACACCGGCGGCGCCGTACAGGCGCACGTCGGTGTACAGCGGCGTGCCGCTGGTGGGGATGGGCTCGCCGAACACGATCTCGCCATGCTTCTGGATGGCCGCCACCAGCGTGGCGTTGCCCGGGTCGGGCTGCAGCGAATGGGCCAGCAGCAGGCGCTTGATCTCCACCCGCACGCCGGCCGAGCGCGTCACCACCTGCTCGATGAGCGAACGCACCTCGGCTTCGACCAGCGCCACGTCTTCTTCGGGGATCATGCGGCGGTCGATCTTCAGCACCACCTTGCCGGGCACGACGTTGGTGTTGCTGCCGCCTTCGATGCGGCCGACGTTCAGGTAGGGGTGGGTGATGCCTGCCACCGACGAGCGCCGCGTGCGCAGCACGTCGTTGTAGGCATACAGCGCGTTCAGCAGCTGGTTGGCGGCCTGCAGTGCGTCGATGCCGGTGTGCGGGTAGGCGGCGTGCGAGGCCAGGCCGTGCAGCGTGACTTCCATCTGCAGGCAGCCGTTGTGCGCCGTCACCACCTGGTAGCTGAAGCCGGCGGCGATGAGCAGGTCGGGTTTCGTCAGCTTGTTCGACAGCAGCCAGCCGGGGCCGAGTTCGCCGCCGAATTCCTCGTCGTAGGTGAAGTGCAGCTCGACCGCGCCCTTCAAGGCCAAGCCCAGCGATTCGAGCGCCCGCAGCGCGAAGGTGTAGGTGGCGAAGTCGCTCTTGCTCACCGCCGAGGCGCGGCCGTAGAGCTTGCCGTCCACCACCTCGCCGCCGTAGGGCTCGTGGGTCCAGCCCTCGCCGGGCGGCACCACGTCGCCATGCGCATTCAGCGCGATGGTCTTGCCGCCAGCACCGAAACGCCGCCGCACGATGAGGTTGGTGATGGACTTCAGCCCGTACTCTTCCAGCGCCCAGGCCGGGATCGGATGCTTCTCGGCCTGCAGGCCCATGCCGGCCAGCAGTTCGGCGGTGCGTTCGGCGTGCGGTGCGTTGTGGCCGGGCGGCGTGTCGGTGGACACCTGCACCAGGGCCTGCAGGAAGCGGATCTCTTCGTCGAAGTGCGCGGCGATCCAGGCGTCGAGCTTGTCGTGGTGGGTCATTCGGCTGCCAGCCCTTCGATGAGGTTCGAGAAGGCCGCGACGCAGAGTTCGGCATCGTCGGCGGTGATGGTTTCCAGCGGGTTGTGGCTGATGCCCGAATTGCCGCCGCGCACGAAGAGCATGGCCTGCGGCATCACCTCGTGCAGCTTCATGGCGTCGTGGCCGGCGCCGCTGGGCAGGCGGAAGACGGGCAGGCCGAGTGACCGCACCGCGGCTTCCCAGCGCCGCTGCCAGGCCGGCGCGCTGGGTGCGGCGCTGGCGGCCAGCGTCTGCTCCAGCGTGCAGCTCAGGCCGCGTTCGGCGCAGATGCGCGCCAGCTCGTCGCGCACGTCGGCGCCCAGCGCGTCGCGCGCTTCGTTGGTGGTGGCGCGCAGGTCCAGGCTGAACAGGCAGCGGCCGGGCACGACGTTGATGCTGCCGCCCGGCACCTGCAGCATGCCGACGGTGCCCACCACGTCGGGCACCGCGCTGGCGCGCTTCTCGACGAAGAGCGCCAGTTCGGCCACCGCGCAGGCGGCGTCACGGCGGCGGCCCATGGGCGTGGTGCCGGCGTGGCTGGCCATGCCCTGCACCTCGCCGAGATAACGCAGGCTGCCATTGATGCTGGTGACGATGCCCAGCGGCAGATCCAGCTCGTTGAGCACCGGGCCTTGTTCGATGTGCACTTCGACGAAGCCGAGGTACTGGCGCGGGTCGCGCCTCTCGGCGACGATGGCATCCAGCGTGCCGGGCAAACCCGCGGCGCGCATGGCGTCGCGCATGTTGATGCCTTCGGCGTCGGTCTGGTCCAGCCAGGCGGGATCGAAGTCGCCGGTGAGCGCGCCGCTGCCCAGGAAGGTGGCCTTGTAGCGCTGCCCTTCCTCTTCGGCGAAGCCCACGACCTCGATGCCGAAAGGCAGCCGGCGCCCCGCGCGGCGCAGTTCGCGCACCACGGCACAAGGCACCAGGATGCCCAGGCGGCCGTCGTACTTGCCGCCGTTGCGCACGGTGTCGTAGTGGCTGCCGGTGAGCAGACGTTGGGCCGCGGCGTCGCTGCCGCGATAGACGCCCACGACGTTGCCGACGGCGTCGATGCACACCTCGTCGAAGCCGCACTCGCGCATCCAGCCTTGCAGGCGGCGTGCTGCGGCCTGGTGCGCGGCGGTGAGGTAGGTCACCGTCAGCTGGCCTTGTTCCTGGTAACCGGGGTCGCTGTCGGCGGCCAGCTCCTCGGCCCAGTCCCACACGCGGTTGCCGAGCAGGGGCATCACGCCGAACTTGTCGTTGAGGCGAATCTCGGCCACGCGGTGGATGTTGCGCAGCGCCTCGGCGAATTCGACGTCGCGGTGGCCGGCCAGGCGCCGTTCGAAGGTGGCGATGATCTCGCTGCGGTGGAGTCCGGTGCCGCGCGGGCCGCGCACGGCCAGCATGAAGGGCCAGCCGAACTTGGCCTTGTAGGCGGCGTTGAGTGCATGCAGCTTCTCGAACTCTGCGGGCGTGCAGTCGGCCAGGCCGGCCTTGCCTTGTTCGTTCGTGCTTTCGGCGGTGAGGCTCTGGCTCACCATCGCCTTGCCGGCCAGTTCGGGGTGGGCGCGCACCAGCGCCAGTTGCTGGTCGGGACCGGCTTCGCGCACGCTGTCCACCAGCGCCTGCTTCAGCGCCGCCAGGGTCGCGAAGGGGCGCTTGGGCGCCGCGGCCTCCGCCACCCAGGGCGAGTGTTCATAGGTGCCGTCGAGCAGCGCGACGAATTGTTCGGCGCTGGCGGCGTTGAGGTGTTGGAGCGTGAGCATGGTTTCAGCGCCAGACGAAGGCGGTGGCGGGGTCGAAGGGGTGCACGGCCTTCCAGTGCCGCGCGATGTCGATGCGGCGGCAGATCCACACCCTGTCCTTGGCCTGAATATGGTCCAGAAAGCGCTGCAGCGAGCCAATGCGCCCGGGCTTGCCGAGCAGCCGGCAGTGCATGCCGATGCTCATCATCTTGGGTGCCTCTTCACCTTCCGCATACAGCGCATCGAAGCTGTCGCGCAAATAGGTGAAGAAGTGGTCACCGGTGTTGAAGCCCTGGGCCTGCACGTAGCGCATGTCGTTGGTGTCCAGCGAGTACGGCACTACCAGGTGCGGCGCGAGCGAGCCGTCGGTCTTCTGCACCTGCAGCCAGAAGGGCAGGTCGTCGCCGTAGTAGTCGCTGTCATATTCGTAGCCGCCCTGGTCGGCGACGAGCCGGCGCGTGTTGGGGCTGTCGCGGCCGGTGTACCAGCCGAGCGGCCACAGTCCGCCCGTCATCTCCTTCAGCAGGTGCGTGGCCACGCCCATGTGCTTGCGCTCGGTGGCGTCGGGCATGTGTTGGTGGTGGATCCAGCGCAGGCCGTGGTTGGCGATCTCGTCGCCGCGGGCCATGAAGGTGCTCACGAGTTCCGGGTAGCGCTCGAGCGCCGAGGCCACCGCGAAGACCGTCATCGGCAGGCCGCGCTGGTCGAACTCGCGCAGCACGCGCCACACGCCGACGCGCGAGCCGTACTCGTACATCGACTCCATGGTCATGTGGCGGTTTTCGTAGGCCTGCGCGGTGACCAGTTCCGACAGGAAGGTCTCGCTCGTGGGGTCACCATGCAGCGGGTTGTTCTCGCCGCCTTCTTCGTAGTTCAGCACGAACTGCACGGCCACGCGGGCCTGGCCGGGCCATTGCGCGTGCGGCGGGTTGCGGCCGTAGCCGCGCAGGTCTCGGGGATACGGCAGAGCACTCATGCCTGCACCCTGCGGCCTGCGGCCGGTCCCGCCAAGCGGGAATTCGCACTCGGGTAACCCTCGTTGCTCATGCAGGCCTCAACAGTTGCGCCAGGTCACCCACGCGCGGGTGCAGCTGGAGATTGCGTTCGACGTTGCCCAGATGGGCTTCCATCAGCTTCATCGCGGTGCGTGCGTCGCGCTTCTCGATGGCATCGACGATGGCCACGTGCTCATCGGCCGAATGTTCCGCCGAATGCGCGCTCTGGTACATCAGGGCGATCAGCGAACAGCGGCTCAGCAGGTCGGCCAGCAGTTGCGCCAGCACCTCGTTGCCGGCCAGCCGTGCCAGCACGACGTGGAAGTCGGCCAGCAGCCGCGTGCGGCCGGTGATGTCGGTGCGCGCCACCGCTTCGGCTTCGGTTCGCAGGTGCGCGCGCAGCGTGGCCACCTGTTCATTCGTGACCGTGACGCAAAGCTGCTTCACCAGCGCGCCTTCGATCATCTGGCGCACCTCGAAGACCTGGCGCGCCTCTTCCACGCTGGGCTGGGCGACGAAGGCGCCACGCGCCGGCTCCAGCGTGATCAGATGGTCGCGGCTCAACTGGTTCAGCGCCTGGCGCACCAGCGTGCGGCTGACCTGGAAGATGTCGGCGATCTGCTGCTCGGCCAGCTTGGTGCCGGGCATGAGGCGGCGCTCGACGATGGCGGTGGTGATGGCGTCGGCGATGCGCTGCGTGCTGCCGGCCGCGGGCACTTCAGGTGCAGGCACGTTCCGTGCACGCGCCGGCCGTGTTCTTGGCTTCGTGGGCTGGATCACTTTCAGGACGGCACGGGAGCGGGCCATGGCAGCGTTTCAGGGTTGTTCACGGCTTGACGTGTATTCAGAAGTGTATACAGTTTGCGCCGAAGCACAAGCACCCACCGCCGCACGAAAGACGCCACACCCATGGGCCATCTCAGCACCCACGTCCTCGACACCGCCCATGGCTGCCCGGCCGCCGGCATGAAGGTCACGCTGCAGCGGCTGGAAGCCACGGGCGCCCTGACGCTCAAGGCCTTCGCGCTCAACCACGACGGCCGCGCCGACGGCCCGCTGCTCGACGCCACCACCATGGCCGCCGGCCGCTACCGGCTCATCTTCGACGTCGCGCCCTACTTCCGTGCGCGTGGCGTGGCCCTGCCCGAGCCACCGTTCATCGACGTGGTGCAACTCGACTTCGGCATTGCCGACGCGGCAGGTCACTACCACGTGCCGCTGCTCGTCAGCCCGTGGAGCTACAGCACCTACCGCGGCTCCTAGCGCGGTGCCAGGCACATGAATTGCAAGTGACAGTCCACAACGAGAAGGACCGACGATGAAGCCAACGCGCAGCCTGGCCGCCCTGGCACTGCTGTCACTGGGCGCCGCCCATGCCGCCTACCCTGACAAGCCGGTGCGCCTGGTCGTCACCTTTGCCGCCGGCGGCGCCAGCGACATCGTCGCGCGCGCCATCAGCGAACCGCTCTCCAAGGCCCTGGGCCAGCCGGTGGTGGTGGACAACAAGCCCGGTGCGGGCGGCACCATCGGCGGCAATGAAGTGGCGCGCGCGGCGCCCGACGGCTACACGCTGATGCTCAGCAACTCCACGCCCTTGTCCATCGGCCCCTTCACGATCCCGAAGCAGCCCTACGACCCGGTGAAGCAGTTCAGCCATGTGGCCATGCTCGGCATCGCGCCGGTGGCCATCATGGCCAACCCGAAGAGCGGCCCGGCCAGCCTGAAGGACTTGCCGAAGTTCATGGCCGGCGTCAGCAAGGAAGGCGGCAGCTTCGGCAGCGGCGGGCCGGGCAGCATCGGCCACATCGTCGGCGAGATGGCCAAGGCGGCCATGAAGCTCAACATGACGCACATTCCCTACAAGGGCGGTGCGCCGATGACCACCGACCTCATCGCCGGCACCATCCCGGTGGGCATCGACGTCATCACCGCCTACGTGCCGATGATGAAGAGCGGCCAGATCAAGGGCCTGGCCGTCACCTCGCGCGTACGTTCACCGCTGGCGCCCGAGGTGCCCACGGTCATCGAACTCGGCCTGCCGCAGCTGCTGGCCGAGAACTACTTCGGCGTCAGCGGCCCGGCCGGCCTGCCGAAGGAGGTGACCGACAAGCTGGCCAAGGCCCTGGCTGACATCGTGGCCGACCCGGCCATCGTCAAGCGCTTCGAGGAACTGGGCATCAGCACGGTCAAGATGAGTGGCCCTGAATTCTCGGTCTTCGTCGCTCGGCAGGTCAGCGACTGGGCCCCGGCCATCAAGGCCGCCGACGTGAAGAACTAGCGCTCCGCCGTCGCCGTGGGCGGGCCGCGCGACCTGGCGCGGCCCGGGACGCGACCAACACCTTCGAGCCCACAGCGCCCGCTGTGGTGGGCACGGCCAGCAAACGGGAACTGCACCGCCGATGGACACCTACCTGCTCGACTGGGTCAACCTGCTGTTGCGATGGGCGCACGTCATCGTGGCCATCGCCTGGATCGGCGCCTCGTTCTACTTCGTCTTCCTCGACAACAGCCTGACCCGGCCCGAAGACCCCGGCCTGAAGGCCAAGGGCGTGGACGGCGAACTCTGGGCCGTGCACGGCGGCGGCTTCTACCACCCGCAAAAGTACCTGGTGGCGCCGAAGTCGCTGCCCGAGCACCTGCACTGGTTCTACTGGGAGAGTTACGCCACCTGGCTGAGCGGCTTTGCGCTCTACGTGGTGCTGTATCTCTTCAACCCCAGCACCTTCCTCATCGACAAGAACGTGCACGACTGGTCGCCCACGGCGGCGGTGAGCGCGGCGCTCGGCTTCCTGGTGCTGTTCTGGGTCGTCTACGACCTGATCTGCCGATTCGTAGGGGAAAGCAAGGGCAGGAACATCGAGGGGCAGCCTGCGGCTGCCGTGGGCGGCGACGCCATCGTCGGCGCCCTGGTGCTCGTCTACGTGATCGGCGCCTCATGGGCCGCCTGCCAGCTGTTCGCCGGCCGCGCCGCCTTCCTGATGGTCGGCGCCATGCTGGCCACGGCCATGAGCGCCAACGTCTTCTTCTGGATCATTCCCGGCCAGCGCAAGGTCATCGCGCAGATGAAGGCCGGCGAGCCGGTCGACCCCATCTACGGCCAGCGCGCCAAGCAGCGCAGCGTGCACAACACCTACTTCACGCTGCCGGTGCTGATTGCGATGCTCAGCAACCACTACGGCTGGCTCTACCAGGGCGCGCACAACTGGCTGGTGCTGGTGGTGCTGATGCTGGCCGGGGCACTCATCCGCCACAGCTTCGTGGCGCGGCACAAGGCACTGGTGCACGGCAAGCGCGTGCCTTGGGAATTCGCGGCCGCTGGCACCGCGCTCATCGTCGTGCTGGCTTTCGCGCTCTCCCCCCCGCCCGCGCCGGCCGTGGCGGCCGGCCAGCCGCCACCCACGCTGGCCCAGGTGCAGGCCGTGATGCAGCAGCGCTGCGTGCTCTGCCACAACGCGCAGGTGCAGCAGAAGAACGTGGCGCTGCACACGCCAGAACTGCTGCAGCAGCACGCGCAGGCCATCTACCAGCAGTCGGTGGTGCTGAAGCTGATGCCGATGAACAACGCCACGCAGATCACCGACGACAAACGCGCGCTCATCAAGCGCTGGTTCGAAGCAAGCACCAAGGCACCCTGAGGAGGAAAGCACCATGAGCACCACCGCCATCCACCCCGTCGACGAGAAACTGCCCACGCCCCGCCTGGCCGCTTTGGGCCTGCAGCACGTGCTGGTGATGTATGCCGGCGCCGTGGCCGTGCCCTTGATCATCGGCCGCGCGCTGAAGCTGTCGCCCGAGCAGGTGGCTCTGCTCATCAGCGCCGACCTCTTCTGCTGCGGCATCGTCACGCTGATCCAGAGCCTGGGCTTCGGCCGCCACTTCGGCATCCGCCTGCCGGTGATGATGGGCGTGACCTTCGCTGCCGTCGGCCCGCTGGTGGCCATGGCCGGGCAAGGTGGCCCCGACGCAGCGCGCGCCATCTTCGGCGCCATCATCGGCGCCGGGCTGCTGAGCATCTTCATCGCGCCGGCCATGAGCCGGCTGCTGCGCTTCTTCCCGCCCGTGGTCACGGGAACCATCATCACCATCATCGGCATCAGCCTCATGCGCGTGGGCATCGGCTGGGCCATGGGCGGGCCGGCGCCGCTGGCGCAGAGCGTGGACGTGCCCAAGCTCGCGGCGATGGTGGATACCGCGCGCGCCTCGGTCACCGCAGCGTCAGCGCCGCTGGTCAAGCTGCCCGGCCCGGTGCCGATGCTGGACAACCCGAACTACGGCGCGCTGGACAACCTGGCCGTGGCCGCCTTCGTGCTGGTGGTCATCCTGCTCATCAGCCGCTATGCGCGCGGCTTCCTCGCCAACATCTCGGTGCTGCTGGGCATCGTGGCCGGCTGCGTGGTGGCCGTCGCCCTGGGCAAGATGGGCTTCGAGAAGGTGGCCAAGGCCAGCTGGTTCGACGTCGTCACACCCTTCGCCTTCGGCATGCCGACCTTCGACCCCATCATGATCCTGACCATGACGCTGGTGATGATCGTGGTCATGATCGAATCCACCGGCATGTTCCTGGCGCTGTCGGACATCACCGGCAAACCGATCAGCCAGTCCGAGCTGTCAGCCGGGCTGCGCACCGACGGCCTGGGCACCGTCATCGGCGGCATCTTCAACACCTTCCCGTACACCAGCTTCTCGCAGAACGTGGGTCTGGTGGGCGTCACGGGCGTGAAGAGCCGCTGGGTCTGCGTGGCGGCCGGGCTCATCATGGTGGTGCTGGGGCTACTGCCGAAGATGGCGGCGCTGGTGGAATCGGTGCCCACCTTCGTGCTGGGCGGCGCGGGCCTCGTGATGTTCGGCATGGTGGCGGCCACGGGCATCCGGATACTCGCCAACGTGGACTTCAAGACCAGCCGCAACAACCTCTACATCGTGGCCATCAGCATCGGCGCCGGCATGATCCCGCTGGTGGCGCCGCGCTGGAGCCAGCAGATGAACCACGCGCTGCACCCGCTGCTGGAAAGCGGCATCCTGCTCACCGCGCTGAGTGCTGTGCTGTTGAACCTGTACTTCAACGGCGGCAAGGCCGACGAGGCGGCGACCATCAACGCAGCGAAGGCGGCGGAGGCGCATTGACGACGCTGCTGGTCAAGGACGCCACGCTGCTCGTCACGATGGACGCGCAGCGGCGCGAGATCGTGGGTGGTGCCGTGTTCGTTCGTGACGGCGTGATCGAAGCCGTCGGTCGCAGCGAGGACCTGCCAGCCACGGCCGACGAGACCATCAGCGCGCGCGACCAGATCCTCGTCCCGGGCCTGGTGAACACACATCACCACATGTTCCAGACCCTCACGCGTGCGCTGCCCGCGGCGCAGGACGTTGAACTCTTCGGCTGGCTGCAGGCGCTGTACCCGGTGTGGGCGAGCATCACGCCAGAGATGCTGCAGGTCAGCACGCAGCTGGCCATGGCCGAGCTGCTGCTGTCGGGCTGCACCACCAGCAGCGACCACCTCTACCTCTACCCCGGCGCCTGCCGGCTGGACGACACGCTGCACGCCGCCACCGAGATGGGCCTGCGCTTCCACGCCGCACGCGGCAGCATGAGCGTGGGCCAGAGCCAGGGCGGCCTGCCGCCCGACAGCGTGGTGGAAGACGAGGCCGCGATCCTGAAGGACACGCAGCGCGTCATCGAAGCCTTCCACGACCCGGCGCGCTTCGCCATGCAGCGCATCGTGGTGGCCCCGTGTTCGCCCTTCAGCGTCAGCCGCGAACTGATGCGCGACGCTGCGCAGCTGGCGCGCAGTTTCGGCCGTTCGCACAAGGTTCACCTGCACACGCACCTGGCCGAGAACGACGACGACATCAGCTACACGCGCGAGAAGTTCAACTGCACGCCGGCCGAATACGCCGAACAGCTGGGCTGGCTGGGCCCGGATGTCTGGCACGCGCACTGCGTCAAGCTCGACGCTGCCGGCATCGCGCTCTTCGGCCGCACCGGCACCGGCGTGGCCCACTGCCCGGGCAGCAACATGCGCCTCGGTTCGGGCATCGCGCCCATCCGCGCCATGCGCGATGCCGGCGTGCCGGTGAGCCTTGCGGTGGACGGTTCGGCCAGCAACGACAGCGGGCATCTGCTGGCCGAAGCGCGCCTGGGCCTGCTGCTGCAGCGCGTGGGCTCGGGCGCCACGGCGATGGGCGCGCGCGAGATGCTGGAGATCGCCACCCTCGGCGGCGCCCAGGTGCTGGGCCGCGACGACATCGGCGCCCTGGCCCCCGGCATGGCCGCCGACTTCGTGAGCTTCGCGCTCGACGAGGTGGCCACCGCCGGCGCGCTGCACGACCCGCTCGCCGCGCTGCTCTTCTGCCACCCACCGGCGGTGAAGCTGAACGTCGTCAACGGCCGCGTGCGCGTGCGCGACGGTCAACTGGTGGCCGCCGACGGCGCGCGGCTGGTCGCACGCCACAACGCCCTGAGCAAGGCCCTGCCGCATGCGCGTTAGCTTCGGTTTGGCGCTGCTGGTGCTGCCGGCCCTGGGCGCCGCGCAAGCCGGCAACCCCGCTGGCATCCAGTGGCTGCCAGTGGCCGGCTTCGAGATCGCCCGCACGGAAACCACCGTGGGCCAGTTCCGCCGCCACGTGCAGGCACTGGGCATCGTGACGCAAGCCGAACGCAGCGGCGGCGGCGAGGTCTACGAGACCGGCTGGACGCGCAAGCCCGGCTGGACCT
>JANNFE010000151.1:0-3431 GCA_031379415.1 Betaproteobacteria bacterium | reverse complement strand
GGCATACGCCGACGCCTTGCCCGCGGCCACGGTCTCGGGCAGCGGCGTGCCGTCCACGGTCATCGTCAGCGGGCCATTCACGCCCGACACACCGTTGACCAGCCGCAACTTGGCCTTGGTGGCGTCGACGGGCGGCGCATTGTTGTCGGCCACCCACTCGTACAGCGGCGACGCGCTGGTGCCGTGCACGACCAGCGTGTAGTCGGCGCCGGCCACCAGCACGGGCGCGGCCGTCGGCACGGTGGCGCCGCCGACCGTCACCACCAGCGCCGGGCTGCCGGCCGGCTGCACCGTGTAGCTCGTGACCACCGGCAGCTGCGACGCCACCAGCAAGCTGTTGCCGCCGAGGGTGACGACAGCATCGGTCAGCCCGGTGGCCACGCGCACACGCGCCTGCGTGGCGTTTTTCACCTCGACGCCGGCCTGCTGCTTCAGCACCAGCGCCTTCACGAGAACACCGCCTGGGCCGGGCACCAGCACCAGCGTCACCACGTCCCGGCTGCCCAGCGTCAGCGCCGCCGCATCCAGCCGCACGTCGCTCGCGACCTTGCTGTTCGGCGCTGTCACGCGCAACCGCCAGGTGCCGCTGTTGACGGTGAAGAAGCTGCCCACCGCGCCGACGGCCGCCGCGGCCTGCACCGCGACGGCGGTGGACAGGTCGTCGCCGCTGGCGGTGATGAAGACATCCAGCGCCCCGGCCTCGGGCGCCGCGTTGACAACGCGCACGAAGCTGCGGTTGGCGTCGGGCTGGGCGTTGTTGTCGTCCAGCACCACCTGCTTCAGCGCACCCGCCGCGCCATAGGTCAGCACGCTGTAGTACTTGCGGGCCGACAGCCCGGGCGTGAAGCTCAGCAGCGAGGTGGGTGACGCGGGGCTGGTGACGGTGTAGGGCTTGCCCGGGTCGGCTTCCACGTAGTCGGCATTGCCGCCATAGGCCACGCCACCCTGGCGCAACTGGTCGTCCACGCGCAGCTCCAGGGCGGCGTACCCGGTGCTCGCGTTGACCAGGCGCACCAGCGCCTTGGTGCGGTCGGTACCGCCGCCGCAACCGGCCAGCACGGCCAGGGCCGCTGCCGCCAGTGCGGCCATCCATCGCAGCATCATCGGAGCATCTCCATCAGGCGAAGCAGCGATGATGCCTGCAGCGGCGGCGGCCGCGTGTGTCTGCCTGGTCGTGCGCCTACACCGCCGGGGTGAGGCGCCAGCCGCTCAGCTGCATCTCCAGCCAGTCCGCCAGCGGCAGATCGGACGCCACGGCATCGGGGCTGGCATGTTCGTGCACATACAGGCCGGCGTGCAGGTCGTGGCTGGAGTCGAACCAGCCGCAGCCGCGCACGAGCTCGACGTCGTCCTCGTCAGAGGCCCTTGCCGCCACGTGCAAGGGGCCGGCGGCATGGCGCCGCGCCAGGGCCTTGAGGATGGTGGCCAGCAGTTGCTTGAACATCGAAGCTCCCCACTCGGTTGCGATGCGACATCGTCGTGCGCAGCCGCTGCCGCTTCCATCGCCCCGAGGTCGGGCCCAGGCGGGCCCCCATCCGTGGCCCCCCGGCGGGGGTGTCTAGCCGAAAGGCCGCACGCCAATCCAGGCCGTGTGGGCCCAGAACGCAAACGCCGCCCAGGCAGAGATGCCCACCCCCACGGCGACAAGCGTCGGCGCCAGCCGGCCCGGCGGATAGACCACCTGCGAGGCGCGGTCGCGCTGCCGAGCCGAACGGAAGTCGAGCACCGCCCAGACGAAGAAGCCGCCGAACAGCAGCACATCGGCCAGTGTGTTGTTGGCCAGCAGGTGGGCAAAGGCCCAGAGCTTCACGCCCAGCACCATGGGGTGCTTGAGCGTGGCCTTGATGATGTTGCCGGGCACGTAGGCCGCCGCCAGCATCACGAAAGCCGGCAGCGTGAGCAGCGCGGCCAGGTGGCGCGGCCAGGTCATGTAGGCCCACAAGACCACCGGCTGCTGACGCGCCGCGCCATAGCCGTAGCAGATGAGCACGAAGCCGATCAGCGACAGCACTGCGTACAGCCCCTTCCAGCCGCTGGCGCCCAGCCGCTGGACCATCTGCGTGCGCCAGCCGTCGGCAAAGATGCGCACCGAATGCGCGCCGAGGAAGAGGACAAGACCCAGGATCAGCAGGCTCATGGTGGGTTGGTGTGGCAGCGAAGGTGGCCTGGATTGTGGCGCCGCTATCCTCCAGGCCCATGACCGACACCCCGACCCGCCGGCTCCACTGGGAAGACTTCCCCGTCGGCCTGAGCCTCGACTTCGGCGCCACGCCGGTGTCCCGCGAAGCCGTGCTCGCCTTCGCACAGCAGTTCGACCCGCAGCGCTTCCACCTCGACGACGAGGCCGCGCGCAGCTCGCTTTTCGGCGGCCTGTGCGCGAGCGGATGGCACACCTGCGCCATGGCCATGCGCATGATGTGCGACGCCTACCTGCTCGACTCGTCCAGCCTCGGCAGCCCCGGCATCGACGCGCTGCGCTGGCACAAGCCGGTATTCCCGGGCGACACCCTGCGCATGCGCATGGACGTCACCGAGGCGCGCGTGATGGCCAGCAGACCACACGTGGGCCTGGTGAAGGCGGTGTGGACGATGTTCAACCAGCAGGGCGACAAGGTGCTGACGATGGAAGGCTGGAACATGTTCGGCCGCCGCGGCGCAGCGTCTTGAACAGCCTGCCTCAGGGTTACCGGGCGCTGGTGGTCGGCGCCAGTGGCGCCATCGGCGGTGCGCTGGTGCAGGCCTTGCATGCCGACCCGCGCTGCGGCCACGTGCATGCGCTGTCGCGCAGCAGCGACCCGCCGATGGATCTGACCGACGAAGCCCGCATCGCCGCGGCGGCGCAGGCGCTGCGCGCGCACGGCCCGCTGCACCTGGTGTTCTGCGCCACCGGCACCTTGCAGGTGAACGGCCGCCTGCCCGAGAAGCGCCTGGCCGACCTGGACGCCAGCACCCTGGCCCAGGCGATGGCCGTCAACGCCGTCGGCCCGGCACTGCTCGTCAAACACTTCCACGAGCTGCTGCCGCTGAAGGAACGCGCCCTGATGGCCGTGCTGTCAGCGCGCGTGGGCAGCATCGGCGACAACCGCAAGGGCGGCTGGTACAGCTACCGCGCCAGCAAGGCGGCGCTGAACATGCTGCTGCACACGGCCGCCATCGAAGTGGCGCGCAAGCGCCCGCTGGCGGTGCTGGCCGCCCTGCACCCGGGCACGGTGCAGTCGCCGCTGTCCAAGCCCATCATCGGCGACGCCGAAGCCACCCACCCGGCTGACGCGGCACGCCACCTGCTAGCCGTGCTCGATGGCCTGCCGGCCGAGCGCAGCGGCGAGTTCTTCGCCTGGGACGGTGCGGCCATCCCCTGGTGAGCGCTGCCGGCGTCGGCGGTCGGCCACAATGCCGGCCGGTCCGTTATGCCGGGGTCCTGTGCACCCCCT
>JANNFE010000117.1:0-4824 GCA_031379415.1 Betaproteobacteria bacterium | reverse complement strand
CGGCATCTGCACGCTACCACCGGCGCCGAGCGCGGTGAACATGCGGTCGGCCGCCGCGGCGTCGGCCACGGCGAAGGACAGGCTGAAGCCTTCGAAGGCGGGCGTGCCCGAACAATGGCCGTCGCTCAGCATCACGGTGCTGTGGCCGATCTTCAGCGTGGCGTGCATGACCTTGTCTTCGCCGCCGGGCGGCATGGCGCCAGGCGGCATGTCGGGCGCTTCCTTGAAGCGCATCAGCATCTGCAGCTCGGCGCCCAGTGTCTGCTGGTAGAAGCCGATGGCCTCTTCGCAACGGCCGTTGAAGAAGAGATAGGGCTGGATCTGGATCATCGTGTCGATCTCCATGCGGTTGAGGCGGCGCCAAGCCCGGCGCCTGGGTCACGACGAATGGTGCGGGCCGGATTCGACAAGCGCGCTACAACCAGCCCGAACGTTTGAAGCGCCAGTACATCAACCCGCAAACGGTACCGATGATGCCGAACGCCATCGGGTAGCCGTAGGTCCACTTCAGTTCGGGCATGTGCTCGAAGTTCATGCCCCAGATGCCGACGCAGAAGGTCGCCACGGCGAAGATGCCGGCCCAGGCCGCCAGGCGCTTGGTGTTCTCGCTTTCTTCGATGGTGACCATCGACAGGTTGACCTGGATGGCGGTGCCGATGGTGTCGCGCAGCGCGTCCAGCGTGGCATTGCAGCGTGCCAGGTGGTCGTACACGTCGCGGAAGTAGTCCTGCGAACGTTCGCACACCTGAGGCACGCGGCCGCCGTAGAGCTTGCCGGTGGCTTCCATCAACGGCACCACGGCGTGGCGCAGCACGCCCACGCGGCGCTTCAGCGCATACAGCCGTTCGATGTTCTGCTTGGCGGTGCCGGGCTCGAAGATCTTGTCCTCGATGGTTTCCAGGTCCTGCTCCATCATGTCGATGACCGGGAAGTAGCGGTCGACCACGGCGTCCATCAGCGCGTAGAACACGAAGCTGGCGCCGTGGCGCAGCAGGTGCGGTTCACGCTCGGCGCGCTCGCGCACGCCCAGGAAGCCCTGTGTCGAGCGGCTGCGCACACTCAGCACGAAGTTGTGGCCGACAAACACCGCCACCTCGCCGAGCTGCAGTTCGTCGGTGGGCGAGTACTCGATCATGTGCATGACCGTGAACACGGTGTCGCCGTATTCCTCGATCTTCGGCCGCTGATGGCCGTGGCGGGCGTCTTCCACCGCCAGGTCGTGCAGGTGGAACTGCTCCTGCATCTGGTGCAGTTCGTCGTCGCTGGCGTCCTTCAGCGCCACCCAGACGAAGCAGTCGGGCCGGTGCAGGTAGTCGGCAATCTGCGCCACCGGGATGTCGGCCAGCTTGGTGCCCTGCTGGTAGGCAACGCAGTTGATCAACATGAACCGATACCCCTGTGGACTTGCGGCGCGGCAGTGTCGCATGTCCCGCCGTGACATCCCCCAGGCGCCGGCGCCTACCATGGCGCCTTGCCACGACCGGAAGAACCTCCGTGCACCCCGAGCGAGTTGCCCTCCTGCAGCGCATGCCGATCTTCGGCGCCATCAGCGAGCCCAGCCTCGAATTCGTGGTCGAGCGCGCCCTGGTCACGCGCGTGCCCGCAGGCCGCTGCTTCTTCCACGAAGGCGAAGCCGCCACCGGCATGTTCGTGCTGGAAACCGGGCGCGTGGCAATCAGCCGCCTGTGGCTGGGCCGCGAGTTCGTGCTGCACGAGCTGGGCCCCGGCGATTGTTTCGGCGAGATGGCGCTGATGGACCTGCTGCCGCGCAGCGCCACCGTGCGCGCGCTGGCCGACTGCCTGGCCTTCGAGATCCGCACCGGCGACCTCTACGAGCTGTTCGAGCGCGACTGCACCCAGTTCGCGCTGATCCAGATGAACATGGGCCGCGAGGTCTGCCGCCGGCTGCGGGCGGCCGACGACATGTTGTTCACGATGGCGGCGCAGCGGCAGGGCTGAAGGCAGCGGATGCGGCGCGATGAAGATGCCGCCACGGGCCCGGCGCCGCTTGCTCGTTTCAGTCGATTGCCAGACCCCCCTGCGGTCCGGGACACTGCGCGCCGAACCCACCCAGCCCCCCAGGAGCCGCCCTTGCCAGAACGACTGATCACGGTCCGCGTCGCCACGCTGCAGCTGCTGCGCGCCTTGCGCATGACCACCGTCTTCGGCAACCCCGGCTCCACCGAACTGCCGCTGTTCCTGGACTTCCCGGCCGACTTCCGCTACGTGCTGGGCCTGCAGGAAAGCGTGGTCGTGGGCATGGCCGACGGCTATGCGCAGGCCACCCACAACGCCGCCTTCGTGAACCTGCACTCGGCAGCCGGCGTGGGCCACGCCATGGGCAATATCTTCACCGCGCACAAGAACCGCACGCCGCTGGTCATCACGGCCGGGCAGCAGGCCAGGGCCATCCTGCCTTTCGAGCCCTTCCTGTACTCCGCCCAGGCCACCGAGCTGCCCAAGCCCTACGTGAAGTGGAGCGTGGAGCCAGCACGCGCGCAGGACGTGCCGCTGGCCATCGCCCGCGCCTACTACACCGCCATGCTGCCGCCACGCGGGCCGGTGCTGGTGTCGATCCCGGCCGACGACTGGACGGTGCTCACCGAGCCCGTCTCAGCCCGCGCGGTGAGCACGCAACTGCGGCCCGAGCCCGAACTGCTGGCGCAGCTGGGGGCGGCGCTGGACAGCGCGGCGTGCCCGGCCATCGTCATCGGCGCCGCCGTCGACCGCGACGGCGCCTGGGATGCCGCCGTGGCGCTGGCCGAACGCCACCAGGCGCGCGTCTTCGTCGCACCCATGTCCGGCCGCTGCGGCTTCCCCGAAGACCACCGCCTCTTCGCTGGCTTCCTGCCCGCCATGCGTGAACGCATCGTGCAGCTGCTGGCCGGCCACGACGTGGTGCTGGCGCTGGGCGCACCGGCCTTCACCTACCACGTCGAAGGCCAGGGCCCGCACGTGCCGGAAGGCGCGCAGCTGCTGCAGATCATCGAAGACCCGGCCATCGCGGCCTGGGCACCGGTGGGGCTGTCGGTGCTGGGCAGCATCCGGCTGTCGCTGCTGGACCTGCTCGCAAGGCCCGCGCCGCAGGCCCGCCCGCTGCCGCCGTTGCGCGAGCCGCGGCCGGTGGTCGCGCCGCCAGCGGCAGGCGAAAGGCTCAGCGTGGCCTACGTGCTGCAGACCCTGGCCGAGCAGCGGGCGCGGGGCAGCGTCATCGTCGAAGAGGCGCCCACGGCGCGCTCGGTGATGCACCGGCACCTGCCCATCCTGGAGGCGGAAACCTTCTACACCATGTGCAGCGGCGGCCTGGGCCATGGCCTGCCGGCAGCGGTGGGCGTGGCGCTGGCGCGGCGCGACATGGGCAGCACCCAACGCGTCATCGCGATCATCGGCGACGGCTCGGCGATGTACGCGATCCAGGCGCTGTGGAGCGCGGCCCAGCTGGGCCTGCCCATCACCTTCGTGATCCTGAAGAACCGCCGCTATGCCGCGCTGCGCGAGTTTGCCGGCGTCTTCGGCTACAAGCCCGAAGACCCGGTGGCCGGCACCGAGCTGCCGGACCTCGACTTCGTGGCCCTGGCCCAGGGCCACGGCCTGCGCGGCGTGCATGTGGATGACGCCGATACCTTGCACGACGCGCTGACGCTGGCGCTGCGCAGCGAGCGCGCCACGCTGCTGGAAGTTGAAGTGAGTTGACAAACCCGAGGAGACGAGACGATGCAAAGACGTGAGGTTCTGGCCGTCATGGCCGCCATGGCGGCAGTCGCCCCAGCCGCCAGCTGGGCCCAGGCCTGGCCGACGAAGCCCTTGAAGGTGGTGGTGAACTTCCCGCCGGGCGGCGCCGCCGACCAGCTGGCGCGCGCCCTCGGCGTGCCGCTGCAGGAAGCCCTGGGCCAGCCGGTGGTGATCGAGAACCGCGGCGGCTCGGGGGGCAACCTGGGCGGTGACGTGGTGGCCAAGTCGGCGCCCGACGGCCACACGCTGCTCATGAGTTCGGGCGGCATGGTCTCGGTCAACCCGCACATCTACCCGAAGATGCCTTTCGACCCGGTGAGGGACATCGTGCCCGTGGCCGCCGTGGCGCGCGTGCTGGTGTTCCTGGTGGTCAGGGCCGACAGCCCGCTGAAGGACTGGCCGGCCTTCCTGGCCGACCTGAAGGCCAGGCCCGGCCGGCTCAGCTTCGGCAGCCCCGGCAACGGCAGTTCACCCCACCTCGCCGGCGAGATGATGAAGAGCCAGACCGGCACCTTCGCCGTGCACGTGCCCTACCGCGGCGCCGCGCCGGCGCTGACGGATCTGCTGGGCGGCCAGGTCGACTTCCTGTTCGACCCCGGCATCGCCATCCCGCACATCCGCGCTGGCCGGCTGCGCCTGCTGGCGGTGGGCAGCCCGAAGCGTTCGCCGCTGTTCCCGGAAGTGCCGACGCTCGACGAACGCGGCCTCAAGGGCTTCGATGCAGACACCGTCTTCGGCCTCTACGCCCCGGCCGGCACGCCGGCAGCGGCGGTGAGCCGCATCAATGCCGAGGTCAACCGCATCCTGGGCAGCGGGCCCCTGCAGGAGCGCATCGCAGCGCTGGGCGGCGTGCCCTCACCGCTGACGCCGGCCGAGTTCGGCGCCAAGGCGGCCGAAGACTCGCAGCGCTTCGGCGCCATCATCCGCGAGCGCAGGATCGTCGGGGATTGAGCCCACCCCGGAGCGGCCTTCGGCCGCTGCCCCTTGTATCTTCACGGCCCAGGCCCTTGTGCTTGTTTTGAGTTCTTTGTGGTGGTGGTCGTGGTGGGGCTGTGGGCAAGTGGTCAGAGGCTGGCGCGGTGGGCAACGCGC
>JANNFE010000069.1:0-2086 GCA_031379415.1 Betaproteobacteria bacterium | reverse complement strand
GATCTCGCCGCTGCCGCTTTCCAGGCAGGCCAGCACGCCCTGCAGCGCGTTCATGGCCATCCACGGGCAATGCGCGCAGCTCTTGCACGTGGCGCTGGTGCCGGCGGTGGGCGCTTCGATCAGCGTCTTGCCCGGCGCCAGCTGGCGCATGCGGTGCATGATGCCGTTGTCGGTGGCCACGATGTAGGTTTGGGCCTTGCCCTGCACCACGGCATTCAGCAACTGCGTGGTGCTGCCCACCACGTCGGCCTGTTCGACCACGCTGCGTGGCGACTCGGGGTGCACCAGCACCTGGGCGCCCGGGTGTTGGCGGCGCAACAGCTCCAGCTCCAGGCCCTTGAACTCGTCGTGCACGATGCAGGCGCCGTTCCACAGCAGCATGTCGGCGCCGGTCTCGTCCGCGATGTAGCGGCCGAGGTGGCGGTCGGGCGCCCACAGCACCTTGTGGCCCTGGTCCTTCAGGTGCTGGACGATGGCCAGCGCGCAGGAGCTGGTGACCATCCAGTCGGCGCGCGCCTTCACGGCGGCACTGGTGTTGGCGTAGACGACGACCTGGCGCTCGGGGTGGGCGTCGCAGAAGGCGGCGAATTCATCGGGCGGACAGCCCAGATCGAGCGAGCAGGTGGCTTCCAGGTCGGGCATCAGCACACGCTTGTGGGGCGACAGGATCTTGGCGCTTTCGCCCATGAAGCGCACGCCGGCCACCACCAGGGTCTTTGCGGGATGGTCGCGGCCGAAGCGCGCCATCTCCAGCGAATCGGCCACGATGCCGCCGGTCTCCAGCGCCAGGTCCTGCAGATCACCGTCGACGTAGTAATGCGCCACCAGCACGGCGTCGTGGGCCTTCAGCAGTTGGGCTGCGCGCGCCTTGGCGGCCTGGCGCTCGACGGGGGGTAGCGCCAGCGGCACCCGGGCCCAGGCCTGCGCGGTGCAGCTGGCGCCGGCGGCGTCCTGCCGCGTGTAGTCGAAGAGGACTTGATTCATCGCGCCAATGGTAGTCGCGCGACACGTTCGCCGCTGCCGCCGAAGAAGCGCCCCGGCGGCGCGCCCACCGAGCGCCGCACCATGGCCGTGAAGGCGCTGGCGCTGGCATAACCCAGCTCCGCGGCGATGAGTCCCATCGGGCGCCCCTGCGCGGCCAAGGTGAGCGCGCGCGCCAGCAGCACCTGCTGGCGCCAGGGGCCGAAGGAGGTGCCCAGTTGCTGGCGGAACAGCCGCGCCACGGTGCGCGGGCTGGCGCCGGCATCGGCCGCCCAGCCGTCCAGCGTGGCGTGGCGCGTGGGTTCGGCCAGCACGGCCTGGCACAGCGTGCGCAGGCGCTTGTCCTGCGGCAGTTCGATGCCCAGGCGCAGCGGCGCGGCGCGCCGCAGTTCGTCGAGCGCCAGCTCGCCCAGGCGGCGCTCGCGCGCCAGCATGCTGGCGCTGGGCGGGGTGGGGCCGTCCATCCCGATGTCCATCTGCAGCACCAGTTCGCGCAGCAGCGGCGACACCTCCAGCACGCGGCACTGCCGCCACGCGCCTTGGGCCCCGGGCGCCACCCCGGGGCCGGCGGCGCCGGCTTCCTGATGGATGTAGAGCGTGCGCAGCTCCGCCGCTTCGACCACGGTGACGACATGCTCGACATGCGGCGGGATCCACACCGCGCGCCACGCTGGCGCCAGGTAGGTGGCGTCGCCGGCGGTGATGCGTGCCACGCCCGCCACCGAGATCGCCACCTGCGCCCAGGCGTGGCTGTGCGGCTGGATTTCGGAGTCGGGCTCCATGCGCCGTGCCTTGGCGCGCACCGGGCGTTGTGCGGTGGGTGTGTAGCGGCGCGGGTCCTGTGGCGGCAGCGACGCACGGGTGCGCACAGCAGGGCGTTCGGGTCGGGCAGGTCGTGGCATGTTTTCGACAGAAACTGTCGAACTATCGTAACTCTGACGCGTCACCCGCTTCTACGATGCCTGCATGGTGCGTCGTGACGCTGAGGAAGAACTGGATCCCAAAGGGGGAGGTTCGACCCTGGCTTGCTGCGCCACTCCCACGGGTGAGAGTCCCGTCCCGGTAGGCGTCGGTGCGCCGGGTAGCAGGCCCCAGGTAGTGGAGG
>JANNFE010000041.1:0-12219 GCA_031379415.1 Betaproteobacteria bacterium | reverse complement strand
CCGTGCACGCGCAGGCGCCGGAGTGGTTCAGCACGGCACCGGCCGGCGCCATCGAGAAGGTGCTGAAGAAGGCCGGATGGTTGGCGGGGCAGGTGGACCTGTGGGAGGTCAACGAGGCTTTCGCCGTCGTGACCATGGCCGCCATGGCCGAGTTCAAGCTGCCGCACGACATCGTCAACGTGCACGGCGGCGCCTGTGCGCTGGGCCACCCCATCGGCGCCAGCGGTGCGCGCATCGTGGTCACGCTGCTGGGCGCTTTGCGCAAGCAGGGCAGGAAGCGCGGCGTGGCGGCGCTGTGCATCGGCGGCGGCGAGGCCACGGCGCTGGCCGTCGAGATGTTGTGACCGGCTTGCTGCCCGGCCCCGCGGAAGCGGCAATGTTCGCCACCGCGGTGTTCGTGCTGAACGCGACGCCGGGCGTGGACTTCCTGCTCACCGTGTCGCGCACGCTGCAGGGCGGCGCGCGTGCCGGTGTGGCGGCGGCGCTGGGCATCGCCGCCGGCTGCGTGGCGCACGCCCTGGCGGCGGCCTTCGGCCTGGCGGCGCTGCTGGCGCTGCACCCGGAGGCCTTCCGCCTCATCCAGTGGGCCGGGGCGGGCTATCTGGTGTGGCTGGGCGTGGGCATGCTGCGCCAGGCCTGGCGCGGTGGTGATGGGCCGGTGGCCGAGGCCACCGCGCCGGTGCGCAGCGCCGCGGCCGACTTTCGCGTCGGCCTGTTGACCAACGTGCTGAACCCCAAGGTCGCTTTCTTCTTCCTGGCCTTCCTGCCGCAGTTCGTGCCTGCGGGCTCGCCGGCCAAGACCTTGTCTTTCCTGCTGCTGGGATCATGGTTCGTCGTGCAAGGCCTGCTCTTCCTGCTGCTGCTGGTGGCCGTGGCGGCACGTTTGCAACGGCTGCAGACATCGCCCGGGCTGCGACGTGGGCTGAATGGCGTGGGCGGTCTGCTGTTCGTGGCGCTGGCCCTGCGCCTGCTGCGCGAGCGACCGGTAGCAACATGATGGCGGTGGTGGAGCCCGCCTGGCAGCGCGGTGCGCGGCTGATGTGGCGCGCCACCGCCGGGCTGCTGGCCCTGCTCATGGCGCTGCTGCTGGCCTGGGCCGGTTGCAACTTCGTCGACAGCCGCGCCCAGCCCACGCC
This sequence comes from Betaproteobacteria bacterium, assembly GCA_031379415.1. Taxonomy (GTDB): domain Bacteria; phylum Pseudomonadota; class Gammaproteobacteria; order Burkholderiales; family Burkholderiaceae_C; genus Rubrivivax. The sequence continues at coordinate 11,083 of JANNFE010000041.1, read as the reverse complement.
GCCCGCGCTGGCGCTGGCGGCCGTGCCCGCCGACACGCCGCTGCATGTGGCGCTGGTGCATCTGCTTGACGCCCCGGCCGGCGGCGCCCGCCTGAACACCATGCAGGGCGCGCTGCTGGCCTGCGCACCCACCGACGACTGCACCCAGCGCTGGACCGTCGGCGCGGCGCAACTGGCGCCCCACCTGGCCGAACATGCAGCGCTGGGTGAACGCTGCCTGGCGGCGGCCGCCCACACGCGCTTTGCCGAGCCGCTGCCGGCTGTCATGACGCCGGGCGCGCCCATGGCGCCGCACACACTGGCGGCCTCGCAATGCGGACTGTGGCTCACGCTGACCGCGGTGGCCGCCGCGCATGGCAGCCGCTACGACGAAACGCTGGAGCGCCTGGCCCAGGGTAGCGCCTACACACGCACCCTGCTCTCGGGCAGCCAGAGCCTGGTCGCCAACGCCGTGGCCTGGACCGTGGCCCGTCGTCACTACCAGGGCCTGGCAGCGGTGCTGGCGCTGCAGCCGGGCTGGGCCGCCGCACTGCGGCCCCTCACCACCGCGCTGCCCGAAGGCGCACTGGCACCGCAGCGCTGGGTGGCGGCCGAAGCGGCCTGGCAGCGTGGCGTGGTGGCCGACCTGCAGACCCAGTGCGACCAGCCCGGGCCACCGATGGGCGGCGCGCTGCAGTGGATGGTGTGCCGACTGGGTCTGGGGCTGCTGCCCGAAGCCACGCGCCAGGAGATCGACGCGCGCTGGCTGCAGCGCCTGGCCTCGGCGCAGGCTGGCGACAAAGCCGTGGTGGGCGAGGGCGAGCCCACGCCGCAGCGCGCCTGGGCATTCCGCAACACCGTGGGCCGGCTGCTGCTGGCGCTGGCCGATGCCAACTACGCCGGGTACTTCGCGCGCCAGGCCGATGTCGAACTGCAGCGCCAGACGCTGGCCCTGGCCACCGCCATGATCTCGCAACAGGTACCGGCCGCGATGCGGGCCGATTGGCTGCGTCGGCAAGCGCTTGCCCCGCAGTGGCTGGCCCGCATCACGCTGGCGGCCGACGGTGCGGCGCTCGGCGCCCGCCCCTGGGAACGCGATGCCGAACCCGGCGCCGCCGCCCGCCCCATCCGCGTGCCGCTGCCCGTACTCTGAAGGACCCACCATGCTCTTGAACGAAGACCACCTCGCCGTGCAAGACGCCGTGCGCAGCTATGTGCAGGCCGAGATCGCGCCGTACGCCGCGGCCTGGGACAAGTCACACAGCTTCCCGGCGGCGCAGCTGAAGGGCCTGGCCGCGCTCGGCTGCTACGGCGTGGCCGTGCCGACCGAGTGGGACGGCGCGGGCCTGGACTACATGGCCCTGGCGCTCATCCTGGAAGAGATCGGGGCCGGCGACGGTGCCACCAGCACGGTGGTCAGCGTCAACAACTGCCCGGTGTGCTCCATCCTGATGGCCTTCGGCAACGACGAGCAGAAGGAGCGTTTCCTGAAGCCGCTGGCGCGCGGCGACCTGCTTGGCGCCTTCTGCCTGACCGAGCCGCATGTCGGCAGCGAGGCCGGCGGGCTGAAGACCACCGCCGTCCTTGTGAAAGACAGCGACGGCGACCACTACGTGCTGAACGGCGTCAAGCAGTTCATCACCAGCGGCAAGAACGGTGACGTGGCCATCGTCATGGCGGTCACTGACAAGGCCGCGGGCAAGAAGGGCATCAGCGCCTTCATCGTGCCCACCAAGACGCCTGGCTACACGGTGGCGCGCATCGAGGACAAGCTGGGCCAGCATGCCAGCGACACGGCGCAGATCCTGTTCGACGACTGCCGTGTGCCCGTCGAGAACCTGCTGGGCGAAGAAGGCATGGGCCTGAAGATCGCGCTGAGCGGATTGGAGGGCGGACGCATCGGCATCGCCAGCCAGGCGGTGGGCATGGCGCGGGCTGCCTTCGACGCCGCGCTGACCTACAGCAAGGAGCGCAGCAGCTTCGGCCAGCCCATCTTCCAGCACCAGGCGGTGCAGTTCAAGCTGGCCGACATGGCGACGCAGATCGAGGCCGCGCGCCAGCTCATCTGGCACGCCGCGAGCCTGAAGGACGCTCACCGGCCCTGCCTGAAGGAAGCGGCCATGGCCAAGCTCTTTGCCAGCGAGATGGCCGAACGCGTGTGCTCGGCCGCCATCCAGGTCTTCGGCGGCTACGGCTACGTCAGCGACTTCCCGGTGGAGCGCATCTACCGCGACGTGCGCGTGTGCCAGATCTACGAAGGCACGAGCGAGGTGCAGAAGATCCTCATCGGCCGGGCACTGGCGTAGCCGGCGAGCCGGCTGGCACCTGATGCGGGCCGGGCCCTGGCGTCGTCAGGGCTTCTTCGTCACGGCAGCGACCTTGACCGGCGCAGCTGCAGCCACCGACGCCGCGGCGGCCGGCGGCCGCACCATCACCCCGGCGAGTTCCGGATAGTCCTTGAGCATGCTCACGCCGTTGAGTGGCTTGAACCAGCCCTTGTGGCAGGTCTCGCAGCCGACCTTCGGGCCGTCGCCCTCTGGGCTCAGGCGGTTCGCGGGGAACTGCGGCTTCAGCGGCGTGAGGTAGGCATTGTTGAGGTCGCGCACCATGCGGATGCCGTACCAGGCCGTGGCGCGCTGCGGCGTGCTCTCTTCCCAGCGGGCCAGCGCGCGCGTGTTGTGGCAATAGGTGCAATTCACGCCGAGCGAGTTCGACATGTAGATCATCAGCGAGTAGGTCCACTCGGCCTGCTTGACGCCGTCGTGCTTCACGCCGGCCAGCGGCTTGCCGCCCTGGATGCGGATGGGCTCGGCGCGGTCGAGGTAGGCCGACAGGGCGTCGTTGGGCAGCGAGGTATTGCCCGTGGCCTTCACGCCGCCCGCGTTCTGGTTGGCGCGATAGCCCAGGCTGGCCTTCTGCGGCGTGGCGCCCGGGTTGGCGAACCAGTCGCCCGAAGGCACGGCCTGGCCGCGGTGGCAGGTCCAGCAGGTCACGCCGGTGCCGGCCACGTGCTGCTTCCACTGCGTATTGATGTCGCGCGTCATCTGCAGCATGCGGCGCGCCACGACCTTGGTGTACTTCTCGTCGGAGTCCAGCTTCTTCGGGTTGTGGCAGAAGTCGCAGCCCTCCTCGGGCGCCACCCACGTCGACATCGCCTGCATCAGGCGCGAGAACTCCAGCACCGTGAGGTCGTTCAGGACCTGGACGTTCTTGAACACTTCCTTGATGTCGGGCGCCTCGGGGTCCGGGTCTTCCTGCGCCTCGGGCTCAGGGATCTGGTTGATCTGCGCGGCGGCGGTGATGACCACGGGCTTGCGCACCTGGAGCTGGCTCGTACCGCGAGGCCCGCGCTGTTCCGACTCGGTGCGGTCACAGCCCATCAGGCCCAGCGCACCGGACAGGCAAAGCAGCAGCACCCCGATCTGCGCATGCCGCCAGCGCCACGGCGCCTGCTCGGCGCCGCTCTCACCATGGCGGCCCATCAACAAGCCGGCCCCTCGAACCTGCGTCGGCTGCGTGGCCGGCACTTGTGTGCTTCGGTACATCCTTGTCCCCCGAGCTCGGCGTGCCAGGCTTGCACGGCACAGGTGGTGCCGCGGATGCTCGCCGCCGATAGTGTCATCATAGGCTTACAGTACTAACTGTCAACCAAAATTGTCACTGCCTTGCTGATGACAGGGGCAGAGGGGGTGGGCGATGTCGGGCAGGGGCGTCGCACGAGCCGTCGAACGGCGCCCCGCACCGGCTCAGGTCTTGGCCTTGATGGCCTTGAAGTTGCGGCACCAGCCGTTCGGGCTGACCAACCGGCCGCCGAAGAAGGAGCAGGGCCCGAGCGCATCGGCCGGCTTGCCGGAGTACAGCTGGCACTTGGAGCACTGCTGCGTGGCGGCGTCGTGGCGCGGGTACTTGGCGGCATCGACCTTGGTGGTGTCGAGGCGGAAGCCCATCGACTTGGCATAGGCCTCGGTCTCGGTGACCTTTTCCTCTTCGGCATGGCTCAGCGCAGTGGCGGCCAGCGCCGAGCTGCCGATCACGGCACGCATCATGAACACACGGCGGTTGCTGGGGTACATCTGATCAGTCTCCTTGGGTACAGGTTGTCGAAATTCAGGAAATGGTGGCGCTGTCGGCGCGCTGTTGACCTCTGTTGTCGGCCCAGCTCACGCTGAGGGTCTGGCCGGGCTCGCCACCGCGAAAGCGGAAGGCGAGCAAGGGGTCCTTCGACACCGCCAGGCTCATCTTGGCTTCGAGCACGACGCGCCCGGCCACGCTGACGCGCACGTCGGTGATGTAGTGCGCCGGCACGAACTCGCCGCTGCTGTCCTTGCGCAGGCCGGTCTCCATCGCGTGCGGCATCAGGATCGTCACCTCGGTCAGCCCGTCCCTGGCCTTGGCGCGGATGCGCATCGGCTGGGCCACGGTGTGTGGCCCATCGGCGCGGGGCGGCTTGAGCTCGGTCATGGCTTTCAGCCGCAACCGCCCACGGTGACCTGGGTCTGCTTGCAGGCTGCATAGAGCCTGCCGCCGGCCTTGACCACCGCGTAGACGTTGCCCGTCTCGGCCATCTTCACGCGCGTGGCGATGTAGGGCTCGGTGCCTTCGGGGATGCTGAAGCGCACCACCAGCGGGTTGGGGTTGGACTCGATCACGATGAACATCTCGCGCACGCCCGGCAGGCTGCAGGCCACGGCGACCGGCACCACGGCCCCGTTCTCCGCGGCGTCGGGTGCGGTGAGCACGATCTCCGAGCCCACCGCGGGTATGCCTCCCAGGGCCGACAGCGCCTCCTGCATCGAGGTGGCACCGAAGGCCAGGGCCTCGTCGGCCGCCGCTGCGGCGCCGGGCTTGAACAGGCCGCCCGCCAGCAGCGCTGCGCACAGCCCACCGCGCACCAGCTCGCGCCGGGCCGGCAAAGCGGCGTCGGCAGCTTCAGTGCGTGCTGCGGACCAGGCGCACATGCCGGGCCTCCTTCTTGTCCATCAGTTCCACACCTTCCACGCCAAAGCTCAGGGCATAGGCCTGCGTTTGCGGGCCATCACCCGGGCGCAGCGAGCTCGTCCAGTAGAACGAAGCCTGCGTACCCGGGAACACATCGAGCCTGGCACGCGGTTGCGTGCAGCGCGGCTGGGTGATCGCGGCCAGTTCGCGCAGCAGCGGCAGCCGCCAGTCGTTGAAGAAGAGAGTGCCGCGCTGGTTGAGTTGTGCGGCGTAGGCCTGCGCCTGCTGCCAGTCGAGCTTGCCTGCATCACCGGTGCACGCAGCGCTTCTCTGCTCCTGTCCGGCCGAGCAGCGCATCCACATCAACTTCAAACGCTTGTCGGTAACCGTGCCGTCGGCGTTGTCCTCGAAACGTTCGCCTTGAGACTGCGGGCGTACCGCATCGGCTTCGCAGCGCTGCTGCGCCACCACGCTGCCACAAGCCAGCCACAGCCCGACGATCCAGGCTGCTCGCGCCTGCCTCACCACGGCAAACATGGGCGGCGCTGAAGGCGAGGCTGCGGCCCCACCTTCAGCGCCTGTCCAGCAGCGAGGCCGCCGCGAGCCATCACTTGTCGAAGCCGATCCCCGTGCCCTTGGTGGAGAAGCCGCGGGCGCTGGCCGGTGTCGGCGCTGCGGTCTGGCGCGTTACCAGGCCGGTGTCGATGGTGCGACCCCGGTGCAGGTAGTAGGAGTAGGACTCCAGCGCCGTCATGTCTTCGCCGTTGACGTCGAGCATCTTGCCGCCCTGCGGGTTGGCGATGCACCAGTTGACCATCTCGCGGTAGGGCACGACCTTGTTGAACATGGGCATGAACTTCGGGAAGGTCTGCGGGTTGGTGGCTGCGGTGTCCGGATGGCAGTTGGCGCAGGCCAGACCGTTGTTGGACATGTCGGCGCGTGCGCCGTACCACATGTCGTAGCCGCGCTTCACCGAAGCCAGCAGCTTGTCCTCCATGGACTTCAGCTCGGCCGGCGTGAAGGGTTCACGCGCAGAAACGCTGGTCGCGGCGACCAGCACCGAAACAGCGGCCAGCGGCAGGGCCCAGTGTTTCAACGTCTTGTACTGAGAAGTCATCGTCTTGTCTCCGATCAGGCCTTGAAGCCGTTCTTCGTCGCCGGGGGCAGGGAGTCCGCAAAGGGGTTGTACTGGATGAAGTGGCCCGCCCGGTCGTCGATGGCGATCGCTGCGCTGCCCATGCCGTCGGAGGTGTTGGACGGGTCGGCCCGGTACTGCTGAAACTCGGGGTAGGCCAGGTCCACGGGCGGATAAGGCCAAGGCCACGAGGTGCTCATGGTGCCGATCGACGTGAGATTGCCGACCTTGTTGTAGACCGTGTGGTGCACATGGCCGTGGTAGGCCATCACGCTGACGAACTTGCCCAGGATGTCGCGCACCTCCTTGGAGTCAGAGACTTGGAAGTTCCAGCGCGGGTAGTAGTCCCACAGCGGCGAGTGCGTGAACACCACCACCGGCACATCGGCCGACAGATTGGCCACGTCCTTCTTCAGCCACTCAAGCTGCTTCTCGTGCACGCCCCAGACGCCCGGCACTGGGCTGTTCAGCGGCATGAACCAGTCGCGCCGCTGTGCGGGCGTGAGCTTCGCCGCGGTCCAGAAGTCCGGCACCAGGATCGAATTCATGCCGATGAAGTGCACGCCCTTGTGGTCGAAAGACCAGGTCTCGTTGCCGAAGGCTCCGCGCCATGCGGTGCCCATGTCGAGATACCAGTCGTGTTCGCCGGGGATCGAACGGATGGGTGCCTTCAGCTTGGACAGGATGCGCTTGCCCTTGGCGATCTGGTCGACCTCGCCGTGGTGTGACACGTCGCCGGTGATGAGCACGAAGTCGGGCTGCGTCTTCAGCGCGTTGACCTGGGCCACTGCGTCTTCGAGTTGCTTGTCGAAGACATGGTCCTTGTCGCTGTACAGGTGCGGGTCGCTGATGATGGCGAAGCGGAAGGGCGTGACGGCCCTCTTGCCGCCTTGCGCCGAGACGATGTCCACCAGGCCCAGGTTTGCGCCGATGGCCTGCGCCATCATCGTGGACAGGCCGGCTTTGCCGGCCAGGCCCATGAACCGCCGTCTGCTCGTATCGTTTTGTACTGACATTCTCAAGTCTCCGAAGTTATCGACTACTGGACATCGCAGCAGAAGGCCGCCTGCCGCGATTCACCGCATGCCCGAACGCCGACGCGGCGCCCCGACAACGAGACCACACGCGCAGGCGCAGCCGGCGTCAACCGGCCTTCCTGTTGGCTAGGCCCTGACTGGGCTGCATGCGTGATGCCATGGATCGCAAGCGGGTGCGTCCGGGCAATTGGGAGATGGCGAGCGCCAACATCCTGTCTCCATCCATCGTTCTCGTACTGCATCGCACTGCCTCTTCGGGTTTGTGCTTACCACCTGTCAACTACTGCGCATGTCCCATGCACCGAGGCCAATGTAAGCAAGCAGCCCGCAGAAATGAAATTGAACGTTTTGACATCCGACCCGCGGATTCCTAATATCAGCCGATGTCCATCGCCAAGACCGCATCGCTCAAACAAGTGGCCACCTTCCGCACCGTGGCGCGGCTGGGCAGCGTGTCGCTGGCGGCCGAGGAACTGCACCTCAGCCAGTCGGCCGTGTCCATCCAGCTCAGCGGCCTGGAGGTCGCCGCCGGAGCGCCGCTGGTCATGCGCACGGGGCGTGGCGTGCGCCTCACCGAGGCCGGTGAATTGCTGTTGAACTACGCCGACCGCCTGCTCGCGCTGTGGAACGAAACCAGCGACGAGATGGCCACCTTGCTGGGCGCCTTCAGCGGCACGCTGCGCATCGGCGCGGTGAGCACGGCCGAGTACTGGCTGCCGCGTTTCCTGGTGGCCTTCGTGAACGAGAACCCGCGCGTCAAGGTCAAGCTGCAGGTGGCCAACCGCGACGACATCGTGCGCAGTCTGGCGGCGCAGGAGATCGACGTCGCCGTGATGGGCCGCCCGCCGGCCGAGGTGGCGGTGACCTCGTCGTGCATCGGCGCCAACCCCATGGCCTTCGTCTCGTCACCAAACTGCCCCTTGGGGCAGGCCAGCGGCCTGATGCTGGAGCAACTGGCCGAGCAGCCCCTGCTGGTGCGCGAGCGCGGCTCGGGCACGCGCACCAGCGTCGAGCGCCTGTTCAAGGAAGCCGGCGTGCGCATGCGCGTCGGCTCCGAGCTGTCCAGCAACGAGGCCATCAAGCAGATGTGCGCCGCCGGCTTCGGGCCGGCCTACGTGTCGCTGCACACCTGCATCCTGGAGCTGGAAGCGGGGCTGCTGCGCATCTTGCCGCTGCCCAACAACCCGAGCGAACGCGAGTGGCACGTGGTGCGCATGGCGACGAGGCAGCTGCCGCACGTGGCGCTGGCCTTCGAGCAGTTCATGCGCGACAAGTCCCAGGCCCAGGCTTTGCGCGCAATGTGGCAGCACCTGGTGCCGAAGCAACGCCAGCCTGCGCGGCGGCGCGGGGCCGCCGTGGCGCGCTGAAACGCCGCCCCGGCGGCGCGCCGGGATACCAAGGTGTCATTCGCCGACGGGCGCTGCGCCTGCAAGATGCCTCCATCGCACACAGGAGGCCCACCATGCAATTCACGTTCAACCACCCCGTTGCCCATCCCACCCGCTCGCAACGCCTGGCCGCACTGGGCCAGTGCCTGCTGCAGCGCCTGGAGACGCCGCTGTTCGTGACCGACGCCGACGGCGCCGTGCTCGAAGCCAACCCGGCGGCGACGCGCCGCATCGAGCGCCGCGAAGGCCTCTGGCTCGACGCCGGTGGTCGCCTGGCGCTGCGCCAAGGCGGCCGCTGGGTGCCGCTGTCACGCTGGCACGCCGAGGTGGCTGCCGGTATCGAAGTGGTGCTGCCGCTCGAAGTGGATGGCGGTGCGCCGATGCAGGTGACGCTGCGCGCCATGAGCGCCAGCGACGCCCAGTACGAAGGTGCGCACGCCGGCTGCTGGTTGCTGGCCACCATCGAACGCGTCCAGCTCACCCGCACCGACGCCATGCGCCGCCGCTTCCGCTTCACGCGCACCCAGGCCCGCCTGGCCGAGATGCTGTGCGAAGGCATGCGCCCCACCCACGCCGCCGAAGCCCTGGGGGTGAAGATCAGCACCGTGCGCACGCACGTGGGTCAGATGTACGAGAAGACCGGCACCCACACGCAGGCCCAGCTGGTGGCGCTGCTGCACGGGGTGTGAAACGTCAAGACGGGGGCGTGTAGCCGTCGCTCAGCGTGCGCAGGAAGGCGACGATGTCCTGCACGTCCTGCGGGCTCAGACGCGGCGCCTCGCCCGGCTGGCCACCGAAGGGCGGCTGCCGGCGCACATTGGCGCGCAGCGCGGGCGGCAGGTCGTTGAAGGGCTGCACCACGCCATCCACCGTCGGGTACCAACGTGCCGGCTCGGTGTCGCGCGTGGCGTAGAAGGCCACCGCATCTTCCAGCGTGCCCAGCACGCCGTTGTGGAAGTAGGGCGCGGTGAGGGCCGCGTTGCGCAGCGTGGGCACCTTGAAGAAGCCGCACAGCTCGGTGCGGTCCAGCAGGTCGGTGCGCAAAGGGCCGCACAAGCCCATGTCGAAGTAGGCCGGGTCGGCCGTGGCCGCACTGCGATTGCGCGGCAGGCCCAGGGCGAAGTAGCCGAAGTTCGTGAACAGCGGCCGTGCCTGCTGCGGCGTGGCCGCGCTGGTGTGGCATGACGCGCAGTTGCCGCGTTCGCCATCGTTGAACAGCGCCAGCCCGCGCGCTTCCTGCGCCGTGAAGGCTGCGCGGCCCTGTTGCACGAAGTCGAACTTGCTCGTGTAGGGCTGGAAGGCGGCGTCGCCGGCCTGGTAGTCGGCCAGCGCTTGTTGCAAGGCCTGCAGCACCTGCGCGTCGGATGCATCTGCCGGCAGTGCGTAGGCAAAGCGCAGCTCGGTGAAGTAAGGCAGGGCGCGCACCGTGCGCACCACGGCAGCGGTGTCGGCGTTGGCCAGCTCATGGGCCGACAAGAGCGGGCCCAGGGTCTGCGCCGCGCGGTTGTCTTGGCGGCCGTCCCAGGTGAAGCCGCCCTCGGGCCGGCCCTGGGTGTCGAAGCTGAACACGGTGTTGCCGCCAAGGTAGTTCAGGGCGGCAGAACTGCGCAGGCCCTGGCGGTCGAGCGCCGGCCCGCCCAGCGGCAGGAAGACACCTTCGGCATCGGCATGGCCCCGGCCCGGCACATGGCAGCTCGCGCAGGCCTGGCGCCCGCTGGCCGAGAGCCGCTGCTCCTTGAAGAGCTTGTCGCCCACGGCCATGCGGTCGGCGGCCGTGGTGGGCGCCACGGCCGGTGGTTGGCCGCCGCCGCAGGCGGCGAGCAGGCTGCCGGCCAGAGCGGCGAAGGACCAGGCTGGCCAAGGGGGTCTGCAGGAACGGGGCATGGCCCGCTCATTCTGGCAGTGGCCGGCGCTTCGACTTGCTTTCGGGCGGCGCAGGCGCCAGCGCATCACGAACGTGATGCACCAGCGCGCGTGCCGCCGCGGGCGCCACGGGCAGCGGCAGGGTCAGCGCCTGCAGCGTTTCGCCTTCGGCCACGGGCAGCCACCAGCCGGGCAGCACGTCGACCAGGGCCTTGCGCGCCAGGTCGGCGCGCACCGCGTAGTCGGGCGCGAAGACGATGCCGCCGCCGGCACGGGCCACGGCCTGCAGTGTGCCCAGGTCGTCACCCACCATCGCGGGCTGCACGGTCACGGTGGCGCTGCGCGCGCTGGGGTTGTGGCGCCAGGTCATCGCCAGTTCATCGGTGGGCACGCCAAAGAGCAGGCAGCGCTGCCCGGCCAGCGCGGCGGGCTCGGGCAGCGGCAGGCCCGGGCCGGGCGCGGCGTAGGCGTGTACGACGAAGGGCAGCACCGGCGTGGCCACGCAATCTTGTGGCGGGCGATGGGTCAGGCGAAAGGCGACGTCGATGTCCTCGCGCAGCAGGTCCACGCGGCGGTGCGTGAAGCGCAGTTCGATGCGCAGTTCCGGATGCCGAGCCTGGAAGCTGGCGAGCAGCGGCCCGAGCAGCGTCTGTCCGAAGCTGGGCACCGCCGTGACGCGCAGCGTGCCGGCCAGCCCGCTGCCGCTGCCGCGCGCACGCAGGCCGCGGCGCGCCGCTTCGGCG
>JANNFE010000021.1:0-17290 GCA_031379415.1 Betaproteobacteria bacterium | reverse complement strand
GGCACTCAAGCCGCGCGTGGCGGCCTGCGTCATCGACAAGCTGCCGCGCAAGAACGAAAGGCCCAGCGACCACGCCCCCGTGGTGCTGACGCTGGACTAGGAGCGTGGGCGGCAGAAGGTCGTCGGCTGCAACACGCGAGAAAACGGTCCCGTCCGGTATCGCCTGCCGCGCACGCTCCTAGTCCAGCGTCAGCACCACGGGGGCGTGGTCGCTGGGCCTTTCGTTCTTGCGCGGCAGCTTGTCGATGACGCAGGCCGCCACGCGCGGCTTGAGTGCCGCGCTGACCAGGATGTGGTCGATGCGCAGCCCTTGGTTCTTGCGAAAGGCCAGGTTGCGGTAGTCCCACCAGCTCCAGCTCTTGAGCGGCTGCTCGAAGAGCCTGAAGGCGTCGACCATGCCCAGCCCCAGCAGGCCCTGGAACTGTGCCCTTTCTTCGGGCGTGCAGTGAATCTGCCCGGCCCAGGCCACGGGGTCAAACACGTCGCGGTCTTCGGGCGCCACGTTGTAGTCGCCCATCAGCACCAGCTGCGGGTGCTGCGCCAGTTCGCTGCGCACCCACTCGCGCAGCGCGTCCTGCCAGCGCATCTTGTAGACGAACTTCTCGCTGTCGGGCGCCTGGCCGTTGGGGAAGTAGCCGCCGATCACGCGCACCCCGTCCACCGTGCCGGCGATGACGCGCGCCTGCGGATCGTCGAAGCCGGGGATGTTCTTCACCACGTCGGTGGCCTCGCTGCGGCTGAGCAGGGCCACGCCGTTGTAGGTCTTCTGGCCGTGGAAAACCACGCGCCAGCCGGCGGCCTCGATCTCGGCATGTGGGAACTTGTCGTCGGTGAGCTTGGTTTCCTGCAGCACCATGGCGTCCACCGGCGCGCTTGCGGACTGAGCGGCCAGCCAGTCCAGCAGCTGCGGCAGGCGCACGGCCAGGGAATTGACGTTCCAGGTGGCGAGTTTCAAAGCAATCCTAAGTAGCTGTTTTTATTGAACTTTGTTTCTTTACGTCTGGGCGATACCCCCACGCATACCCCCAGAGTTTTCCGCTGCGAGCCCAGTCGATGGCGCTGGGCGGCAATCTGTTGTCGCCATCCTACAAGCGGTCGTCGGCACGCGTTCTTGGATCCGGGACCAGAGCGTCATGCGGACATCCGCACCGCCGCGTTCACCTTGAGCGCAAGCGCCTGGCAACGCTGCAGCAGGACGTCGAAGGGTTCGGCGTCGTCCAAGAGCAGGCCGTCCTCAAGCATGCGCTGGTAGTCCTCGGCCAGCGTCTTCCGCGCGTCGCCGCTGGGTGCCAGATCTAGTGCGCCGGTGACCGCTGCGCGGTGGTCGATGAGCGCACCGTCTGGCATCGATTCGGCGAAGCAGATGCTCTTGTGCTCTGCCACGGCGTGCGCCAACGCGCGGTCCTTCGATGCGCTGTCGGCGAAGCCGGCAGCGTCGAGTCGCGTCACGTCGTGCCAGTGGCGCGCGTAGCGATCACCGCCTCGGAAGCTGCCTTGGGCGCAGAAGACATGGATGGCTGTGGCCTTCTCCCAGAACGTGCGCTCGGGGCGCATGACCTGGGGCGTGGCTGACGGAAAGCTCACGTCCGGCAGGTGCGGCGCGGCGTCGCACGCGACCGGTCGCGGCTCGTTGGGCTCGCCCGTCGATCGCGCGCCGAACTCCAGCCGGACCGAGGGCCGGACATAGCCCGTGCCTTCGCCGAAGGTCTCGTAGTCGATGAAGAGCTGCTCACCTTCCGCGCGTGCCTTCGCAGGTAGCCCCTGCTCGGCGAGTGCCTTGGCAAGATCAGGCGCCAGCTTGCCGCTGACGAGTTCGGCAAGGCGCTGCCGGATCGCCTTGCTCCACTTCTTCTCCTGGCTGCGTGACGTGGGCCAGGGGGAGTCGGCCTTCTCGATCAGGTCCGGAGCGATGGCACGGATGTCGTAGGTGAGGTCCACATGTTCCGAGAAGCGCTTGATCACGCCGTAGGCCTTGGACAGCGATGTACCGCCCTTGAAGACCAGGTGCGGCGCGTGCGGTCCGGTGAACAGGTGGTGCAGGGCCCAGACGACCCACACGTCCTTCTCGAGCAAGTGCAGGGGACGGCCCGAACGCTCTGCCGCAACAAGCAGCGCCTCGCGTTGATCCTCGCGCGGCAGTGCGAAGTATTCAGGCACGGGTCACCAGGCTGCTGACCTGGCTCGCAAGCCAGGTGGGCAGGCGCGCACGTGCGTTGGCGACGGCCAGCAGTTCCGACGCCGGCAGCCTTTGCCTGAGCTGACCGAGCGCCGCTTCGGAGCCCGATGGCCCTACCCATGCCAGCGAGCGGATGACTTCGCCTGCGGCCCGCCCTGGGTAGAGCAGTTGCCACGGCGGCGCATGCTTCAACTCGACCGTCTGCGCGCCGAGCTTCAGCTTGCGACTGCGGCCCGAGGTCAGGAAGACCTGGCGCACCGGCACCTGGGTCGTCAGACCCAGCGCATTCGCTGCAGCCGCGCCGTTGCCGACGACGGTTTCGCCGCGCTGGCTGGCCCATTCCTGGACCACCTTGGCGACTTCCGGTGCCCGTGCGCCGAACTTGCCCTTCACCGGCAGGACGTAGACGCCCCGCCCGGCGCGCAGCAGTTCGCCGCTGCGCGCCAGGCGCGACAGCGCCTGATCCACCGCAGCCCGGCTGCCCAGGTGCAGCAGGGCCTTGGCGGACAGGCTGGCGCCTTCCGGCATCGAGGCGGCGTGCGCAAGGACTTGCTGGACGAGGTTGGACACGGTGATTCCTTTGCTGTCAGCAGTATTAATCTAATTCTGACAACTTTCAAGGGCTGGTGGCGCGGAGCGTGGAAGAGGGCGCTTGGATTGTCGGCATCGCTCCGGAGGCGCGCACGGCCACGCCGGTGTTGCCGCTCATGAAGAAGCGGCCGGCCTTGTCGCCGCGTCGAGCGGCAGTGACGATCAGCCGGCGCGGCAACTGCTCGATGAGGCGACCGCCCACGCCGAGGTTGACGTAGTCCTGCAGCTTCTGGCCGTGGATCTAGCCGCGGTCGGCGAACGGCGAGGGGTCGAACACCGTCAGCGGGCCGCCCTCGAACGACAGCCGATCGATCTCGGCGGCGCTCTGGCCGCTGGCCCAGAACGCACCAATCAGCGCGCCCACGCTGCTGCCGACCACCAGGTCGGGCTCGACGCCGACTTCCTCCAGCACCCGCAGCACGCCGATGTGGGCGTAGCCGCGTGGGCCACCGCTGCCCAGCACCAGCGCGATGCGCGGCACCGGGTCGAGCCGCGGTGGCGAAGGCAGTGCGCGCGGGGCGTCGATGCCGGTGTAGTCGAAGGCGGCGCAGCCACCCAGCAAGGCGGCTACCGGTGCGAGCAAGGTGGCCGCGACGGCTCGACGCCGGCTTGGCCCTGGCGGGTCGTCGACGGGCCTCGGATTCATCGCACGGCCTTTGGAGTTGACAGTGTCAACACTGTATTGGATCATGGTTGACGGTGTCAACTCTGGCGCCGGTCTGTGGTCTCTTGCCTCAGCCCTTCATGCTCAGGAGCCTTCCCATGCTGGTTCACGAACTTCAGGCCTCCGGCCAGCGGTGCCGGTTCCCGAAGCGGGCCGCTGCAGTCGCTGCGCCGTTCCTGGCCGCCGCATGGCCGGCCGGTGCCGTCGATCTGGTGGTGTGTATCAGCGGCTTGGGCGCGCCGCAGGGCAGCGTGGGCTGCTCGCATGCGGTGTCGGTCGACAGCCTGGAAGCGCCATGAGGGCCGCATCCGCATCACGCCTGCAGCGCCTCGGGCCCTGGGCGCTGGTCACCGGTGCGTCCGACGGCATCGGCCGAGCTTTCGCCATCGAAGCGGCTGCGGCTGGCTTGAACCTGGTGCTGGTGTCACGCAGGTCGGCGCCGCTGGAAGAACTGGCGTTCGATCTGCAACGGCGCCACGCGGTGCGCTGCCAGGTCGTGCCGCTGGACCTGGGCAGTCCCGAGGCCCTGTCGCGGCTGGCAGCGGCCACGGCCGACCTGGAGATCGGCCTGCTGGTCGCGGCGGCCGGCTTCGGCAGTGCCGGTCCGCTGCTCGCGCAATGTGCGCAGGACGAAGCGGACATGGTGGCCGTCAACTGCAGCGCCGTCCTGGCGCAGTGCCGGCACTTCGGCGCACGCATGGTGCAGCGCCGTCGCGGGGGTGTCGTGCTGCTCAGCTCGGTGCTGGCCTTCCACGGCACGCCCTGGTCAGCGAACTACGCCGCGACCAAGGCCTACGTGCAGTCGCTGGCTGAAGGCCTGCACGTGGAGTGGACGCGGCAGGGCGTCGATGTCATCGCCTGCGCACCTGGCCCGGTCGCCAGCGCATTCGCGCAACGCGCCGGCCTGACGATGGGGCGCACGGTGGCGCCGGCGGTGGTCGCGCGACAAACGCTCGCGGCCCTGGGCCGCCAGGGCACGGTGCGGCCAGGCGCCTTGTCGAAGCTGCTGGGATGGGGCCTGGCGACGGCGCCGCGGGCGCTGCGCGTGGCGATCATGGGCCGCATCATGCAGGGCATGGCGCCCCGGGCGGGCGGTGCCGCGCGACCATGACGCGTGTCCCGCACCGCGCCACCGGCCATGACCGATCCCGCTGGTGTCGATGCCCCGGTCGGGCTGAAGGAAGCTTGCGTCCGCGCGGCGCACGAGTTCATCGCCGAGCATGGCGTCGAGCGCCTGAGCCTGTGCGAGGTGGCGCGGCGCCTGGGCGTGTCGCACCGAGCGCCGTACAAGCACTACCCAAGCCGCGACCACCTGCTGGCCGAGGTCATTCGGCGCTGCTTCCGGCAGTTCGCCAACGACCTGGACGACCGCGGCGACCATGCCGATCCGCGCGAGGATCTCGGTGCCTTGGGCCGTCGCTACCTGGCCTTCGCGGCCGAGCCTCCCCTGCAGTACCGTCTGATGTTGGGCACACCGTGGCCGGCTCCCGCCGAGCAACGCGGCCTGGTGGCTGACGCGCGGCATGCGCTGGACGTGCTGCGCACAGTGCTGCGGCGCATCCACGGCGGTAATCGTGCGCAGCGCACCTGCGTCGACCTGGACGCGATGTTCATCTGGTCGCAGATGCACGGCCTGGCGTCCGTCGCGCAAGCCAAGGTGATGGAGCACCTGGCCCTGGCACCGCAGGCCAGCCGGCCGATGGTGCCGCATGCGATGCACATGCTGTCGCTGGCGATGGATGCTGCGGAAACGGCGCCAGGGTCTGCCGGCTGGACGGTGGCCGGGAAGGCCGGGAAGGCTGGATCAAGGCCGCATTGCCCATTCCCTCATCCTGCGCGGGTGCGCTGGCCAAGCATGTGCAGCGCCACGATGTGCGAAGCGCCCGACAGCCCGACACCGAACAGCGGGATCAGTGCCATCGGCAAGGTGGTCAGCAGCGCCATCCTCGGGTCGCCGATCAGCGTGAAGGCCAGTCCGGTGCCCACCGCGATGACGAAGTCGGCGAAGCCGAAGCGGTGGATGCGCCGGTAGTGCGCGTCGGACCGTGGGCGTCCGAACACGGTCAGCGCGTAGGCGCCGGCGAGCAGATCGCCGACGCCGGCCAGAACCCAGAACGGCCCGGGTAGCTCGGCCTGCAACCCGTAGTGGAAGAACAGCAGCGCAGCCGGGATGCGCCAGGCGTGCATCAGCGTCAGCCCATGCAGACCGATGCGTTCCACGGCAACGCGCACCCGCGGGAGGGTGAAGTACGCCAGCGTCGGCAAGATGATGCCCAGCGCGACGAGCAGCGCGTAGCCGGGCATGAACGTGCGGCCCAGTGCATCCAGCACTCCGGTCTGGGATGCTGCGACGACAGTCAAGAGCCAGACGGCGGTGATCGCCCAGAGCCACGCTGGGGCGAGCAGCCTGGGTGCGACGGGATCGGCATTGGTTCGGGCGGTGGGCATGGCGGTCCTTTCAGGGCATGCGGTGGCAGACAGGGACAGACAGGGACAGGCAGGGACAGGCAGGGACAGGCAGAAAATTTGATATCAACGTAAATGATCGATCTCGTGCGCCGCTGCTTTGGCATGAACGGTTCAGAGCAGGCGGTGCAGGGCTGCGAGCATGGGGGCGCGCGCTGCGCCACCGAGGCGCTTCGACGACGCCTGCTGCGCTCTTGTCCAGAGCGCGGTCGCTTGGCGCAGCAGATCGAAGCCGTCCTTCGTCAGGCTGACTTCCCGGGCGCGCAGGTCGTGCGCCGCGACCTCGATGGAGACCAGGCCTCGGCGCGCGAGCGGCTTGAGTGCCGCCGTGACGGTGGTGCGGTCCATCGCCAGGTGTTCGGCCAGCGCCTGCATGCCCACCGGCTGCAGGCCGGCCACGCTGGCCAGCAGCGAGAACTGACCGTTGCTCAAAGCGACGGGACGCAAGGCCTCGTCGTAGTGGCGGGCGACGACACGCGCTGCACGTTGAACGCCCAGACACAGACATTCGGCGGCGATGACCTGGGGCGAGACGGGCAAAGTGCTGCGCATGGTCGCATGATAGTTGATATCAACGTAACGTGCAGATTGCCCGTACCGTGCAGAAAGTCATTCGCGCCTTGTCGAAGTCAGCACATCGCGGTCGCCGAGTCGCAAGTGCTGCAGAGCGATGGCCACCTCATCGGGTGCGGCGACACACCGGGCGTGCTGGACTTGCTGCAGCGCTTCGTGACGCGCTGGCATCCGGCCGCGCCGGCCACTGGGGGCGCTTGGTGGAAACCGTCCCCGTTGCTGGTAGCGCTGTCATACGCCCATAATGCGGCATGAGCCCGCTGGGCCACCCCAACGGCCGAATACCGCAGCGCGCAGCACGAAGGTATTTCCAATGACCCAGGAAGCAGCATCTCCCCGGCGCACGCGACGCAGCAGCGGCGCCGTGACGCTGCACGACGTGGCCAAGCTGGCCGGCGTAGCGCCCATCACGGCGTCGCGCGCCGTCAACTACCCCGGCCAGGTCTCGGAAGAAGTGCGCCGGAAGGTGAGTGACGCCATCGCGCGCACCGGCTACGTGCCCAACCGCCTGGCCGGCGGCCTGGCGTCGACGCGCAGCCGCCTGGTGGCGGCCGTGGTGCCCACGATCTCGGGGCCTGTCTTTCTGGAGACCGTGCAGTCGCTCACCGAAGCGCTGGCCGAGCGCGGCTACCAGCTCATGCTGGGCCAGGCGGGTTACGCGGGCAACCGCGAAGACGCGCTGCTGGAAGCCATCATCGGCCGCCGGCCCGACGGCATCGTGCTCACCGGCATCATGCATTCCACCGAGGGCCGCAGGCGGCTGCTGGCCTCGGGCATCCCGGTCGTCGAGACCTGGGACCTGACGCCGACGCCCATCGACATGCTGGTCGGTTTCTCGCACGTGGAGGTGGGACGCGCGGTGGCGCGCTTCCTGCACGGCAAGCGCCGCCGCCACTTGGCCGTGGTGGCCGGCGACGACGAACGCGCGACACGCCGCGTGGCCGCCTTCCAGGCCGAGGCCAGAACCCTCGACCTGCCCGAGGTGCGCGTGGCGCTGGTGCCGGCGCCCACCACGCTCAGGCGCGGTCGCAGCGCACTGGCCGAACTGCTGCATGCCGACACGAGCATCGACGCCGTGTTCTGCAGTTCCGACCTGCTGGCGTTGGGCGTGCTGACCGAAGCGCGCGTGCGGGGGCTCAACGTGCCAGCGCGGCTGGCCGTGGTCGGTTTCGGTGACCTGGAATTCGCCGCCGATGTGGACCCGTCGCTCAGCACCGTGCACATCAAGGGCGCCGCCATCGGTCGCCAGGCCGCACAGTTCATCGTCGACCGCGCCGAGGGGCGCACCGTCGAGAACCGTGTCATCGACATCGGCTTCTCGATCATCGAACGTCAGAGCAGCTGATCCGGGTTAACCCCAGTTCGACGAGTCTTGCAGATATCAATAGGTAGCGCTACCATCAGGCATGCCGGTTTGGTAGCGCTACCGTTCGATGGCGCCAAATCCGCCTCAGGCCACTTTTCAGGAGACAAGCGAACATGAACAAGCTGACCACCGCGCTGTCGGCGCTGGCCCTCGGGCTGCTGGCCGCCGCCAGCGCCCAAGTCCTGGCCCAGGCTCAGGCCTGGCCCGTCAAGCCGGTCACGCTGCTGGTGCCCTTCCCGCCGGGCGGTTCCACCGACATGATTGCGCGCACCCTGGCGCCCAAGCTGCAGGACAAGCTGGGTGGCACCTTTCTGGTCGACAACAAGGCCGGCGCCACCGGCACCGTGGGCGCGGGCCTCGTGAAGCGCTCCGCGCCTGACGGCTACACCATCTTCGTCTCGTCGCTCGGGCCTTTCGTCATCGCGCCGCACCTCATCAAGGCCGTGCCGTATGACGCGCTGAAGGACTTCGACTACATCACCGTCGCCGTGCAAGCACCCAACGTGCTGGCCGTGCCTGCGGCTTCACCGCACAAGACGGTGGCCGACGTGCTGGCCTTCCACAAGGCCAACCCGGGCAAGATGAGCTTCGCCTCGTCGGGCAACGGCTCCAGCGACCACCTCACGGCCGAACTGTTCTGGCAGGTCACCGGCACCACGGGCCTGCACATCCCCTACAAGGGCGGCGCGCCGGCCATGAGCGACCTGCTCGGCGGCCAGGTCGACGCCACCTTCATGAACATCAACACCGGCCTGGCCAACATCAAGGGCGGCAAGCTGCGCGCGCTGGCCATCACCAGTGCCAAGCGCTCGCCGCTGCTGCCCGATGTGCCGACGCTGGAAGAGCTGGGCATCAAGGGCGCCACCGTCTACTCGTGGCAGGCCTTCGCTGCGCCCAAGGGCCTGCCGGCCGACATCAAGGCCAAGCTGCACGACGCGCTGGTGGCCGGCCTGAACGACCCGGCCGTGAAGACCAAGCTGCTGGAACTCGGCTTCGAGATCGTCGGCAACACGCCCGAGCAGTTCGCGGCCTTCCAGGCCGCCGAGTTCGCGCGCTGGAAGAAGGTCATCGAGGTCGGAAAAATCACCGCGGATTGAGGGGCGGGACATGGCTGACTCCACCCCCGTCATCACCGCGCTGCGGGTCATCCCGGTCGCCGGCCGCGACAGCATGCTGCTCAACCTGAGTGGTGCGCACGGCCCCTTCTTCACGCGCAACCTGCTGCTGCTGACCGACAGTGCCGGCCGCACCGGCGTGGGCGAGGTGCCCGGCGGCGAGAAGATCCGGCAAACACTGGAAGACGCGGCGGCGCTCGTCGTCGGCCAGCCCATCGGCGCCCACCAGCGTGTGCTGCAGACCGTGCAGAAGACTTTCGCCGACCGCGACAGCGGCGGCCGCGGCCTGCAGACCTTCGACCTGCGCACCACCATCCATGCCGTGACGGCCGTCGAGTCGGCCTTGCTCGACCTGCTGGGCCAGCACCTCGGCGTGCCGGTGGCCGCCCTGCTGGGCGAAGGCCAGCAGCGCGATGCGGTGGAGATGCTGGGCTATCTCTTCTTCGTCGGCGACCGCGGCAAGACCGACCTGCCCTATGTCAGCGAGGCCGATGCCGGCCATGACTGGTTCCGCCTGCGGCACGAGAAGGCGCTGACGCCAGAAGCCGTGGTGCGCCTGGCCGAGGCCGCGCGTGAACGCTACGGCTTCAACGACTTCAAGCTCAAGGGCGGCGTACTGCGCGGCGAGGCAGAAGTCGAGGCCGTGACCGCGCTGCACGAGCGCTTTCCGCAAGCCCGCGTGACGCTCGACCCCAACGGCGGCTGGCTGCTGCGCGACGCCATCCGCCTGATGCGCGACATGCGCGGCATCGTGGCTTATGCCGAAGACCCCTGCGGCGCGGAAGATGGCTTCAGCGGCCGCGAGGTGATGGCCGAATTCCGCCGCGCCACCGGTCTGCCCACGGCCACCAACATGGTGGCCACCGACTGGCGCCAGCTCAGCCACGCGCTGTCGCTGCAGAGCGTGGACATTCCACTCGCCGACCCGCACTTCTGGACCATGGCTGGCAGCGTGCGTGTCGCGCAGACCTGCCGCGACTGGGGCCTGACCTGGGGCTCGCATTCCAACAACCACTTCGATGTCTCGCTGGCCATGTTCACGCATGTCGGCGCCGCCGCGCCCGGCAAGGTGACGGCCATCGACACGCACTGGATCTGGCAGGACGGCCAGCGCCTGACGAAGGAGCCGCTGCAGATCGTGGGCGGCCACGTGCAGGTGCCGAAGAAGCCTGGGCTGGGTGTCGAGCTCGACATGGTCGAAGTCGAGAAGGCACATCAGCTCTACCTGCAGCACGGCCTGGGTGCGCGCGACGACGCCGCGGCCATGCAGCAGCTGATGCCAGGCTGGAAGTTCGATCCCAAGCGGCCCGCGTTCGTGCGCTGAATCCTTGCGCTGAATCCTTGCGTTGAGTCCGTGCGCTGAGCCCCACCGGAGACCTTGATGAAATTTGCAGTCCTGGGCGCGGCCCTGTTGCTGGCCGCCACGGGCGCGCTGGCGCAAGGCGCCGCCTTCCCCACGCGCACGGTCACGCTGATCGTGCCCTTCCCACCGGGCGGCGGCACCGACACCGGTGCCCGCCTCATCGCGCAGAAGCTGTCGGTCAAATGGGGCCAGCAGGTGGTGGTGGACAACAAGGGTGGCGCGGCCGGCCAGATCGGCGCCGACCTGGTGGCCAAGGCCAAGCCCGACGGCTACACCATGCTCATGGGCAACATCGGCACGCAGGCCATCAACCCCTCGCTCTACCCCAAGCTGCCCTACGACGCCGACAAGGCCTTCGCGCCCATTTCGCTGGTGGCCGAATTGCCGCTGGCCATGATGGTCAACCCCAGCGTCGCAGCGAAGACGGCGCAGGAGTTCGCGGCCCTGGCGCGCAGCCAGCCGGGGCGCTTCAGCTACAGCAGTTCGGGCGCCGGCGGCGCGCCGCACCTGGCGGCCGAGATGTTCAAGCAGGGCAGCAACACCTTCATCGTGCACGTGCCTTATCGCGGCGGCGGCCCGGCCATCTCTGACCTGCTGGCCGGCCATGTGCACTTGAGCTTCATGACCGTGCTGGAGGCCAGCGGCCACATCAAGGCCGGCAAGCTGCGCGCGCTGGCCGTCACCAGCAGCCAGCGCGTGCCGGCGCTGCCCGACGTGCCGGCGCTGGCCGAAGGCACGCTGCCCGGCTTCAATTCCATCAGCTGGATCGGCCTGCTGGCGCCTGCCGGCACGCCGCGCGAGGTGGTGGAGAAGATATCGGCCGATGTGCGCGAGCTCATCGCATCCGACGAGGTCAAGTCGCGCCTCATCGAACTGGGCGGCGTGCCGCGCGCCAACACACCGGCTCAGTTCGCACAGATGATCGACGCCGACCGCAAGCGCTACGCGCAGATCATTCGAGAACGCCGGATCACCGTCGATTGAAGAACCACAAGGAGACCTGCATGAGCCTGAACACCAACCGCCGCCTGGCGCTGACGCTAGTGAGTGGCACCCTGGCCCTGATGACCTGCACGGTGGTGCAGGCCCAAGCGCAGGCGTGGCCGAACAAGCCCATCCGCATCATCGTGCCCTACCCGCCGGGCGGCTCGTCGGACATCATCGCGCGCGCCATCAGCCAGCCGCTGTCTGAAGCGCTGAAGCAGACCGTCATCGTCGAGAACCGGGCTGGCGCCAACGGCAACACCGGCACCGACTCGGTGGCCAAGGCCACCGACGGCCACACCCTGCTGCTGTGCGACACCGGCGCGCTGGCCATCACCGCTTCGGTCTACAGCAAGCTGCCCTTCGACCCGTCGAAAGACCTGCGCGGCGTCACCATGCTGGCCTATTCGCCGCACCTGCTGGTGGTGCACCCGTCGGTGCAAGCCAACAACCTGAAGGAGCTGGTGGCGCTGTCGCACAAGGAGAAGCTGAACTTCGCGGTCACCGCCATCGGCAGCGCGCCACACCTGGCCGGGGTGGCGGTGGAGAAGGCGACCCAGGCCGAGTGGACCTACATCCCCTACAAAGGCGGCGCGCAGGCCATCGGTGACACCGTGGCCGGCCAGACCCAGGTGCTGATGAACGGCATGCTGGCCACGCTGCCCCATGTGCAGGCCGGCAAGCTCAAGGTGCTGGCGGTGTCCAAGGCCACGCGCGTGCCGCTGCTGGCTAACGTGCCCACCATCGCCGAGCAGGGCGTGAAGGGCTTCGAGTCGGGCACCTGGCAGGGCCTGCTGATGCCGGCCAACACGCCGCCGGAGGTGATCAACCGGCTGGCTGCCGAACTCACGCGCATCATCCGGTCGCCCGAAGTGCGCGAGCGTCTGGTGTCGCAGGGCGCCGAGGTCTACACCATGTCGCCGGCCGAGTTCACCAACTTCTTCGAACGCGAGCGCAAGCAGTGGGCCAGCGTGGTGGCGCAGGGCGGCGTGAAGATTGATTGAGGGCAGGGCGCGTGATGAAACTCCTCAATGTCGGGCGTCTGCCGCCCGCACTGCTGGCCCGCCTGGCTGGCGCCTATGAACTGGTGACACTGGCCGAACAAGCCGACCCGCCGGCCTATCTGGCCGCGCACGGCGCCGAGTTCGACGCCGTGGTCACGTCGGCTGCGGTCGGTGTCGACGCGGGGCTGCTGGCCGCGCTGCCGAATGTGAAGGTACTGTCGAGCTTCGGCGTCGGCCTGGACAAGATCGCCGTGGACGCAGCGCAGGTGCGGGGCATCGCGGTCGGCTACACGCCCGACGTGCTGAACGACTGTGTGGCCGACACCGCTTTCGGCCTGCTCATCGACGCCGCACGCGGCTTCAGCGCCGCTGACCGCTACGTGCGCCGTGGCGATTGGCCGCAGGCGCCGTACAAGCTGACGCGCAAGGTGAGCGGTGCGCGCCTGGGCCTGGTGGGCATGGGCCGCATCGGCCGCACCATCGCCCAGCGCTCCACCGGCTTCGAGATGGACGTGCGCTACCACTCGCGCCGGCCGGTGGCCGATGTGCCGTGGACCCACGAGCCTTCGCTCATCGACCTGGCGAAGTGGGCTGACTTCCTGGTGCTCATCACCGCGGGCGGTGCCGGCACGCGCCA
The DNA here is from genome assembly GCA_031379415.1 of Betaproteobacteria bacterium. Classification (GTDB taxonomy): domain Bacteria; phylum Pseudomonadota; class Gammaproteobacteria; order Burkholderiales; family Burkholderiaceae_C; genus Rubrivivax. The sequence goes on along the minus strand of JANNFE010000021.1, from coordinate 4,351 downwards.
CCTTATCAACGCCCACGTGCTGAACGCACTGGGCACCAAGGGCTACCTCATCAATGTCGCCCGCGGTTCGGTGGTGGATGAGGCGGCGCTGGTCGCCGCGCTGAGCGAAGGCCGCATCGGCGGCGCCGGCCTGGACGTGCTCGAGAACGAACCGCACGTACCCCCGGCGCTGATGGCGCTGGACAACGTGGTGCTGCTGCCGCACGTGGCCAGCGCCACCCACCAGACGCGGCAGGCCATGGCCGACCGCGTGTTCGACAACCTGCACAGCTTCTTCGCCACCGGGCGCCTGCTGTCCGCGGCCCCGGCCGCCTGAAGGAGACAAGATCATGCGTGCCAACAAGCTGCGCTCCATCTGGCAAGCCGGCGGCGCCGCCGTCAACGGCTGGCTGGCCATCCCCAACAGCTTCAGCGCCGAGACCATGGCCCACCAGGGCTGGGACACGCTGACCATCGACCTGCAGCACGGCGTGGTCGACTACCCGGCGATGGTGACCATGCTGCAGGCCATCAGCACCACGGCCACGGTGCCGGTGGTGCGCGTGCCCTGGCTGGAGCCCGGCATCCTGATGAAGACCCTGGACGCCGGGGCCTATGGCGTGATCTGCCCCATGGTCAACACGCGTGAGGACGCGCAGAAGCTGGTGGCCTACACCCACTACGCGCCGCGCGGCACGCGCAGCTTCGGCCCAGTGCGCGCGCTGTTGTACGGCGGCGCCGACTATCCGCAACACGCCAATGACACCATCGTCACCTTCGCGATGATCGAAACCGCTGCGGCGCTGGACAATCTGGACGACATCCTGTCCGTCGAAGGCCTGGACGCCATCTACATCGGGCCTTCGGACCTGTCGCTCGCTTTGGGCTGCACGCCCACCTTCGACGACCTGGACCCGAAGGCGGCCGAGGCCGTGGACCACATCCTGGCGCGCGCCAAGGCGCATGGCGTGGTGGCCGGCATCCACAACGGCAGCCCCGAGGCGGCGCTGAAGCGCATCGCCAAGGGCTTCCAGTTCGTCACCGTCAGCTCCGACGCGCGGCTGATGGCCGCCGGCGCGCAGCAGGTGATGGCCAAGATGCACGCCGCAGCGTCGCCGCCAGCCGCAACCGGCTATTGAAACCCTTTCGAGGAACACACATGAACATCGGCTTCATCGGCCTCGGCATCATGGGCGCGCCCATGGCCGTGCACCTGGCGCAAGCCGGCCACGACCTTTTCGTCAACACCCGTGGCGCGGTGCCCGCCACTGTGGCCGCCACCTCGGCCGTGGCTTGCGCGACTGCCGCAGACGTGACGCAGAAGGCCGAAGTGGTCTTCATCATGGTCCCCGACACGCCCGATGTCGAAGCCGTGCTCTTTGGTGACCAGGGCGTGGCGGCCGGTCTCCAGGCCGGCGGCGCGCGCAAGGTCATCGTCGACATGAGCTCGATCTCGCCCATGGCCACCAAGACCTTCGCACAGAAGATCAATGCCGCGGGTGCCGACTACATCGACGCGCCGGTCTCCGGTGGCGAGGTGGGTGCCAAGGCGGCGTCGCTGACCATCATGTGCGGCGGCGACGCGGCGGTGTTCGAGAAGGTGCGCCCGCTGCTGGAGAAGATGGGCAAGAACATCACGCTGGTGGGCGGCAACGGCGATGGCCAGACCACCAAGGTGGCCAACCAGATCATCGTGGCGCTGAACATCGCCGCGGTGGGCGAGGCCCTGCTCTTCGCCAGCAAGGCCGGGGCCGACCCGGCCAAGGTGCGGCAAGCGCTGATGGGTGGCTTTGCGGCCAGCCGCATCCTGGAAGTGCATGGCGAACGCATGATCAAGCGCACCTTCGCGCCGGGCTTCCGCATCCGCCTGCACCAGAAGGATCTGAGTCTGGCCCTGCAGGGCGCGCGTGAACTCGGCGTGTCGCTGCCGCAGACGGCCAATGCCGCCCAGCTGATGCAGGCCTGCGCCGCCAACGGCATGGCCGACCTGGACCATTCTGCGCTGGTGAAGGCGCTGGAGCTGATGGCCGGGCACGAGGTGGCGAAGGCGTGAGCCACGAGGCCGATCGCATCGCCTGGTTGCGGGTCTCGTCCTGCACTCTGCCGCTGGCCACGCCGATCAGCGACGCCAAGGTGCTGACCGGTCGGCAGAAGCCGATGACCGAGATCGCGATGCTGTTTGCCGAAGTGCAGACCGCGGATGGCCATGAAGGCCTGGGCTTCAGCTATGCCAAACGCGCCGGCGGCCCCGGCCAGTTCGCGCATGCGCAGGAGATCGCACCGGCGCTCATCGGTGAAGACCCCAGCGACATCGGCAAGCTCTGGAACAAGCTCTGCTGGGCTGGCGCCTCGGTGGGCCGCAGCGGCTTGTCGACGCAGGCCATGGCCGCCTTCGACGTGGCGCTGTACGACCTGAAGGCGCGCCGAGCCGGGCTGTCGCTGGCCAAGCTGCTGGGCGCCTATCGCGACAGCGTGGCCTGCTACAACACCTCGGGCGGCTTCCTGCACACGCCGCTGGACCAGTTGCTGCTGAACGCCGATGCCTCGCGCGAGCGTGGCATCGGCGGCATCAAGCTCAAGGTGGGACAGCCCGACCGCGCTTTGGACATTCGCCGTGTCGAGGCCGTGCGCAAGCACCTGGGCGACGATGCGCCGCTGATGGTCGACGCCAACCAGCAGTGGGACAGGCCTACCGCGCAACGCATGTGCCGCACTTTCGAAGACCTCCAACTCATCTGGATCGAAGAACCGCTGGACGCCTACGACCACGAAGGCCATGCCGTACTGGCAGCGACGTTCGACACACCCATCGCCACCGGCGAGATGCTGACCAGCGCCGCCGAACATGGCGAGCTGATCCGCCACCGCGCCGCGGACTACTTGATGCCCGACGCGCCGCGTGTCGGCGGCATCACGCCTTTCCTGAAGATCGCCGCGCAGGCCGAACAAGCCGGGCTCATGCTGGCACCGCACTTCGCGATGGAACTGCACGTGCACCTGGCCGCGGCCTATCCCGCCGAGCCCTGGGTCGAGCACTTCGAGTGGCTGGAGCCGCTGTTCAACGAGCGGCTGGAGATCAAGGGTGGCCGCATGCTGGTGCCCACGCGCCCGGGCCTCGGCGTGAGCCTGAGTGGACAAGCGCGCGCCTGGACGCACGCCAGCGCCCAATTCGGCCAACGCCCATGAACACAGCCGCCGCCCAGGAGACCGCGATGTCCGCGCCGCCACTGACCATCCGCATGCACGAACGCGACAACGTCGCCATCGTCGCCAATGAGGGCGGCCTGGCCGCCGGCACGGCGCTGCCGACGGGCCTGGTGCTGGTGGACCGCGTGCCGCAGGGCCACAAGGTGGCGCTGACCGACATCGCCGCTGATGCACCCGTGCTGCGCTACGGCATCCCCATCGGGTCTGCGCTGAAGGACATTCCGGCCGGCAGCTGGGTGCACGAAAGGCTGCTGAAGATGCCCGATGCACGCAGCCTGGAAGGCCTGCCGATGGCTACCGTCAAGCCAGAACCTCAAGCACCGCTGGCCGGCTACACCTTCGAGGGTTACCGCAATGCCGACGGCTCGGTGGGCACGCGCAACATCCTGGCGATCACGCAGACCGTGCAGTGCGTGGCCGGTGTCACCAGCTTCGCCGTGCAGCGCATCAAGGCCGAGCTGCTGCCGCGCTTTCCGAACGTCGACGACGTGGTGGCGCTGGAGCACGGCTACGGCTGCGGCGTGGCCATCGACGCGCCCGACGCCGTGGTGCCCATCCGCACGCTGCGCAACATCAGCCTGAACCCGAACTTCGGCGGCGAGGTGATGGTGGTCAGCTTGGGCTGCGAGAAGCTGCAGCCCGAACGCCTGCTGCCGCCGGGCAGCATCGCGCTGCGCGACGAACGCGAGGTGGCGCTGGACGTGGTTTGTTTGCAGGACGACGCCCATGTCGGCTTCATGTCCATGGTCGATTCGATCATGCGCCAGGCCGAGCAACACCTCGCTCGGCTGGACGCGCGCCGGCGCGAGACCGTGCCGGCGAGTGAACTGGTGGTGGGCGTGCAGTGCGGCGGCAGCGACGCCTTCAGCGGCGTTACCGCCAACCCGGCGGTGGGCTTCTGCACCGACCTGCTGGTGCGCGCTGGCGCCAGCGTGATGTTCTCTGAAGTGACCGAGGTGCGCGACGGCATCGATCAACTCACCTCGCGCGCCACCACACCCGAAGTGGCCGAAGCCATGATCCGTGAGATGGCCTGGTACGACGCTTACCTGAAACGCGGCAGCGCCGACCGCAGCGCCAACACCACGCCGGGCAACAAGAAGGGTGGCTTGTCGAACATCGTCGAGAAGGCCATGGGCTCGATCGTGAAATCGGGCTCGTCACC